>JAGQTO010000114.1:464-12958 GCA_020439025.1 Mycobacterium sp. | reverse complement strand
GCGTGTCGGTACGGCGTTAATGGGCCGACGTCCTCTAACGTCTCCCTGAGTAGTCACTCCAGTCACAAGTTCATCACGAACATCAGAATTACCGACACCGAAGTTCTCCAGAAGGGTCACGCGGATGAGCACTCTCCACAAGGTCAAGGCTTACTTCGGCATGGCGCCGATGGATGATTACGAAGACGAGTACTACGACGACGAACGCGAGGCGGCCCCCGCGCGGGCGCGCAGCTTCGCCCGCCGCGGCGAGCGTTTCGCCGACGATGACGGCTACGACGATATGCGCGCCGGTGGCCGCTACGACGACGTCCGCGCCGGTGGCCGTTACGACGACCGCGATCCCCGATTGGCGCACGAGTACGACGATCGCGAGCCCGATTACCCGCCCACCGGCGGTTTCCGAGCCGGCTACGCCGATGAGCCGCGGTTCCGCCCCCGCGAGTTCGACCGCACGCCGCACGCAACCCGGTTCGGGAACCTTCGCGGCTCGACCCGCGGTGCCCTGGCGATGGACCCCCGTCGGATGGCCATGCTCTTCGAGGAGGGCAGCCCGCTGTCGAAGATCACCACTCTGCGGCCGAAGGACTACAACGAGGCGCGCACCATCGGTGAGCGCTTCCGCGACGGCCAGCCGGTGATCATGGATCTGGTGTCGATGGACAACGCTGACGCCAAGCGGCTCGTCGACTTCGCCGCGGGCCTGGCGTTCGCGCTGCGTGGCTCGTTCGACAAGGTCGCCACCAAGGTCTTCCTGCTGGCGCCGGCCGATGTGGACGTCTCGGCCGAAGAGCGTCGCCGCATCGCCGAGGCGGGTTTCTACAGCTACCAGTAGTGCCCGACGGGGCGACCCCGCCGTCGGGAGGAATCGGTAGGCTGGCGGTCACCATGCCGGCGCGTGCCGGTAACCGTCTGTCTCGCAACAGGTAAGGACCGCCGTACCGGTGAAGCTGTTCTTCGAAATCCTCGGTTTCGCGCTGTTCCTGTTCTGGCTACTGCTGATCGCCCGGATCGTCGTCGAGTTCATCCGGTCGTTCAGCCGGGACTGGCGTCCCCGCGGCGCCACCGTCGTGATCCTCGAGGGCATCATGACCGTCACTGATCCGCCGGTGCGACTGCTCAGACGCATCATCCCGCAGCTCACCATCGGCGCGGTCCGGTTGGACTTCTCCATCATGGTGCTTCTGCTGGCGGCGTTCATCGGGATGCAACTGGCGTTCAGCGCCGCGGTTTGAAGTCGATATCACCCCCAGCCGGGATAATTGGCGAAACTCTGAAATTCGGCCTTAATTCGCCTGACTACTGCAACCGGCGGGTCTGGTGTGACAGGATGTGCTCCAGTTACAGTTCGGAACCGACCGGAATTCGCTTTACACTGCAGAGCGATTCTTAACCACCGTCCCAGATCGGAGGGGCAGACAATGCCACTGACACCGGCCGACGTGCACAATGTGGCGTTCAGCAAGCCGCCCATCGGCAAGCGTGGCTACAACGAGGACGAAGTCGACGCTTTCCTGGATTTGGTGGAGACCGAACTCGCCCGGCTCATCGAGGAGAACGCTGATCTTCGCCAGCGAGTGGGCGAACTGGATCAGGAGCTCGCCTCGGCCCGCGCCGGCGGTCCGCAGACTCAGGCCATTCCGCTCTACCAACCCGAGCCGGAGCCGGTGGCCCAGCCGGCGGCGGAGCCCGCGCCTGCGGCGGCGCCGACTTCCGCAACCGAGGACAACGCGCTCAAGGCCGCCCGCGTGCTCAGCCTGGCTCAGGACACCGCCGACCGGCTGACCGGCACGGCGCGTGCGGAGGCGGACAAGATGATGTCCGACGCCCAGGCCAACGCCGACCAGATCGTCTCGGAGGCCCGCTACATCGCCGAGACGACGGTCAATGAGGCTCGGCAGCGGGCCGACGCGATGCTGACCGACGCCCAGACCCGCTCGGAGGCCCAACTGCGCCAGGCGCAGGAAAAGGCCGATATCCTGCAGGCCGACGCCGAGCGCAAGCACTCCGAACTGATGGGCACGATCAACCAGCAGCGGACTGTCCTGGAGGGTCGTCTCGAGCAGCTTCGCACCTTCGAGCGCGAGTACCGGACCCGGCTCAAGACCTATCTGGAATCCCAGCTCGAGGAACTCGGCCAGCGCGGTTCGGCGGCCCCGGTGGATTCCGGCGACGGTGGGTACACGCAGTACCAGTAGCGGTGCCGTCTAGGATCCCGCAGGTGGGAGACGACGAACGACCTGTGAGCCCGCGGGAGGCATAGCGATGCTGATCGTCGCACTGGTATTGGCCGTAATCGGCCTGGCAGCCTTGGTCACCGCAGTGGTGACCAGCAATGAGATCGTCGCGTGGGTGTGCATCGGCGCGAGCGGGCTGGGAGTTCTGCTGCTCGTCGTCGATGCCGTGCGGGACCGGGCGCGACGCGGGGCCATGGTGGCTTCGGGCGCGGCCGCTGCCACAGTCGAGACTGCCCCCGAGACCGAGGTCATCGCGTCGGATGATTCCACCGAGGTGGTCGAACCCGTCGAGGCCGAGATCGCCGACGAGGATCATCCGGAAGAAGTAGTCCACGAAGAGCCGGACTACGACCTTCCCAGCGACGACGAGCAGGAGTTCCCGGAGGCGGCTGAGGAGGCGGCCATTCACATCGTCGATGAAGACGACCTCGCCGTCGAGGACGAGACCGACCTGCAGGACAGCGCCGCGGAGGCCCAGCGCGAACAGCCGTGACCCGGACGTCGGAGAAGGGGGAGCATGGGTATCGAGTACGCCAGCGTCGTCAGCCATCCACTCGACGAGGTGTTCGCCTGGCACACCCGGCCGGGTGCGATGCGCAGACTGGTACCGCCGTGGCAGCCGATGACGGTGGTCAAGGAGACCGAATCCCTGGCTGACGGACGTGCGATTCTGGGCCTTCCCGGCGGATTGCGCTGGGTTGCACAGCACGATCCGGCCGGTTACGACCCGCCGAACCAGTTCGTCGACGTGCTCTCCTCGGACGGGCTGATGACGTTGCCGCCCAGGGTGATCGGCTGGTGGCGGCATACCCACCGCTACAGCGACGCCGGCGCTGGCACCACCCGGGTCCACGACATCGTCGACACGACCGTGCCGGGTGCGGCGCTGCGGTCCACCTTCGCCTACCGGCACCGTCAGCTGGCCGAGGATCTCGCCGCCCACCGGGACGCCGCTGAGGCCGGAGCCGGGTCGATGGTGATCGCAATGACCGGATCCTCCGGTCTGGTCGGCACAGCACTGGCGGCACTGCTGACCACCGGCGGTCACCGGGTGATCAGGCTGGTGCGCAGGGATCCGGCCGGCGCCGATGAAAGGCGTTGGGAGCCAGACCAACCCGATTCGGCTCTGCTGGAGGGTGTGGACGCCGTGGTGCACCTTGCGGGGGAATCGATCGCCGGACGGTTCACCGAGGCTCACCGGCGGGCCATCCGTGACTCCCGTATCGAGCCCACCCGGCGGCTGGCTGAGGTCGCTGCCGCCACCTCCGGCGTGCGAGCCTTCGTCAGCGCCTCGGCGATCGGCTTCTACGGGCATGACCGCGGCGAGGGCGTGCTCGACGAGGACAGTCCCCGGGGCCGGGGTTTCCTGGCCGACGTGGTGGCCGACTGGGAGGCCGCGACCGGTCCGGCTGCCGACGCGGGACGGCGGGTGGTGACGGTGCGGACCGGGATCGTCCAGGCCGCCGCCGGCGGGACCTTGCGACTGCTGCGGCCGCTGTTCGCCCTCGGGCTGGGCGGGCGGCTCGGCAGCGGTCGCCAATGGCTGTCCTGGATCGGCATCGACGACCTGCTCGACGTCTACTACCGCGCCCTGTATGACTCCCGGCTCGCCGGCCCGGTCAACGCGGTGGCCCCCAACCCGGTTCGCAATTCCGACTACACCCGCGCGCTGGCGCAGACGCTGCATCGGCCCGCTCTGCTTCCGGTGCCCGCGATCGGCCCGCGGGTCCTGCTGGGCCGGCAGGGGGCGACCGAACTCGCCGAGGCCGATCAGCGCGTCGTCCCGGCCAGGCTGCAGGCCCTCGGACACCGGTTCCGCCAGCCGGACGTCGCCGACGCGCTGGCCCACCAACTGGGGCACGAACCCGCCCCGGGAGTTCTGTAGTCTCCGCCGGGCCGGTGACTTTAGCCCCGCGCGAGCCGCGGGGACATCGTGCAGGATGGGGGAATGACCCCCCTCGACCCGGTCGTCATCGACAGCGCGGGATTGAGCGATCTCATCGGCGAACTGCGCCGCCGGGGATACCGCGTGGTGGGGCCGACGTTGCGGGGCAACGCCATCGTGCTCGCTGAACTGAACTCCGCCGATGACCTCCCGCATGGCTGCGGGGTCGATGTCGCGCCGGGGACCTATCGGCTGCGCAGACGCTCCGACCGTGCGGCGTTCGGGCACTCGGCGGGACCGCAGTCCTGGAAGCAGTTCCTGCATCCCCCGCGGCAACGGGTGTGGTCGACCGACGCCGACGCCGCGGAACAGCCTGCGCGGTATGCGTTCCTGGGCGTGCGGGGCTGTGATCTGGCCGCCATGGGAGTCCTCGGGCGAGTGCTAGCCGGCGGGGACCACCCCGACTCCGGCTATCGGGGCCGGCGCGACGGGGCTTTCGTCGTCGCGGTCAACTGCACCGAACCCGGCGGGCTGTGCTTCTGCTCGTCGATGGGCACCGGACCGGCGTGCGCGCCCGGATACGACCTGGTGCTCACCGAACGGGTCGACGGCGAGACGGTGAGCTACCTGGTCGAGACGGGCAGCCCGGCCGGGGCCGAGGTGCTCGCCGAAGTGCCCCGCCGGGCGCCGGCCTCCGGAGAGCGCGCCGCAGCGGCAGATGCCGTCGCCGCCGCCGCCGATCGGATGGGACGGCGGATGCCCGAGGTCGATCTGCGCCGGCTGCTGATCGACTCGCGGGAATCCGAGCACTGGGGCGAGGTCGCGAACCGCTGTCTGACGTGCGGCAACTGCACCATGGTCTGCCCGACCTGCTTCTGCACCTCCGCCGAGGACATCACCGACCTCGCCGGTGAGCATGCCGAGCGCTGGACGCACTGGGCGTCCTGTTTCGAATTGGACTTCACCTTCATCCACGGCGGCCCGGTGCGGAACTCGGGTGCCTCCCGGTACCGGCACTGGCTGACCCACAAACTGGGAACCTGGCACGACCAGTTCGGAATGTCGGGCTGCGTGGGCTGCGGCCGCTGCATTGCGTGGTGCCCCACCGGGATCGACATCACCGAGGAGATGGCGACGCTGGAATCCCAGCGGGCGCAGGAGCGCACCGATGACTGAGATGGCGCCGGTGCCCTACCGGGTTGTCCAACGAGACGTCGAGAACGCCGATTCGGTGACGCTGTGCCTGGAACCGGTCGGTACGGTGCTGAAGTCTCCCGCCCCGGGGGAATTCATGATGCTCTATGCCTTCGGCGTCGGGGAGATCGCGATATCGGTCAGCGGAGACCCGTCGCTCACCGACGGGACCATCACCCACACCATCCGCTCGGTCGGAGCGGTCAGCGCGGCGCTGTGCGCCGCCGAGCCGGGGTCGACGATCGGTGTGCGCGGGCCCTTCGGCACCAGTTGGGGGCTGGCCGAAGCCGCCGGACGCGACCTGGTCGTGGTCGCCGGCGGGGTCGGGCTTGCTCCACTGCGGCCGGTCGTGCTCGGGGCGCTGGCCGAACGCGATCGATACGGGCGGCTGGTGCTGATCGCGGGGGCCCGTTCAACGAGGGATTTCCTCTATTCCGCCCAACTCGAGTCCTGGCGGGAGGATCCCCGTCTGGAGGTGCACCTGACCGTCGATGTCCCGATCCACGGCTGGCCCGGGGAGATCGGCTTCGTCACCGAGCCGTTGCAACGGCTGGCGTTGCAGCCCGACCGGACCACCGCCTTCCTGTGCGGTCCGGAGGCCATGATGCACTTTTCCGCCCGGGCGCTGATGTCGAAAGGGATTGCGGCCCGGGATGTCCGCGTGTCGCTGGAGCGCAACATGCAGTGCGGTATCGGATGGTGCGGGCATTGTCAGCTGGGTCCGCTACTGCTCTGCAGGGACGGTCCGGTGGTCGGCTACGACGTCGCCCGGCCGCTGCTGGAAGTGGAGGAACTCTAGATGCCCAGCCTTGCGGTGTGGAAATTCGCGTCCTGCGACGGCTGCCAACTGACCCTGCTCGACTGCGAGGACGAACTGCTCACCCTCGCCGAGCAGGTGCATATCGCCGCGTTCACCGAGGCGTCCAGTGCGATGACCGGCGGGCCCTATGACGTGTCTCTGGTCGAAGGCTCGATCACCACCCCGGCCGACGAGCGGCGGATCCGGGAGGTTCGTGAGCAGTCGGCCGTGTTGGTGGCGATCGGTGCCTGCGCCACGGCGGGCGGGATCCAGGCGCTGCGCAACTTCGCCGACGTCGCGGAGTTCACCTCGGTGGTCTACGCGCGTCCCGACTACATCGACACCCTGGCCACCTCCACTCCGGCGTCCGCGCACGTCACGGTCGACTACGAGCTGCGGGGTTGTCCAATCGACCGCGGTCAGTTGCTCGATACGCTTGCCGCCCTGCTGGTCGGCCGCAAGCCGAGACTGCCCGCCGCCACGGTGTGCACCGAATGCAAGCGCTCCGGAGTGAGCTGCGTGACGGTCGCCGAGGGCATCCCCTGTCTGGGACCGGTCACCCACGCCGGATGCGGGGCACTGTGTCCCCGGCACCACCGTGGCTGCTACGGCTGCTTCGGGCCGATGGCCACGCCGAATACGGGCGCGATGATCCCGCTTCTGCACCGCGACGGGATGTCCGGGGCCGAGGTCGAACGCGTTTTCGACACCTTCAACGTGACCCAATTTCACAACGAGCGGGCCAACAACGAGCGGGGCGGGGAACGATGACGTCGCGAACCATCCGGGTCGGGGCTCTCACCAGGGTCGAGGGGGAGGGCGCCCTGCATGTCGAACTGCGTAACGGTGTGCCGGAACGGGTGGAGCTCAACATCTACGAGCCGCCCCGGTTCTTCGAGGCGTTCCTGCGCGGCCGGTCCTACACCGAGCCGCCCGACCTCACCGCCCGCATCTGCGGCATCTGCCCGGTGGCGTATCAGACCAGCGCCTGCAACGCGATCGAGCAGGCCTGCGGGGTCACCCTGGATCCACAGCTGACGGCCCTGCGCCGGCTGCTGTACTGCGGGGAGTGGATCCACAGCCACGCCCTGCACATTTACATGCTGCACGCGCCGGACTTTCTCGGTGCCCCCGACATCATCACCGTTGCTCGTGACCACCGGCAGGCCGTGGAACGCGGGCTGGCGCTGAAGAAGGCCGGCAATCGGCTGATGGAGGTGGTCGGAGGCCGCTCGATCCACCCGATCAACGTGCGTATCGGCGGGTTCTATTCGGTTCCGACCCGCGCGGATCTGGCGCCGGTCGCCGAGGAACTCCGGCGCGCACTGGATGACGCGCTCGCGACGGTCACCTGGGTCGCCGGGTTCGACTTCCCCGATCTGACCGTCTCCCACGAGTTGCTCGCCCTGACCGGAAAGCGCTACCCCCTCGAGGACGGCACCATCGCCCGCAGCGCGGGTCCGTCCTTCCCGATCGCCGAATTCAGCGAGCACGTCCGCGAGACCCAGGTCCCGCACTCCACCGCATTGCACGCTACGCTCGACGGCCGCCGGCATCTGACCGGTCCGCTGGCCCGCTACTCGCTGAACCATCATTTGCTCTCCCCGCTGGCCCAAGAGGCCGCCGGCGCCGCCGGTCTGGGAACCGAGTGTCGAAACCCGTTCCGCAGCATCGTGGTTCGCGCCGTCGAGGTGGTGTACGCGGTCGAGGAGGCGCTGCGCATCATCGACGCCTACGAGCCGCCCGCGCGGCCCTACGTCGACGTCGAGGCGCGTCCGGGGGTCGGGCACGGGGTCAGCGAGGCCCCGCGCGGCCTGCTCTATCACCGCTACCGGATCGACGAGGGCGGCCTGGTCGCCGACGCGGTGATCGTTCCGCCCACCGCGCAGAACCAGGCGGCCATCGAAGACGACCTCGCCCGGGTGGTGGTGGCCGACGCCGGCCTCGACGACGCCGCGCTGACGACGATGTGCGAGCGGGCCATCCGCAACTACGACCCCTGCATCTCCTGCGCCACCCACTTCCTGACGCTGACGGTGTCGCGCAGGTGAGCCGACGGGCCGGCGGGTCCGTCGTGATCGGGATCGGCAACGACCGCCGCCGCGATGACGGCATCGGTCCGGCGGTCGCCGCCGCGCTGGCGGCGCGACCACGGCCCGGTCTGCGCGTGGTCGCCTGCGGGGGAGAACCGACGGAGATTCTGGAGGCCTGGACCGGCGCCGACCTGGCCGTCCTGGTGGATGCCGCGAACGGTGACACCCCGGGCAGGGTCCGCCGGTGCGCGATCGAGGACCTCGCCGACCCGGTCCCGGTGAGTTCCCACGATCTCGGTCTGCGGCAGACCTATGAGTTGGGCCGGGCGCTGGACCGGGTCCCCGCAGAGCTGGTCGTGGTGGCCGTCGACGTGGCCGACACGGGCCACGGCCTCGGGCTGAGCCCGGCGGTGGCGGCCGCTCTGCCGGAGGTGGTTCGCGTCGTGGAAGGCCTGCTAGACGCCGCGGTCCTCGAGCAGGCCGGCAAAGCCGCTGACCAACAGCCGTAGCCGGCGGGCCGCGTCGTCGAGGTGCGCGGCGGTCTCGGCCCGCAGGTCGTCGGGGTCGAGTCCCACCCGGGCCAGGTCCGCGCCGCCGTCCTCATCGATCCAGCGCTCCACCAGTGCCGCGTCGACTTCGGGATGGAACTGCAACCCGAGGGCGCGGCCGGAGACGAAGGCCTGCGTGGCGCGCTCACTGCGGGCGATCTCGATGGCGCCGGGCGGTGCTGTGAGGCGATCGAAGTGCCACTGGAACCACGTTCCGCCCGGGGCCAGGTCCGGTCTGCTGCTGGATACCTCATGCCAGCCGACCTCGGGAAGCGGGGAACTCGCGACGGTGCCCCCGAGTGCGCGGGCCAGCAACTGCCCGCCGAAGCACACCCCGAGCACCCCCAGGCCCGCGGACAGCGCGCGCTGCACCATCGCGATCTCGCCGGCCACCCAGCGGTCCGCCAGCCGATCGTCGTAGACCGCCCAGCGCGCTCCGAGGGGCACGATGGCGTCGTAGTCGAGGGGATCGGGGAAGGTGACGTCCAGGGCGGGGTCCTCGGCCCGGTGGGCCGGCACCACCTCGAAGGTGTCGATGTCGAAACCCGATTCGGCGAAGACCTCGCCCATCAGGGCCTCCGGCGCGGAGGGGTCGTTGTAGAGGAACAGCACCTGACGGGGCATGGATTCACGGTACGTGTGACGACGGGTCCGCCGGTAGGCTGAGCCGCATGCGGCCGCTGTACACCGCGCTGGTGTGGCTGGTCGTCGCCGCTCATTTCGCGTTCCTCGTCTACCTGCCCAGCGGTGGTTTCCTCGCGCTGCGCAGGCGGCGCTCCATCTGGTTGCACGTGCCGGTGGTGCTGTGGGGAATAGGCAGTGTGGGCCTGCATTTCTTGTGCCCGCTGACCGCGCTGGAGCAGTGGGCGCGCCCGCGGGCCGGTTTGGCGCCGCTGAGTCAGGCGGGATTCATCGATCACTACATAACCGGTGTGATGTATCCCTCGGGTGCGACCGGTTACGCGCAGGCCGCGGCTTTCTCAGCGGTGCTGGTGTCCTGGGTCGCCTATTTGATGACGGCGCGTCGGGCACCGGCGTTGTGGCGGCCGACCCGTAGCCGTTCGGTCGCGACACAACAATAATTTCCGAAATAGTATTCGGGTATGGGCGTATCCACTCAGGTCTGGATCATCACCTGCGCGGTCATCCTGGGCCTGTTCGTGTTCGACTTCTTCGCCCACGTGAGGGTTCCGCATGATCCGAGCTTCCGGGAGTCGGCGATCTGGTCGACGGTCTACATCACCGTCGCGGTGATCTTCGGCCTCTTCGTCTGGTGGCAGTGGGGCGGCGAGTTCAGCGGGGAGTACTTCGCCGGCTACGTCACCGAGAAGGCGCTGTCGGTGGACAACCTGTTCGTGTTCACCGTCATCATGGCCTCCTTCAAAGTTCCACGGATCTATCAGCAGAAGCTGCTGCTGATCGGCATTGTCATGGCGCTGGCGATGCGGGCGGTCTTCATCGCCGCCGGCGCCGCCGCGATCAACACCTTCAGCTGGGTGTTCTACGTCTTCGGTATCTTCCTCATCGGCACCGCGTTGAAGCTGGCCCGGGAGAGCGGCCACGAGCGCGAGGCGGAGGTGGAGCGGGAGAATCGGCTGGTCGGCCTGGTTCGCCGGTTCGTGCCGACCTCCGACAGTTACGACGGCGACGCGTTCGTCACCCGGATGAACGGGAAGCGGGCCGTCACCCCGATGCTGCTCGCGCTGGTCGCCATCGGCTTCACCGATCTGCTCTTCGCGCTGGACTCGATACCGGCCATCTACGGGCTGACCGAGGAGCCCTACATCGTCTTCACCGCCAACGCTTTTGCACTGATGGGCCTGCGTCAGCTGTACTTCTTGATCGGCGGGCTGCTGGACCGGTTGGTCTATCTGTCGGCCGGACTGGCGATCATCCTGGGTTTCATCGGGGTGAAGCTGATGCTGCACGCGCTGCACAAGAACACGCTGCCGTTCATCAACAACGGCGACTACGTCGAGGTGCCCGAGATCTCCACGGCGATGTCGATCGGCGTTATCGCGGTGGTGCTGTTCGTCACCACGGTCGCGAGCCTGCTGCGCACCCGTTAACGGGCGCCGAGCGCCGATTGAGGCGCCGACGCAACCGACCAGCTTGTCCGAGCGGGCACCGCAACCCCGCAGAATCGCTAGTTCAGCTTGCTGAAACCGCTCTGAGCAGCCAGAACAATTCGTTCGCTTCGTGCAGCTACCGCAGCTTCTGCGGGGCCGGTGTCCAAATGGGTTCCAAAGGGGGCCGGTGTTCGGCGTGGAGGTCGTTCCGGTTGCCTTCGATCGGCAGGAGGCGTGATGCACCAGGATCAACCAAGCAATTTCCGAGCCGGTCTCTAAGCGATTCGGGTGAGAACTTCCCAGTTGTCACACAGCGGGAAATCAGCTCACCGGTTCACTATGGGGTTCATGAAGATCTCGACACAACCTGCTGTTTGCTTCGCGACGGCTTTCGGGTCGGCGTCATGACCAGCGTGGCTGCTGCCACCGTGGCTATCGTTGCTGCCTTGGTGGTGTTTGGTACTTGGATCGGTATTCGGTGGAGTGAAGAGTCCGACCGGCTCGACACGCTGGTCGAGTTCGCACTTGCCAGTAAAGCTGGTACGCAGGCACCGGCTCCGACAGCGGCACCTGATTCTTCTTCACGCGGGTACGCGCCCACGAGAATGGCGGCCTAGAGAGTAGTACGGCTCGGCGCGTACCTAGCGCTCCGGCAAGACGCGCTGGCCCGGCCCCGTACCGCCCGGCTGGCCCCATAGGTCGGGCAGGCAGTCCCGTGGAGCAGGTGCCAAGTCAGTCCGCCCCCGGTCACCGATATCCCCTTACACCTGCTCGTCGCAGCACTTCGAAGGTTAGTTCAGGTGTTGGTCACGTCCCGCTGCGTGGTGTAAGAGCGGTCGCGTGTTCGCGTGAGGCTCTGTGGTTGTTCACTATGCCGTGAGAGCGGCTGTGGGGGCAACGGTTTCGCTGCTGGGGTCGCTGAGCTGGAGTAGAGCGAGGCTGGTTTCAGACAGATAGCGTTTGTCGGCGACTTGCCATTCGTCGTGGGCCTCGACCAGGACCGAGCCGGCCAAGCGCAGCAGGGCGGCGGGGTTGGGAAAGACCCCGACGACATCGGTTCTGCGCTTGATTTCCTTGTTCAACCGCTCCAAGGGATTGGTCGACCAGATCTTCTTCCAATGCGCCACGGGAAAGTCGGCGAAGGCGGTGATGTCGGTGCCGGCCTCCCGCAGCATGGCCTCGACTTTGGGGAATTGCCGTCCGAGCATGCCGGCGATGGTGTCGAGTTGCTCACGCACGTGCTCGGCGTCAGGTTGGGCGAAGATGGTGCGGATCGCCGCGGCCACCATTTCCGCCGATCCCTTGGGGACCTGGGCCAGCAGGTTGCGCAGGAAATGGACCCGGCATCGTTGCCACGAGGATCCGATCAGCACCGCCTCGATGGCGGCCCGTAGCCCGGCGTGGGCGTCGGAGATGACCAGCTGGACTCCGGCCAGTCCGCGGGACTTCAGCGACCGCAGAAACGCCGTCCAGAACGCCCCGTCCTCGCTGTCGCCGACGTCAAAGCCCAGCACCTCGCGGCGGCCGTCGGCGGCGACTCCGGTGGCGATGACCACCGCCTGGGAGACCACGCGGTGGTTGACCCGGGCCTTGCAGTAGGTGGCATCGAGAAACACATACGGAAAACGCTGCTCACCCAGCGGCCGATCGCGGAAGGCGGCGACCTCGGTGTCGAGGTCCTTACAGATCCGCGACACCTCGCTCTTGGAGATCCCCGAATCCGCCCCCA
>JAGQTO010000114.1:0-374 GCA_020439025.1 Mycobacterium sp. | reverse complement strand
ACCCGGCGGCGCCGCTCGAGCAGCGCCGGGAAGAACGACCCGCTGCGCAGCTTGGGGATCCGCAACTCCAGGTCCCCGGCGACCGTGGACAAGGTGCGCGGCCGCGACCCGTTGCGCTGATTGGTGCGGGTCTCGGTGCGCTCATGGGCGGCGGCGCCGATCTTGGCGGTCAGCTCGGCGTCGATCAGCGCTTGATAGACGACCTCGCAGGCTTGGGTGATCCGCTCACCGGCATCGGCGGTGCGCAGTGCATCGAGCACCTCCAACAAGGCAGACTGATCCAGGGCCCTCGCGGTGTTCCTCTCGCTAGTGATTCTTGGTCGTTTCACCACAGACACTCCCGCGCTGGCCCTCCCACATCACGCCCGACACCC
>JAGQTO010000406.1 GCA_020439025.1 Mycobacterium sp. | reverse complement strand
CAGCCGCCCCTCCGACACCGCCGCGGCGCCCGCCTCCCCCCGAGCACCAGCACCACCGCACCGCAGTACACCGGCACCCAACAGTTAGGAGTCCCCGATGCCCCGCACCACACAACGCGCCGCGACCCCCGCACGGCGTGTCCGTACCCAGCCAGGGGGGTCGGACAGCGATACCGCTCTGGCGCAGGCCCATTGGTGCGCGACCCGTCTGCTCCATCACGGTTGGCGGTTCACCCGCTTCGGCCCCGGCGTCGCGACCGCGCTGACACCCGCGGGCGACACCGTCGAGATGAGCGACACCGCCGCCCCCCCTCACCGCACCCTGCACCACGATCTGTGCGCCGCGCTGAGGACGCTCGGCGAGGCCAACGCCCGGCCACTCGCGCACCTGGAGGTGATGTTGCGGTTGCGGGTGCCGATCACGGCCCGACCGGAGCAGATTCATCCGTGGGCGATTCCCGGCAGCACGCTCGCCGCGTCGGCGACAGTGCGGATCGGCTACTGGCTCGCGACCATCCTCAGCGACGACTACCGCTGGCAGCTGGTGGACTTCGAGGCGTCGTGGTTTCACGCCGTGCCCACCGACGAGGACGGCCTGCAGCGGTTCACCGCGGCGCCGCCAGCCCGGCGCGGCCGCACCCCGACGTCGACGCTGCTCGCCGCGCACCTGGCCACACTCAACGACGCCGAACGCCGAACATTGACCGAACTGGTCACCGCCCATCAGCGGACGCCCGATCGCGGGGCGGCCCCCGTCATCAACTCTGACCGGCCGGGGCTCACGGGATGAGCGCGCCGCAACCCAGCAGCAGCCGGCGTACCACCGATCGTGTCCGCACAGCTGCCGAACGCGCCAGCGACGCTGCGCGCGCGAGTCAGGCGCGCGCCGCCCGCCGCCGCGACCGACTGGTAGCCGTCGGGGTCGCGGTTCTCGAGGAGTTACTGCCCCCGGGTCCACACCCAGACACGCGGGCCGCGGTCGCCGAGGTCTACGGAGTAGTCACCGCTGCGGTGGGAGACGTTGTGCGCGGCCATGCCGCGGAGTTCCGCCGTGACGGGTGGCGACCCGGCGACGCCGACACCGCAGAACAGTGGCCTATGCAGTCGGTGGTGCGCGTCGGCTTGCTTCTCGCGCACTCCGAGGTGGCCGCCGAACTGCGTTACCGCCTCGGGATGGACGCCGCTGCGCCCCTGCGGTATTCGGGCAGTGAGCAGCGCGTCGAGCAATGCCGCCGCCACTATGCCGATGCCCTCGCTCTGGTCGAGGACACCCGCCAGGTCGATCCCGCCGACGTGTGGCGCGGCCTGCTCAACACCGATCATCACGACCTGATGGCGATGGTGGTCACCTTAGCGGCGCTGGTCCCCACCGATCAGCCCGAATTGGGTCGGTGGGCCAAGGACATGGCTGGCGGCGATCCCGCGCAGCGCAGTGTTGCGCGCGGCCTTGCGCTGCTCATTCCCACGCGGCCGCGGCTGCACGCGCTGCCCGCCGCTGGGCCGCTGCGTTCGGTGCCGGCCGGGCGGCAGCCATGACCACTGCCGACACGATGATGATCCGCGCGGAACTGCTGGGCGCCCTGCGGGCCAGCAACCGTGCCATGAGCACCTCCGAGCTGGCCCGGATGATGCCGTGGCGCTGCGATCGCCTGGCGATTCCCTGCGCACTGCTCTGCGACGCGCCGCCTCACTCGCGCAAGCTGCGGGTGCTGGAATGCCATCGGGACTGGCATGTCGTCGCGGTGCCCCGCACCGCGCAGGACGGGCCCACCGGGGTGTACCGGCACCTGGTCAGCATGGCCCGCGCGCAGGTGATCCAGCGCATCCGGGTGTCCCCGAGAGTGGTGCACTGGCAGGTCGTCGCATCGTGACCACCTCACCCCGCCCTGCCTGCCGCCGCCTCAGCACCGATGTTCGCCGCGCCGGGCTCGCCGCAGTGACCGCGGTGTGCGTGTGGGTAATCGCCGGGTGCACAACCGACGTCGGCGGTGCCGACCACCCCGGCGGGACAGCCGTCGCCACCCCGGCAGAAACGGCCTTAGCCTCGATCCACCGATGGGCTG
>JAGQTO010000405.1 GCA_020439025.1 Mycobacterium sp. | reverse complement strand
CAGGATGTCGTAGTCCTGGTAGAACCGATCGGTGGCCTTGCGCAGCCGCCGCAGCCGGGCCACCGCCAGCGGAACCCGGTGCAGATTGCGGGTGGCGTGCCGATCCAGTCCCAGCGTCAGGTTGTCCAGCCGGCTCCGATCGAAGCTTGAGCCGAACATCAGCCTGCCGGTGCGCACCAGCGACATCGCCAGCGATGCCCAGTAGAGCAGGAAGTCGTCGGCGAAGGAGTCCGGTATCGGCGGGGCGTCCAGATGGTCGACCCGGTGACCCAGTTCGTCGAACAGGGCCGCGGTGGACAACGTGTGGTCCCGGATTGCCGGGCTGGAGTCCCGGTTGACCGAACGGGTCACCACGGCGACGCGCAGACGTTCGGAGCCCGGACCGGTGACCGCTCCGACCGGCGCCAGCGAGCGGTTGCGCCAGATCCGCTCGGCCTCCCGGTAGAAGGCGGCGGTGTCGCGGACCGACCGGGTCAGGACGCCGTCGCTGATCAACCGGATCGGCATCCTGCGGGTCATCTCTTCCTGCGGGAGCCGGCCGCGGGACGGCTTGAGCCCGACCAGTCCATTGCACGCCGCAGGGATGCGGATCGAACCTCCGCCGTCATTGGCGTGGGCGATCGGGACCACCCCGGAGGCGACGAATGCGCCCGAACCCGAGGACGACGCTCCCGCGGTGTAGTCGGTGTCCCACGGGTTGCGCACCGCCCCGATGCGCGGATGCTCCGCGGCGGCACTGAAACCGAACTCCGACAGTTGCGTCTTGCCCAGCGGGATCAAGCCGGTGGCCAGGAAGAACCGCGCGAACTCGCCGTGTCCGGTCTTGGGGACCGGTTCCCAGGCGTCGGTGCCGTTCATCGTCGGCATGCCCTCGACGTCGACGTTGTCCTTGAAGAACGTGGGAACGCCGTCGAAGTATCCGCCGAGCCGGGTCTGTGACCGGTCCAGCGCCCTGGCAAAGGTCTCGTGCGCCAGGCCGTTGAGGACCGGGTTCACCGATTCGCACCGGGCGATGGCGGCACCGACCAACTCCGTCGGCGACACCCGCCCGGTGCGCATCGCATCGACCATCCCGACGGCGTCGAGATCGCCGAGTGCGTCGTCGGTGAAGGCGTTGACTACCCGCATGATTGGCCGGGCGACTAAGCCTGGCCCACCTCGAAGCGGACGAACCGGGTCACGGTCACCCCGGCGTCGTCGAGAAGCGCCTTGACGTTCTTCTTGCTGTCGGCCACCGACGGCTGGTCGAGCAGCACCACGTCCTTGAAGAACCCGTTGAGCCGGCCTTCGACGATCTTGGCCAGCGCGGCCTCGGGCTTGCCCTCGGCCTTCGCGGTCTCCTCGGCGATGCGGCGCTCGTTGGCGATGACGTCCTCGGGCACCTCATCGCGGGTCAGGTACTTGGCCTTCAGCGCGGCGATCTGCAGCGCCACGGAGTGCGCCGCGTCGTTGTCGGCGCCCTCGAACTCCACCAGCACCCCGACCGCCGGCGGCAGGTCGGCGGCCCGCTTGTGCAGGTAGGTCTCGACGTTGCCGTCGAAGTACTGCACCCGGCGCAACTCCAGCTTCTCGCCGATCTTGGCCGAGAGCTCGGCGATCGCCTCTTCGACAGTCTTGTCGCCCACCTTGGCGGCGTTGAGCGCGTCGACGTCCGCGGCCTTGGACTCCAGCGCCGCCCCCAAGATCTGATCGGCCAGCCGCTGGAACTCGGCGTTCTTGGCGACGAAGTCGGTCTCGGAGTTCAGCTCGATGAGCGCACCGTCCCGGGCCGCCACCAGACCTTCGGCGGTGGCCCGTTCGGCCCGCTTGCCGACGTCCTTGGCACCCTTGATCCGCAGCGCCTCGACGGCCTTGTCGAAGTCGCCGTCGGCATCACTCAGGGCGTTCTTGCACGCCAGCATTCCGGCGCCGGTGAGCTCACGCAGTCGCTTGACGTCGGCAGCGGTGTAATTGGCCATCTCAGCCTTCCTCGAT
>JAGQTO010000113.1 GCA_020439025.1 Mycobacterium sp. | reverse complement strand
GGGGGTGGAGCGGGCGAACTCCGGCCGGTCGCGGATGAGTGCGAACATGTGGCTCGCCAGGCTTTCCGGACCGACCACCCGCTGCAGGACGAGCGGGTCGACATCCTGGTCCAGCAGCGGCGCGGCCGAGTCCGCCCGTGCGGCGGCGAGTCCCCGCACGGCGTTGGTGATGTAGGACTTGGTCGGGTTGTCGCGCCAACTGGTGAAGAAGGTGGCGGTGGAGAACAAGCTGCTCGCGACGAATCCGACCGTGAGACTCGCCGCGACGGCGGTGCGCCGACCCGATGCGTCCAGCCAGTGCGGGGCCGGTCGGTTCGGCGCGCAGATCCCGACCGCCGCCAGCAGCGTCAGCACCACCACCAGATCGGCCAGATATCGCAGCGTCTGCGCGAGCTCGAGCGCGGTGAAGGCCGATGAGCGCATCAGATAGATCGGGACCTGGCAGGCAACCGCGTATCCGGCCGCGGCCAGCCACACTGCGCCGAGGCGTTGTTTGCGCAGCAGCGATGTGGCCACCGCCGCCGCCAGCGCCAGCCAGCCGAGCACCATGACCGTGATCGGGGGCACCGCCCACGGCGAGGCCGGCGCCCAGCGCTGCCACACCCATGGGCCGCCGACCAGACCGGGCACGATGCCGTGGGTCACCGATCGGCTCAGCAGATCCCAGGTCATCGACAGGTCCCAGCTCCACCGTTGCTGGTCGACCACCACCAGATAGAGCGCCACCCAGGCCGCCGTCAGGGCGAGGGCGGCCAGCCACAGCGGCCGGCCGCGGCGCCACACCGTCCGCACCGCGGCCCGGTCACCGTCGACGTGGCACAACAGCGCGGCAACGGTGAAAGCCGCAAACGGGATGACCGCGGATTTCTCGAAGAACAGCAGCCCGGCCCCGTAGGCCAGCACAGCGGTGAGCGCGTAGCGCTTGTTGCCGGTGCGCACCAGCAGAATCGCATCGGCGCACACCCACGCCAGGGCGGCGACCATCGGCAGGTAGTTCAACGCCGCGGCCCACCAGGCGAAGGCCGGCAGTGCCAGCGGTGTGAACAGGGCGAAGCTCAGCGGGACCAGCAGCACCGGCCGCCAGCCCAGGATGACCCACAAGGCCCGCAGCAGAGCCAGCGAGGCGATCAATTGCAGCACGACCAGGCTGACCGCGGGCCAGGTCCACACCAGCGGCGCCAACCGGGTGATGACGCCGCCCAGCAGGAAGGCGGCCGGCATCACGTGGCCGTCGTGGTCGTTGAACAGGTAGGACGCCGACAGCAGCGGCTGGGTGCCCGACCGCCCGACCAGGATCAGGTCATCCCAGTAGAAGTAGCCGCCGAAGGCCAGCACCGCACGAACCATGAGGTGCAGCGCGATCAGCGCGGCCGCGGCCGCGGCGACTGGGTGCAGCGCACCCGCGGACGGCCGAACTGACATCGCCACGACTGTACGGGTGGACCGCGGCGGCCCGGCGGTATGGTGGCCGCAATGCGGGCTCTGGTCACCGGTGCGGCCGGGTTCATTGGCTCTGCCCTGGTGGACCGGCTGCTCGCCGAGGGCCACAGCGTCATCGCCCTGGACGACCTCAGCCACGGCCGCGCGGTCAACCTGGACAAGGCGCGGACCCGGGCCGGATTCGATTTCGTCGACGCTGACATCGTCAGCCACGACCTGATCGGGCTGTTCGCCGAAACCAGACCTCAGGTGGTCTTCCACCTGGCTGCCCAGATCGACGTGCGACGCTCGGTGCAGGATCCGCAGTTCGACGCGACGGTCAACGTCGTCGCCCCGCCGCGGCTCGGTGATCTCGCCCGGTCCTGCCTGGATCCGCGCAAGGCGGAGTCCGAACGCGGGCGGCCCGCCCGGATCGGCCTCGCCGAGGGTGTTGCGCGCACCGTCGCGTATTTCCGGGGCCTGCCGGGCTAACGTTCCGGAATGCGCGGGTTCTGCAGCGCGACGGCCCGGGCCAGCCGGGCATAGCGCACCTCCAGATCCTTGAACCGCAGATAGGTGCTCAACGTGGTGAACAGGAAGGCGATGACCAACGCGTAGAGCAGAAGGTCGGCGCCGCGGGCCACGCCCAGCCAGTTGGCCAGCACGGTGGTGTCGTCGGGCCGCAGGATCGCATAGACGGCAGCGACCACGAACAGCACATAGCCGACCTTGACCCACGCCTTCGCCTTGGCGTTGGTCCTCGAACGCAGCAGGTACACCAGCAGCGAGAGCACCGCGGCGATCAGCAGCACCTGGATCCAGTTCATCGGCGCATCCTCCCGCGCAGGAACCCGTCGAAGACGATGTTGACCCCGTTGAGCAACGGTTGGCCCTTGGTCAGGGAGTACTTCGTGTAGAGGATTTCCACCGGTGCCTCGGCCACCCGCCAACCGTTCTCGTCGATCAGCTTCACGAATTCCCCGGCGTGACTCATTCCGTTCATGGTCAGGTCCAGATGGTCGGCCACCCGACGGTTGAACACCCGCAACCCGTTGTGCGCGTCAGTGAGTCCGAGTCGGTGGCTGCTCGGGCTCAGCCGCGCCGCCGTCCGCAGCACGAGGCGTTTCAGGGGCGGGGTGCGGTTCTCGGCCGACCCGGCGAACCGGGTTCCGATGACGATGTCGACGTCACCGCGGCCGAGCCGTTTCAGCATGGCAGCGAGGTCGCCGATCCGGTGCTGGCCGTCGGCGTCGAAGGTGGCGAACGCCAACGCCCCCGGCTGCCGGCGGGCGTACTCCACCCCGGTCTGGATGGCTGCCCCCTGGCCCAGGTTGACCGGATGGGACAGCACGTGCGCGCCCGCCCGCAGGGCGAGTTCGGCGGTGTGGTCGCGACTTCCGTCATCCACGCAGACCACGTGGGAGAACGACGACCGCAGGGCCGTGACGACCTCGCCGACGACCCGCGCCTCGTTGAAAGCTGGAACGATGATCCAGACGCCGGATTGTTCGATGACCACAACCTACAGGCTGCTGCCGCGTTGCTAATCGGCCCGAGCCAGCGCCGTCAGGTGCACGCCAATACCGACCAGCGGTCCGCACATAAGGGCGATCACGGTCCGGGACTCCAGGGATAGCGGAAGGGTGAGCAGCAGTGCGGCCGCCACCGTCGCCCCCACCCAGCCGATCGAATAGGCCCGGTGCAGGGCGGAGGCGACCGTCGCCGCACCCGTCAGGGTGAGCAGCGCGATCGACACCGCCGCCACCGTCAGCCAGGCCAGCAACACACCGCTGGTGCGGTATTCAGGGCCGAAGGCCACCCGCATCAGCCAGGGGCCGATGAGTGCGGCGCCCACCACCCCGATCCCGCCGATGGTTGCGACGATCCCGGCCGGGGCGAGTAAGGCGCGCAGCCGCGTGCTGCGGTGGTCGACGAAGTAGGCGATGAGATTGCCCTGCATCGCCGTCAGCGGCACCAGCAGTGGTGCCCGTGTCAGCGTCACCGCGAGGATCACCACGCCCCCCGCGGCACCGAGTTCACCGGAGGTCGCTTTCAGCAGAACCGGGAAGCCCATCACCAGCACCGCGCTCGCGCCCGCCGCGGCGATCGAGTGCGCGGCCCCGCGCAGAAATCCCGAAGTCTTCCCAGCGGTGCGCAATCCGGCCGCCGAGCGGGCTCCCGACGAGGCGGCGAGCAGCAGC
>JAGQTO010000404.1 GCA_020439025.1 Mycobacterium sp. | reverse complement strand
TGGAGGCCGAGCTGGAACGCCTGCTCGGGATCACAAAGGTGATCTGGCTGCCCGGTATCGCCGGGCGTGACATCACCGACGGACACACCGACTTCTACGCCCGCTTTGCCGGGCCTGGCGTTGTCGTCGCCGGCCTGGATACCGACCCTCGGTCATTCGACTACGACGTCACCCGGTGCCACCTCGACATCCTGCAGTCGGTGACCGACGCCCACGATCGGCAGCTGCAGATCGAGGTGATCGAAGGACCCGCAACCGTCCGGAAGAAATTCGACGACGTCGACTTCGCCGCGAGCTACATCAACTTCTACGTCTGCAACGGCGCGGTCATCGCCCCCGAATTCGGTGACCCCCGCAGCGACGGCGCCGCCAGAGCCTCGCTCGAACGACTCTTCCCAGACCGACAGGTCGTGCAGATCAACATCGATGCCATCGCCGCCGGCGGCGGTGGGATCCACTGCACCACGCAAAAGGAACCTGCTCGATGAACAGCCCACCCAACCGTCGCCGCCGAGCATCGGATTCGGCGTCATAGGCCCCGGTATTAGGGGAGGAAGCAGGCCCGCGGCCCCCACCATCGCGGTGAAAAGCCAAGTGCTGATTTCCAGTTGGAGATCTCACCGGGCAGTCGTCGGCCAACCAGCCTGGCCGACCGAATGGCTCTCTGCTGGTAGTCGATTCGCGTAGGCGTTCCCGATGAGTAGCCCGACCTACAACGCGGCGTCACGATGATCCTGGCGACGTGCATCGGCACACCTCCTCTCCACCGGTTGGACGAAGACACATGCCAGTGCCTCGCTGAGCGCCCTGGGCACCGCCTCGATAGCCGCCCGTCATCACGCACGCGCGCATCGGACCGCATTCCATGATGGGGCCGTCCTGCAGAAGAGCCCGGCTCCGATAGGGGCTGGGCCCTTCCGTTGTCGCGAGCAGCCCGGTCGGCCCTCGCGTCCGGGTGGTGTTGCTAATGACTCCCGCCGCCGCCAGGGCCACCGGGATGTCCACCGGGATGTCCGCCAACGGCCCCGTGGGCGTTGTGGAAAAGCAGAGTGTCGCCGGCAAACGGGTATTGCTGTGCCCCGGCCTGCGCGGCAGTCGGTCCGGGCCGGGTGGTGATTTGAGCATTGCCGGGTGTCGTGACGATCGACGAGTTGCCTGCTGGGTTGGTCGGGGCAGCGGACACGGTGGGTGCGAAGGCGATTGCCACCCCGCTGGCGGCAATGGCCAGCGGCATGATGCGGCGCAGTTTTTTGTTCATCGGTCTCCTCCTTCTCGGTTGGACTCCTTCGTCCATACAAAACTGTACGTTCAGTTTGTATGAAGAGGTTATGCGTCGCTGGGTTTTTCCTGTGCATTTGTCGGTGTCAGCTCTGCGCGAGGAAGCCGTACATCGCCGTATCGACGATCGCGTCGGCGGCCTTTTCATCCAGCGGTGCATAGCCGAGAAGCAGCCGGTTGGTCACCGCACCGATCATCAGATCCATCGCCGTTTCGAAATCGACATCGGCACGCAGCTCACCGCGCCGTGCTGCGCGATCCCAAATGTCGCGGGTCATCCGCCGCCGCGGGGCCAATAGCCGTTCCCGTAGTTCCGCGCGCAGTTTGGGATCGACCTGCCCCTCGCCGATGAGCTGGGCGAACACACGGCCGTACGGCCCGGCGAAAAGATCGGCCGTGTTGCGAAGCCAGATGCGGTAGTCCTCGCGCGCCGAACCGGTGTCGGGAACCGGCGATACGACGGTTTCCTCCCGCAGGAACGCTTCCACGGCGATCGCAAACTTATTGGGCCACCACTTGTAGAGCGTCGCTTTGCTCACCCCGCTGCGGCCCGCAATCTGATCGGTCGTCATCGCCTGCGGACCGACCTCGAGCAGCAGTTCCCGCGTTGCGCGCAAGACAGCGTCACGTGCTTTCTGGCTGCGCGGCCGCCCCCGACGAGAGGGAGCCGACGAGTTCGCCGATTCATCAGGCGTGGGTTCCACTCGACCACTATCCACCGTCAGCGACCGTCCCGCGGAGAAGACGAACGTCTCGGGGATGAGATCCGAGAGGTATCCCTGCCGTCAACGGCTGCAGTCGCGGTCGCACGGTGCGCCCCGCGGGAATCGAGGCCGTGGTGGGGCCCGAAAAAACCTGCTCGTACCGGCCGGCGGCTTCTGGCCCCTTCATGCGAGTGCTTCCCGACGCCGGCCGCGACGACAACCCCGCTTCTCTGACGCGTTCATCCAGCGCGGCGACGCCCCCGTGGGACAAGCTCACGCTCAACTTCGTACGGCAACGCCACTCGAGTAGCAGGGCAGGTAGTCGATGATTGGCTGCGACGGGAACCTGTGCATGTTCTGCAAAAGTAACGTCGAGGAACGATTACATCTCTTAATGTCATGGTACCGTTACAGACATGTCGGATCTGGTGGTGCAGGAACAGCTGGAGGCAATCGGTGCGCAACTGCGCGTCGCCCGCATCAAGGCGTATCTGACCCAAAGTGATGTCGGGCAACTGGCCGGGGTGTCGCGGCAGTTGGTCAGCCGGGTGGAGCAGGGCTGCAACGGCGAGGTCAGCGCCTACGTTGCGGTGGCTGCGGCGTTGAATCACCGATTGACCCTCGAAGAGGGAGCCGCCACGAGCGGCAACGGTATGCCGGCGCTTGATTTCGGATCGGGGCAAACGTCGGACGACGACGCCGGGCAGAGGTCACCCATCGGGCGGAAGACGCCGAAGGGGAGCCGCGCCACGAAGTGAAGGCCCAACCGCGCCGAGTGTCAGCGAGGAACCCCTTACTCGATCCGCGCTCGATCGCCTCCGGGCTGGAGCCGTCGATTCGGAGGGAGGGGTCATGGGAAGGGACATTGCGGTCGATGGGGCAGATCCGGCAGGGCCGGAGGTCCGCGAAACGATGGCGGCATCAGTCGACGTCGAATTTGCTGGAACCGGCAAGTTCGGTCAGGGCGATTCGGACCCGAGCCGCTCGCAGGTCCGGTTTCGGTTGTGCCGGGCGCGGGGATCGGAGGGATCGGCGTGAATCGTCGGCGGGCGCTCGACCTGAGCCGGCCCTGGCCGTGGTCGCCGGAGTTCTACCACGCCGCGCAGTATCTGGCGCGGCCCTTCGGCCCGAGGCCCAAGCGCCTACTGCCACCGGATCCCAAAGCGGCCCCCTTCGCCCAGGTCGTCTCGAGGCGGGACCAACTTGACCGCTTGCTGGCCGACAAGCCGCCGCTGTGGGCTTGGGCGGCGTTCGCCTCGTCGCTGCTGCAGCGGCGAAACAGCGTCGTTCCGCGGTTGCGCAATTGCGCTGCTGGCTATCAACCCCGGGCCGGAACGCCGCTCAGCGGCAGGGACTATGCCAAGTTGACCCGCCAGACCATGAATGGGATCGGCGAGCAACTCGAACACCTGACCGCTTTCATGCTCAGCCCTGCGTTCACCTCGGTCGTCCATGGCGCGTCCAGCAGAAGCCCCGTCGACCCGGAGGCGGTCCTCTACGTCGCCGACCGGTTGATGGGCTATCACGCCACCTTTCTCGACATGGCCGAGCGCTGCCTGCGGACACCGATCGAATCCAGCGCGCTGGTTTTGGCTCACGACACCTCGGCGGTGGCATTGTGCCCGTTGATCGGCTACGACCAGTTCATCGTGACGATGTGCCACCGAGTCGCCGAGGCCCGAGAACTCCTGGCCTACCGTCGCGGTCGAGACATCTCGGTCGACGACGCGAACCTCATCATCACCCTTCCGACGGATCTGGCCGAGCGGATCAACGCACAGATCAACCGCTACGCATTCGCTTGGTAGCCAACGCTGTTGCACGGGCGGTCTCGCTTGCCGCTGCTGGCCGAAACGGCGTCGGCGATTACCGCTCGGTGGCCGAGGCGATTGGATAGGGTCGAGGGTCGCCGGAAGGAGAGTCCCATTACGTCATCGGAGTCCGTCTCGACCCCCAAGATGCCGCGCCCCGGATTGAAGGACGGTAACAGCGGCGAGTTCCTTGTGATGACCAAGCTGAAACC
>JAGQTO010000403.1 GCA_020439025.1 Mycobacterium sp. | reverse complement strand
CCTGGTCGGCAGCCCGAACTCCGGTAAGACCACGCTGTTCAACGCCCTGACCGGTCTGCACGCCAAGACCGGCAACTACCCCGGTGTCACTGTGTCGAAGTTCGAGGGCCGGGCGCATCTGGACGACGAGCGCACGGTGGTTGTCGAGGATCTGCCCGGCACCTACAGCCTCGACCCGATCAGCCCCGACGAGCAGGTAGTCGTCGACGTCCTCGACACCGACCGGATCGGCGAGGATCTGCCGGAGGCGATGCTCGTCCTGCTCAACGCCACCAGCCTGCGGCGGTCACTGGGTCTGCTGGCCCAGGTTCAGCAGACCGGACTTCCGCTCTGCGTGGTACTGACCTTCACCGACGACCTCGCCCGGCGCAACGGAAGCCTGGACATAGCGGCATTCAGCCGGGCCCTGGGCGTGCCGGTGGTCGCGGTGGCGGGCGGCGAGCGCGAAGGGCTGGCCCAACTGCGCCGGGAGATGGCCGGCTACCGGTCGTGGAGCCGGCCGGTGGTGCCCCCGCCGACCGACACCGCCGACGTGTCGGCCTGGGCGGAGTCGGTGCTGGGCGCCTCGGGCTACCGCCTGCCCGAGGTCGACCGACGGACCCGGCGCATCGACTCGGTGCTGCTGCAGCCGGTGATCGGGACGGGCGTCTTCCTGGCCACGATGTTCGTGTTCTTCCAGACCATCTTCACCCTGGCCGCGCCGTTGCAGGGCTACGTCGAGGCCTTCTTCGGCTGGCTCGGCGAGCTCGTCGCCGCGCACGTCGGCATCGGATGGCTGTCGTCCTTCCTGTCCCAGGCCATCATCGGCGGCGTCGGCGGCGTCCTGGTGTTCCTGCCGCAGATCGTCCTGCTCTTCGTGCTGATCGCGCTGCTGGAGGGCAGCGGATACCTGGCGCGGGCGGCCTTCCTGATGGACCGGGTGATGGCCCGGGCCGGGCTGGAGGGACGCGCCTTCGTCTCGCTGTTGTCGTCGTTCGCCTGCGCGATTCCCGGGATCATGGCGACCCGGTCGCTGCCCTCGGCCCGCGACCGGCTGGCCACCATGATGGGGGCGCCGCTGATGACCTGCTCGGCGCGGCTGCCGGTCTACATCCTGCTGGTGAGCATGCTCCTCCCGGCCGACGCCGAGTGGGGAATCTTCAACGCCCGCGGTGTGGTGATGTTCGCGCTGTACTTCTTCGGGGCCGTGGCGGCGATGCTGACCGCCGCGCTGTTCAAGAAGTTCACCTCCCGGGGCGTGCCCGCGCTGCCGTTCTACATGGAGATGCCGCCGTATCAGATTCCGCGGCTGACGAGCGTGGTCGCCGAGGTCGTCACCGCCTCCAAGGCCTTCCTGCGCAAGGTGACCTCGATCATCCTGGCCACCACCGTGGTGTTGTGGGTGCTGCTGAACCTGCCGTTGCACAGCGAGGCCGACATGGTCGCCGCCGGGGTGGACACCGGCGATGAGGCGGCGGTGTCGTCGTATGTGGTCAACAACTCCTACGCCGCGTCGATCGGACGGGCGATGGAACCGATCTTCGCCCCGCAGGGATTCGACTGGCGGATCAACATCGGTGTGCTGTCCTCCCTGGCGGCCAGGGAGGTCTTCGTGGCCACCCTCGGGCAGGTGGCCGCGGCGGAAGACCCAGAGGATCCGGTCGCGGCACTGCAGGCGATGCGGGTCTCGGACGGACCGGAGGCCAGCCGGCCGCTGTTCGACCCGCCGACCATCGCCGCGCTGCTGGTCTTCTTCATGTTCGCCCTGCAGTGCATGTCGACGGTCGGCGTCATCCGGCGGGAGACCGGGACGTGGACCTGGCCGTTGATCGCCTTCGGCTACATGTTCGTCCTGGCCTGGGTGATGTCGCTGATCGCCGGGACGGTCGTCGCGGCCCTCCTATGATCGGCATCCACCCGGAGCGGGTCGCCGACGACCCGCAGGCGGTGCGCTGGGTGATACCGGTCGGCACCCTCCCGGCCGGACGGGTGCGGGCGGCCCCGGGCCGACTGGGTGCGATGTTCGCCGACGGCACTCTGACGGGCGGGCTGGTCGAACACGGCGCGGT
>JAGQTO010000402.1:716-6235 GCA_020439025.1 Mycobacterium sp. | reverse complement strand
CTGGGGTTGTCGACGAACACGGTGCCGGTGCCCACGATGATGGCGTCGGCCGCCGCGCGGCGACGGTGCACGTCCTCGCGGGCCGCCGGGCTGGTGATCCACTGTGAGGACCCGTCGGCGGCCGCACTGCGCCCGTCGATGCTGGTCGCGAACTTCCAGGTGACGTGCGGCAGCCCGGTGCGCTGTTTGTGCAGCCATTCGCGCAAGGTTCCGGCGGCGATCGTCTGGGCGCGCAGACCGCCGGTCACCGCCACACCGGCATCGCGCAACCGCTGCGCTCCACCGGCCGCCACCGGGTTCGGATCGTCGAGCGCGTAGACGACGGCCCCCACACCCGCCGCGATGAGGGCATCGACGCACGGGGGTGTGCGGCCGTGGTGATTGCACGGCTCCAGCGTCACCACCGCGGTACCGCCGACGGCACGGCTCCCCGCTGCCCGGAGTGCCACTACCTCCGCGTGGGCTCCGCCGGCCGCCTCGGTGGCGCCCACCCCGGCGACATCACCGTCGGGGCCCAGGATCACCGCACCCACCGGGGGGTTGGGATAGGTGGAGCCTTTCACCGCCTGGGCCTGTTCGACGGCCAGGAGCATCGCGGCCGAAATCCGCTCCGGGTCGGTCACAACCGCAGGTGCGGCGAGGCGGCACCGGCCTGACGCCGCAGTGCCTCGACCGCGAGGGCCGGATCCCCGGCGCCGTAGACCGCCGAGCCGGCCACGAAACAGTCGACACCGGCTTCGGCGGCCGCCTCGATGGTGTCGGCGTTGATACCGCCGTCGATCTCGATCAGAATCGTCAACTCCCCGGAATCGACCAGATTGCGCACCCTCGCCACCTTGTCGAGCACCTCGGGAATGAAACTCTGCCCACCAAAGCCCGGTTCGACCGACATCACCAGCAGGGTGTCGAACTCGCGCAGCACCTCAAGATACGGATCCAGCGGGGTACCGGGTTTGATCGACAGACCCGCCTTGGCCCCGGCGGCCCGGATATCGCGGGCCACCGCCACGGGGTTGTCGGTGGCCTCGGCGTGGAAGGTGACGTTGTGGGCTCCTGCCTCGGCGTAACCCGGTGCCCACCGGTCGGGATCGGTGATCATCAGATGGCAGTCCATCGGGATGTCGGTGGCCCGCAGCAGGCTCTCCACCACCGGTAGGCCCAGCGTCAGGTTGGGCACGAAGTGGGCGTCCATCACGTCGACGTGCAGCCAATCCGCCCCCTCGACGGCGGCGGCCTCCTGGGCGAGCCGGGCGAAGTCGGCGGACAGGATCGACGGCGCGATCATCGGCCGGGTCGGTGTTGCCATGGCTGACACTGTAAGGCTTGCGGTTCAGCCGTCCTTGCGAAGGACCGCGGTGAACATCGCGTCGGTGCCGTGCCGGTGCGGCCAGAGTTGCACCGACGGCCCGGAGCCGAGGTTCTCGGCCGGGGCGAACAGTTCCCGCGCGTCGAGCACCGTCACCGGATGGCGCCGGGCGGCGTCGGCCACCACGCCGACGGTCTCGGCCAGGTGCGGGGAGCAGGTGGAGTAGAGCACCACGCCGCCGGGGCGTACCAGCCGGATCGCGGCGGCGAGCAGTTCGCGTTGCAGCTTGCCCAGCGCGGGTACGTCGGCCGGTGTGCGCCGCCAGCGCGCCTCCGGCCGGCGGCGCAGTGCACCCAGCCCGGTGCAGGGCGCGTCGACGAGCACGCGGTCGAAACCGCCTGCCGGCAAGGGAGGTTCGCGGCCGTCGGCCCGCACCACCTCGACCGGAAGTCCGCGGGTGTTCTCCTCGACCATGTCGGCTCGGCGCTGGTTGGGTTCGACGGCGGTCACGGCCGCCCCCCGTTGCGCGGCGATCGCGGCGATCAACGCGGTTTTGCCGCCGGGGCCGGCGCACAGGTCCAGCCAGCGCCCGCCGTCCTCACCCGCGCATGGGGCGAGCGTCAGCGCAAGTGCCACCAGCTGGCTGCCCTCGTCCTGGACCAGTGCCCGGGCGTCACGCACCGCGTCCAGCCGACCCGGGTCGCCGCCGCCGAGGTACACCGCATACGGCGAGTACTTTCCGGGCGTGCCGCCGACCTCGGCTGCCAGGTCGTCGGCGCTGAGCACCCCGGGCCGCGCTGCCAGATGCACAGCCGGTCGGGCGTCGTCGGCGGCCAGTGCGACGTCCAGTTCCCCCGCGTCGGCGCCGAGCGCGTCGGCGAAGGCCTGGGCGATCCAGCGCGGGTGGGAGTGCACGAAGGCGGCGCGCCCGACCGGGTCGGCGTCGGCGGACGGGGCGAGTTCGGCCACCCAGGAAGCCTCGTCCCGCTTGGCGATGGCCCGCAGCACCGCGTTGACGAATCCAGCGCGGGCGGAGTCGAATTCCACTCCGGCCTGTTCCACGGTGGTCGCCACCGCGGCATGTTCGGCGACGTTGGTCCGCAGCAGTTGGTAGGCACCCAGCCGCAGCAGATCCAGCAGCACCGGGTCGATCTGGTCCACCGGGCGTCCGGCCGCCGCCGCAATGACCGCATCCAGCAGCCCGCGGGTGCGGCAAGTGCCGTAGGTCAGCTCAGTCGCAAAGGCCGCGTCCCGGCCGCTGATCCCACGCTCGGCCAGCAGCGCCGGAAGGGCCAGGTTGGCGTAGGCGTCGCGATCGGACACCGCGCGCAGCACGTCGAAGGCCGCGCGTCTGGCCGGGTCCAACTGGGTCCGACGTGGCCGACGCGACCGGGGCCGGTCGGCGTCGGGACGGCGACCGGGGTTCGGCGGGCGGCCGCCGCCGGTCCGGGGACGCTGATTCACGACGCTCGGACCTCTGGGTCCAGCCGGGCGCCGCGGGCCCAGTCCGGTGCGGCCATCGGCTTCTTGCCGGGAGGTTGAACCTGCCCGAGTAACACCGGCCGGCTCCCGGTACCGACCCGCACCCGGGAACGCTCGACCTCGATGGCTCCCGGATCAAGCGCATCGCCGGTCGGATCGATGATGACCGGCCCGACCTTGGTCCGCTGTTCGC
The DNA here is from genome assembly GCA_020439025.1 of Mycobacterium sp. Classification (GTDB taxonomy): domain Bacteria; phylum Actinomycetota; class Actinomycetes; order Mycobacteriales; family Mycobacteriaceae; genus Mycobacterium. The sequence continues at coordinate 3,254 of JAGQTO010000402.1, read as the reverse complement.
CGATCATCGTCCACGCACCTGGGCCCGGCGTGACCGAACGGATCCGGCGTTCGATGACATGAGCGGGCAGATCCCACCGGATTCGCGCCTGTTCCACCGACACCTTGGGGGCGAGGCTGATTCCTTCGGCGGGTTGCGGTACCGCCGTCAACGACCCGTCGGCGATGCCGTCGAGGGTGGCCTCCAGCAGCGCCGCCCCCGAGTCCGCGAGCCGGCCCAGCAGGTCCCCGGCGGTGTCGCCGGGGCGAACGGTCTCGGTGACCACGCCGAACACCGGACCGGAGTCCAACGCGGGTTCGATCTGGAAGGTGGTTGCGCCGGTGACGGTGTCGCCGGCGGCGATCGCGGCCTGGACCGGCGCGGCGCCCCGCCAGGCCGGCAGCAGCGAGAAGTGAAGATTGACCCAGCCGTGCGCCGGCACGGTCAGCAACTCAGCGCTCAACAGGGCGCCGTAGGCGACGACCGCACAGCACTCGGGTCCCAGCGCGGCCAGTTCGGCGAGGAACTCCGGGCCGTTGGGCCGCGCCGGCTTCAGCACCGGGATGCCGTTGTCGGCGGCCATCTGCGCCACCGGCGAGGGCGCCGGTCTTCCCCGCCGGCCCGCCGCGGCATCCGGACGGGTAAGCACGGCGAGGACATCGTGGCGAGGGGAGTCGATCAGTCGTTGCAGCGACGGCAGCGCCGCGGTGGGCGTGCCCGCGAAAACGATGCGCATCGGCTACTTCGGCACCTGGTAGAACTCGCGCTCCCCTACCCCGGCCATGCCAGCGACGAACATCCACGGGATGGTGTTGCGCAACCGGTTCACCGAGGCCGCGGCGTCGTTGTAATACTGCCGGGCGAAGGCGAGCTTGTCCTCGGTGTCGGCGAGGTTCTGCTGGAGGTTCAGGAAGTTATTCGACGACGCCAGCTGCGGATAGACCTGACCCAGCGCCAACACCTGACCGACCGCCGAGTCGAATTCATGCTCGGCGCTGGTCCGCTTCTGCACGGACTTGCCCGCGGTCGCGGCCATCAGGGCGTTCTGGGCGTCGGCGATGTGGCCGAGCACGGCCTTCTCGTGGCCGGCATACCCCTGGACGGTGCTGACCAGGCTGGGGATCAGCGAGGCGCGCCGGGTCAGCTGGACGTCGATGCCGCCGAGGGCCTCGTCGGCGCGAACGTCGGCCGTGCGCAGCTTGTTGTAGCCCATGACGAAACCGATCAGCACCGCCACCGCGAGCGCCAACACCAGGATCAGAACAAGGGTCACCATGATCCACCGCCTCCTCCTCCGCCGCCACCGCCGCCACCACCGCCGCCTCCCCCTCCGCCACTGCTGGACGAGGAGGACTGCGATGCGGTGTAGGCGCCGATGGATGACGACAGTGCCGACTCGAAGCTGTCGAAACTAGCACCCCCGGAGGACACCGAACTCCAACTGCTGCCCGACGAGGAGTGGTACCAACCCGGCTCGGGCGGGGGCTGCCCGGTGGCGGCCTGGTACTTGGCCGCCCACATCGCGGCGGCGCCGCCGGCCACCGCGAACGGGATGTAGGCGGTGTAGAGATCCTTGCGGGCCGAGAAGTCGAACCGGGACTCCGCCGAATCGGTCGCCAGCATGCGGTGGAAGCCGCCCACCTCCGACCACAACCGGCGCCCGGCGGCCGTGCGGCGGGTGCCGACTCCCGCACCCCAGGACCGTGCCGAGAACAGGAAGAACACCGCGAACGGCAGACCCCACAGCGTGATCGGGAACAACCACCGGGTGAAAGCGGTGAAGGCCAGCACCAGGGAGACGAAATTGGCCAGCCTCGCCCACAGCTCCACCCGGCGTTTGACCATCAGCCCGCCGCCGAACGCCCACGCCTTGACGGCGGTGCCCATATCGTCCTTCGCGCGGGTGAGCCTGCGGCCCGCGCTGACCGACCCGTTGGCGTGGAAAGTCCGCCCCGGACGGGTCAGATCGAGCGCGGAGCCGACCGCCACGCTGACCGGATCGACGTCGGCCCAGGCCCCGGCCTCGCCGACACTGCGCACCGTCCACTTCTTCGAGCTTTCCTGTTCCAGCGACAACAGGCCCCGGTCGGCGAGGTGGAACAGTGTCGCGGTCAGCCCGTGCGCCGGCACGCTCTCGGTCCGGATGTATTCGCACTGCACCGGTCCCAGCCCCTTCGGGGGCGCGTACTGCAGAGGGAATCCCGGCGTCGGCTCGACGGTAGTGCGCCACCATAGGAAGGCGCCCAGACCCATCGCGGCGGTCAGCCCCAGTAACCAGGCGACCAGCGGCACCGAACGGCCCAGCACCGGATCCCAGCGCACCGACCAGGGCACCGTCGCGCGCGGTGGGGTGGGAACGTCCACACCCGCCCGGAGGGTCACCGGAGTCCGAGGCAGCAGGTTCGCGGCCGACAGCGTCACCGTGTCGCCGTCGACCCTCAGTCCGTCGCACGCGCGACCGACGCCCTGGCCTACCGAACACTGAGCACCAGGCACCGGGCCGGGCAACCGTACCGAGATCTCGGCCCGGTCGATCTCATTGCTCCAGCCGGGAGGGAT
>JAGQTO010000402.1:0-588 GCA_020439025.1 Mycobacterium sp. | reverse complement strand
GATGAGAGATAGCTGTCGGGGTCGCCGATCTTAGCCACCAGGAAACGATCGGCGCGCTGCCACAGCAGCGTGTACGGCACCGGCTTGCCGTCCAGAGTGATCTCGGCGACCTCCGGCACCTGCCGGACATGTGATTCGTTGGGGTTGCCGACGTCGAAGAACCGGAAGATTCCATGCCGCCAGCGCGGGAACTCGGTGGTGATGGTCTCGGTCGCCTGCATCAGCCCGTCGGAGTCCACGGTGTAGTCGGCACGCAGATTGGTGATGACGACAGGATCGGAAACCGCCGAGCCCTGCGAGGAACCGGTGAAAACCGCCGGCCAGAGCAGCCCGATGAGGATCAGCAGGACCGGGAAGATCAACCCGACCCTGCGGCCCTTCGACCTCATGCGAGCCCTCCCGTTCAATGTGGTGACAGCCTATCGGTGGTAGCTCTCAGCCGATGTGCAGTGGGTCGATCTGCACCCGGACCGCCTCGTGGTCGTGCCGCGCACTGTGCACCGCGATCGCTTCCCGCAGCGCCGCAGCCAGCGCCAAACCCTCCTCCCGCCGGACCCGGATCAACACCCGGATCGCCGGTTCGTCGGC
>JAGQTO010000112.1:8046-8168 GCA_020439025.1 Mycobacterium sp. | reverse complement strand
GCCCCGATCATGTCACGCACGCAGTAGGTAGGTGTCCATGATCCAGCCGTGCCGGGCCCGGGCCTCGGAGCGCAGCGCGACGATTCGCTCTCCGACCTCACCGACCGTACCGGCCACCAGAA
>JAGQTO010000112.1:0-8013 GCA_020439025.1 Mycobacterium sp. | reverse complement strand
ACAGGAATGAGCACTCCCCGTCGAGCATCACCACGGCCGACCCGGACAGCCCGTGGGTCCGCAACTGCCGGCCGGTGGTGATCAGGACCGGCTCGCCGACATCGTTGAGCGGGATTCGATGCCTGGCCGTCAGCGCCTGCACCGCGGTGATGCCCGGGATCACGTCGTAGCTCAACTCGGTATGCAGCGCGACGTCCTCGAGAATCCGCAGGGTGCTGTCGTAGAGGGCGGGATCGCCCCACGCCAGGAAGGCGCCGATCTCGCCGGGGGCCAGTTCGGTCTCGATCGCCTGAGCCCACAACCTGGCCCGGGCGGAGTGCCAATCGGCGACCGCGCGGGTGTACTCACCGCCGGCTCCGTCGTCGGCGGCGCGGCGAACCGGATCGGGCAGTTCGACGAACCGGTACCCGGGTTCGGCGATGAAACGCCGGCATACCTCCCGGCGCAGCGCGACCAGATCGCGCTTGGCCTCGCCCTTGTCCATGGCGAAGAACACCCGGGTGTCGTTGAGCGCCCTGATCGCCTGGGTGGTGAGGTAGTCCGGATCGCCCACCCCGATTCCGATGACGTGGATCCGGCGCATCAACCCGTCCGCCTGACCACAGCCCAGCGCCCCAGCAGCAGCACCGCGAAGCAAGCCCCCACGACACCCGATATCAGCAGCGGCAGATGGCCGTCGGCCCCCCACAGCAGGCCGGCCCACACCCCGGCGATCAGGATGGCCAACCCACTGCCACCCTGAAAAACACCCTGCGCGGTGGCCTGCCGTTCGGAGCTGGCCAGCGACGACGCCCACGCCTTGCCCACCCCGTCGGTGCACGCGGTGAACAACCCGTAGACCCCGATGAGCAACCAGGCTGCGAGCGGGTCGGTGGTCAGCCCCAGTCCGATATAGCCGACCGCGAAGAACACCAGGCCGATTCCGAACACCGCCGACCGGGGAAGGCGGTCGGCCAATAGCCCGGCCGGGAAACTGGCCAACGCATAGACCAGGTTGTAGGTGACGTAGGCGAGGATCACCGACACGACGCCGAAGCCGATCTCGTTGAGCCGCAACAACAGCAGCGCGTCGGGAAAGTTCACCAGGCCGAAGCCGACGACGACAGCAGTGACCCGCCAGTACCGTGCGGAGAGGTCCTTGAGGCCGCTGAAGAGGGGTTTACGCGTTGGGCGCGGACCGGTTTGACGCTTCTCCCTCACCAGAAAGATCAACAGCACCGACAGCACCGCGGGCACGATCGCCACGTACAGCAGTGGGGCGATCTGATGGTCCAATACTTCGTAGCCGGCCAGCCCGATCAGCGGTCCGACCACCGCGCCGAGTGTGTCCATGGTCCGGTGGAAGCCGAAAACCCTTCCGCGCGCGCCGGATTCGATCCCCTCAACCAGTAGCGCATCACGCGGCACACCGCGGATCCCTTTGCCCAGCCGATCGACCACCCGCCCGGCCAGCACTCCGGGCCAGGCCACCGCGACCGCGACGATCACCTTGCCCAGCGCCGCCATTCCGTATCCAGTGGCGATCAGCGGACGTCTGGCGAACCGGTCCCCGAGTGGGCCGACCGCAAGTCTGGTGACCGATGCCGCGCCCTCCGCCGCGCCCTCCACGGCCCCGACCACCGAGGGCGGGGCACCCAGGACCGTGGCGAGGTAGATGGGCAACAACGGATAGAGCAGCTCGCTCGCGGTGTCCTGCAGGAAGGACACCGCTGCGAGAACCCGTACGTTGCGGGTTAGCCAAGTCGGGGCCATCGGGACTACCGGTCGGTACCGATGGAGGCTGGTGCGAGCACGAAAAAGTTCTCCTCCTCCTGGACAAAGTGCAGACACAAGAGGGCGTAGAGACCGTACAGGCAGGCCAGCAGGTCGTCGGCCTGCTCGGCGGTGACGGCGCCTGCCGCCTCGGCGATCTCACGGTGGCTATGCAGGCGTTGCGCCAACCGGTGGATCTCGGCATGCATGCGGCTCATCGTCGCGGTCGCCTCCGCGCTTCCCAGCGGAGCGGCCAGTTCCGGGTATAAGGCAGCGTCCTCGGCGTCCTCGTGCGGCAACAAGGTGTCCTGCAGGAAGCTGTCGGCACTGCGCAACGTCGCCAGGGCGGTACCGCTGTCGCCGGCGGTGATCCGGTGGGCCGCATCGCGCAGGATCGACAGGTCATCGCGCATCCGGTCGTGCTCGCCGCTGAACCGGCGGACCAATTCCTCGGCCCGCGGGCTCAGCGGCGGGGTTCCGGAATGCTCACCGCGCAGCGCCCGCAACGCGTTGAGGATTACCGCAAGGTCGATGCCCTCCTGCAGCAGCGCGCCGAAAGCCGGTGGCAGCAGCCCGACCGCCGCGAAGCCCATGGCCACCAAAGACAACCCCATCCCGACACCCGCGCTCTGCACCGCGATGCGTCGGGAACGGCGAGCGATCAGCTTCGCGTCAGCCAACCGGTCGAGACGGTCGGCCGTCAGGACGATGTCGGCGGCCTCCGAACTAGCCGTCGATCCGCGCGCCCCCATCGCGATCCCGACGTCGGCGGCGGCGAGCGCTGGGGCGTCGTTCACCCCGTCGCCGACCATCGCCGTCACCGCATGCTCGCTCTCCCGGCGCACCCGCGCCACCTTGTCCTCGGGCTTCTGCTGGGCGGCGACCTCATCGAGGCCGAGCACCGTTCCGATCTCCCGAGCAGGCGCCGGACGGTCGCCGGTCAGCATCACCAGTCGCTCAATGCCTGCCGCGCGCAACCGGCGCAGTGTGCGCGGCGCATCCGGGCGCAGCGGATCGGCCAGCATGATCGCGCCGGCCAGTTCGCCGTCGACGCGCACCCAGGCGACCACCGCACCATCCAGGGACGCGCGCGAGACCACCGATGCGGCCCAGCCGACATCCTCACCGTCGAGACCGAGGTTCCCCACCCGCACCCGACGTCCGCCCACGACCGCGGCAACTCCGGTCCCGGCCTCCTCCTGAACGTCCGTCGGCACGCTCAGCGCCAACCCGCGCAACCGGGCCTCAGCGACGATCGCACTGGCGAGCACATGCGGGGAAAGCTGATCGGCGGAAGCGGCCAGCCCGAGCACGTCGTCGACCGTCCAGCCCGGTGCGGTGACCACGTCGGTTCCCCGGGGCCGTCCTGATGTCAAGGTTCCGGTCTTATCGAGAACGAGTGTGGTTGCTCGCCCGAGGGTTTCCAGCGGACCGCCGCCCCGGACCAGGACTCCGATTCGCGAGGCCCGCGACAACCCCGACACGATCGCGACCGGCGCGGCCAGCAACAGCGGACAGGGCGTCGCCACCACCAGGACCGCCACCGCACGCGCCGCGGAGCCACTCGTCACCCACGCCAGCCCGGCCACCGACAAGGCCAGCGGAACGAACCAGGCGGCCACCCGATCGGCGAGGCGCACCACCGGCGCCGACTCGGCCGCAGCCTCCCTGGCCAGCCGGACGATCCCGGCGTAGGTGCTGTCCGCCGCCGTCGCCGAAGCGCGGATCTCCAGGCCCGCACCGGCATTCAGGCTTCCGCTTCGTACCAGGTCTCCGCGCTCGTACCGCACCTGAAGGGGCTCACCGGTCAGCGCGGAATCGTCGATGACGGCGAACTCTGAGTGGACTGTTCCGTCGACAGGCAGCACCTCACCGGACCCGATCACCACGACGTCGTCGACGACGATCGAGTCGAGGTCGACCACCTCGATGGCATCGTCTCTGCGGCGGCGCGCGGTGCGGGGAACGCGGTCCAGCAGCGCACGCAGGTCCTTGGTGGCACGACGCTCAGCGGCCGCGTCGAGCGCCTGCCCGGTGGCCAGCATCACGGCGATCAACGCCCCGGCCAGATACTCCCCGACCGCCAAAGAGCCGGCCAACGACATCACCGCCAGGATGTCGACTCCGAACCGGCCCTGCCGCAGACCGGAGAGCACCCACCACGTCGCCGGGACCATCGCGGCGACGGTGCCGGCGATCCAGCAGGCGTGAGCGACCTGCGGGGAACCGGCCGCCCAAGCGACGGCACCGGCGGCCAAGGCGGCCAGCGTGGTACCGAGCAAAACCCAGCGAAGCGTGATCATGACTCCCCCAGTCTGACAGTCTGCTGTGATCCGGGATCCGGCGCCGCGGCGGCAGTACCATTCGGCCCATGTCGACCTTCAACGGCCTTCCCGCTCATCCCCTGCTGGTCCATTTCATCGTCGTATTGACTCCGCTCACGGCGATCCTGGCCATCCTGTGCGCGGTGTGGCCGGCCGCCCGCCGGCGGTTGGTCTGGCTGACGCTGGCACTGGCGGCGGCCACGGCGGTGCTGACACCCATCGCGGCCGAGGCCGGCGAGTGGCTGGAGCACAAGGTGGAGGAGTCTGCGGCCCTGGAGACCCACGAACACCTGGGCAAGACGATGATCTACTTCTCGTTGGCTCTACTGGTGGCGGCGGTGTTGCTGGCAATCGGCCATGTGCGCGCCAGTCGGGACAAAGCCTTGTCGAAGGCATTTTCAGCGGTGATCGCGGTGTTCGTGCTGATCGCTTCGGTGGCCGCCACGGTGCAGGTGTTGCGGATCGGCCACTCCGGCGCCGAGGCCACATGGGGCGACGTTGTCACCACGAACAGCTCCGGCGGCGGTGAAGAAGAACACGAGTAGTGACCGCCAAAGCCGTGACCGCCAACTAGAACGCGTTCTAGAATCGGCTGGTGCGATTCACCTACGCCGAGGCGATGACGGATCCGAGCTACTACATCCCGCTGGCCAAGGCGGCCGAAGCCGCCGGCTATCACGCCATGACGATTCCGGACTCGATCGCCTACCCATTCGAGTCCGACTCGAAGTATCCCTATACCCCGGACGGCAACCGCGAGTTCCTCGACGGCAAGGCCTTCATCGAGACCTTCGTCCTCACCGCGGCACTCGGTGCGGTGACCACCAAACTGCACTTCAATTTCTTTGTCCTCAAACTTCCCATCCGGCCGCCCGCCCTGGTCGCCAAACAAGCGAGTTCCCTGGCGGCGCTGATCGGCAACCGGGTCGGTCTCGGCGTGGGCACCAGCCCCTGGCCCGAGGACTACGAGTTGATGGGAGTGCCGTTCGCCAGGCGCGGCAAGAGGATGGACGAATGCATCGAGATCGTCCGAGGCCTTAGTTCGGGTGAGTATTTCGAGTTCCACGGCGAGTTCTACGACATTCCCAAGACCAAGATGACACCCGCCCCCACCGAACCGATTCCGATTCTCATCGGCGGTCACGCCGACGCCGCACTCCGCCGCGCGGCGCGCAATGACGGCTGGATGCACGGCGGCGGCAGCGAGGACCTCGACGAACTGCTGGCCAAGTTGCAGCGCTACCGCGACGAGGAGGGCACCGCCGACAAGGACTTCCAGATCCACGTCATATCCATCGACGCCTATACCCCCGACGGGATCAAACGACTCGAGGACAAGGGAGTCACGGACGTGATCGTCGGCTTCCGAATTCCCTACATCACCGGACCGGACACCGAACCTCTCGACGCCAAGATCCGCAACCTGGAGATGTTCGCAGAGAACGTCATCGCCAAGGTCAGCTAGCCCTACGGTGTCAGCCGTGGGCACATATCGGGATCTCTTCGGGACCAGCCTGGCCGATCCGGCGGCATTCTGGTCCGAGGCCGCGAAGTCCGTCAGCTGGATCACGCCGCCCGGGCGCATCCTCGACGACGACAACCCGCCGTTCTACCGGTGGTTCCCCGACGCCGAGGTGAACACCTGCGCCAACGCCTTGGACCGGCACATCCCGGCCCGAGGCGACCAGGCCGCGCTGATTTACGACTCGCCCGTCACCGGCTCCGCGCGAAGCTACACCTACCGCGAACTACGCGACGAGACAGCGCGTTTCGCTGGCGCCCTGCGCGACCTAGGGGTCGGCAAGGGCGACCGCGTCGTGCTGTACATGCCGATGATCCCGGAGGCCGTGATCGCCATTCTGGCCTGCGCGCGTCTGGGCGCGGTGCATTCGGTGGTATTCGGCGGTTTCGCCAGTCACGAACTTGCCACCCGAATCGACGACGCGCAGCCCAAGGTGATCGTATCCGCCTCTTGCGGGATCGAGCCGACCCGGATCGTGGAGTACAAGCCGATGCTCGACCATGCGCTGCAACGGTCTTCGCATCGCCCCGGCGCGTGCGTCATCGTCCAACGCGACCGGCACCGCTGCGATCTCGTCGACGGCCGCGACCATGACTGGGCCGATCTGATGTCGGCCGCCGAGCCGGCCGACCCGGTTCCGGTGGCCGCCACCGACCCGCTGTATGTGCTCTACACCTCCGGGACCACCGGCAAGCCCAAGGGGATCGTCCGCGACAACGGCGGTCACGCGGTGGCGCTGATGTGGAGCATGCGCAACATCTACGACGTCGGGCCCGGCGAGGTGTTCTGGGCCGCCTCCGACGTCGGCTGGGTGGTCGGCCACTCCTACATCGTCTACGGACCACTGCTGGCCGGGGCGACGACCGTACTCTACGAGGGCAAACCGGTCGGCACTCCGGATCCGGGCGCGTTCTGGCGGGTGGCTGCCCAGCACCATGTCAAGGTGCTGTTCTGCGCCCCCACCGCCCTGAGGGCGATCCGAAAAGAGGATCCCGACGCCGAACATCTCGGACGACACGACCTGTCCTCCCTACGGTATCTCTTCCAGGCCGGTGAACGCCTGGACCCCGACACCTACGGCTGGGCCTCGAGGATGCTCGGCATACCAGTGATCGACCACTGGTGGCAAACCGAGACCGGCTGGGCGATCGCCGCCAATCCGGTTGGTATCGAACAGCTTCCGCTGAAGGCCGGTTCACCTACCGTCCCTATGCCCGGCTACGACGTGCGGATCCTGCACCATGATGGATCGGGGTGCGAACCGGGCACGGAGGGGGCGATCTGCATCCGCCTGCCGTTACCGCCTGGCACCCTGCCCACGCTGTGGGGTGATGACGCCCGGTTCGAGGCGTCCTATCTGTGTGAGCATCCGGGATATTACCTCACCGGCGACGGGGGCTATCTCGACGAGGACGGCTACCTGTTCGTCATGGGCCGTATCGACGACGTGATCAACGTGGCCGGCCACCGGTTGTCGACAGGCGCGATCGAGGCAGTCGTGGCCGCGCATCCGGCCGTGGCCGAGTGCGCGGTGATCGGCGTGGCCGACGAGATCAAAGGCCAGGTGCCACGCGGGCTGGTGGTGTTGAAATCCGGGGCGTCCGCCGAGGGCCTGGCTGACGAACTGATCGCCGCGGTGCGCAATTCGATCGGTGCGGTGGCATGTTTCAACTCCGTCGACGTGGTGTCCGCGCTACCCAAGACCCGGTCGGGAAAGATTCTCCGCAAGACGATGCGCGGGATCGCCGATGGTCACGACGAACCGATGCCGTCGACCATCGAGGACCCGGACGTGTTGGAAAGGTTGCGCCCTATCCTGCGGGGTTGACTCGGTGGCCATTCGTGGCCGTTTGTACCCAGTTGGGGTTGTGTCCACAGACTGCGGTTGGTGGGGTGATCCTGTCGGCCTGCCGCCATATGATTCGAACATGCTTTCGAGTTCGGTGGACGGGGCGGTCACCCAGATGACCGCCGCCCTCGACGTGCTCGACACCACCGATCTGAGCGCCCTGAACGCCGACGAACTGATCCGCCTGGCCGGACGGTGTGAAACCCTGGCCCGCCGCCACGCCGTCCTGGCCGCCGACATCGCCCTGGAAGCCCGCCGCCGAGACCCCGCCGAGGTCGGCGGGGCGCCACTGAAGGTCCTGGCCGACTGGCTACGCATCACCCCCGCCCACGCCCGCCGCCGCGCCACCCTGGCCGAACCCCTGACCGCACGGCGCACCCTCGACGGCCAACCCCTGCCCCCACACCGCCCCGCCACCGCCGAAGCCTGGCGCGCCGGACACCTCGACACCGAACACCTGCGCGTCATCGACCACTTCTTCACCGAACTGCCCACCCAAATCAGACCCACCCAACATCAACACGCCGAGCCCGTCCTGGCCGGCCACGCCCGCGAACTACGCCCCT
>JAGQTO010000401.1 GCA_020439025.1 Mycobacterium sp. | reverse complement strand
CCGCAGCGGTATCGACTCCAACACAGCGTCGGTTCCGGCGGCACCCAGCCGTAGCGGAACCCCCGCGTGACGCACCGCGCCGGCGCGGTAGACCATGGCCCACTCGTGCATCCCGAAGCACCCGAACCGGGGCGCCCTGGATGCCGTCGACCTCAACAACCCCGCGACGAAACGCACCGTCTCGCGCCGGGCGCACAGATAGTCCCGGCTCACCGTGAACCCCGCGGCGACGGCGACGTAGCCGGTCCGGTTCCGGTACTCGCGGCCGGCCGGGCCGCCCAGTACCGTTCCGTACCCGGGGTGGAAGACTCGCAGTTGGCGCGGGCGCAGGCTGTAGTAGCTGAACAGGAAGTCCCAGACCGGGTGCGCTTCACCGCGTCGGGCGCGCTCGCGATGCGGAGCGGTGAAACCGTCGGCGCGGGACTGGTGGGCCTGCGCCAGCGGCAGCCATTCGGACTGTGCCAGGGTCTGGGGGTCAGCCACGGTGCATGCCGTCGCGGACCGTCCCCACCAGGTCCTCGACGAGATCCTCCATGGTGACCATCCCGCAGACGGTGCCGTCGGCTGCGGTCAGCAGCGCCAGGTGGCTGTTGTTCTGCCGCAATCGGGACAACGCCTCCGGCAGCGGCATGGTCGAGGTCAGCCGAGGCAGGTAGCGCACCGTGGCGGCGCCGACCACCGCGGCGGGATCGTCGACCAGGTCCAGCATGTCCTTGATATGCACGAAGCCGATGAACCTGCCCGCGGAGTCCACCACGGGAAAACGCGAGTAGCCGGTGTTGGCGAGGGCCTGCTCGACGTCGGCCACCCGCGGGCCCTTGCCGGGCGCGGCGACCGGGACGGTGTGGATCGCCTCCAGTGGAACCGCGACGTCGCCGGCCACCCGATTGCGGATCTGCAGTGCCCGCGCCAGCCGCAGGTGCTCCTCAGGGTCGAGCAGGCCCTCCGAGCGCGACTCGGCGATCATCTCGGCCAACTCCACCATCGAGACCGTATTCTCCAACTCGGTCTTCGCCTCAACGCCCAGCGCCCGAACGACGGTGCGGGCGCACCAGTCGTAGACGGCGATGATCGGCCGGGTCGCCTTGACCCACAGCAGGTAAGGGGGCACCAGCAGCATGGCGGCCTTCTCCGGGCCGGCCAGCGCGATGTTCTTGGGCACCATCTCGCCCAACAGCACGTGCAGGACGACCACGATGGTGATGGCCACCACGAACGACACGGTGTGCAGGACCGGCTCGGGCACCCCGAAGAGCTCGAAGATCGGGCTGAGTAGATGGGCGACCGCGGGCTCGCCGACCCGGCCCAGTGCGATCGAGCCGACCGTGATGCCCAGCTGAGCGCCGGCCAGCATCATCGCGAGTTCCTCACCCGCGTGGATGACGGTGACCGCACTGCGCTTGCCCTGTTCGGCCAGCGCCTCCAGTCGGTCGCGGCGGGCCGAGATCAACGCGAACTCCGCGCCGACGAAGAACGCGTTGGCGGCGATCAGGAACAGTGTCAGCACGACCGCGAAGACATCACCCATCGGAGCCCGCCCCGGTCTTCTCGGCGACTTTCACCAGGTCGAGCAGGTCGATGCGGCGGCCGTCCATTCGCGCGACGGTGGCCCGCCAGTGGGGTGCGTGATCGGGCAGCGCGTCGGGGTGAAAGGCGGTCAGGTCCACCGATTCGCCGGCGGCCGGAATGTGGCCCAGCGCGGCCATGACCAGTCCGCCGATGGTTTCGTAGTCCCCTTCCGGTGCGCGAAAGCCGGTCTGCTCGGCGACCTCGTCGATGCGCAGCAGACCCGATACCCGGTGGCCGCCGTAGATTTTCACGACCTCGGGGGCCTGCTCGTCGTGTTCGTCGCGGATGTCGCCGACGATCTCCTCGATCAGGTCCTCCATGGTCACCATGCCGGCGATGCCGCCGTACTCGTCGGCCACCAGCGCCGTCTGAAGCCCGACGCTTCGGATCTGTTCCATCAGCGCGTCGCCGTCCAGTGTGGAGGGCACGATCGGCACCTTTCGGACCAGCGCGTCCAGAGGAGTACCAACCCGCTCGGCGAGCGGGATCTCGAAGACCTGCTTGACGTGAACCACGCCGATCGCCTCGTCCAGGTCGCCCCGGGTGACCGGGAACCGGGAGTGCCCGGTCTTGCGGACCTTCTCCAGCAGGTCGGCCACCGTGGCGTCGGCGTCCAGCGATTCGAC
>JAGQTO010000111.1:1271-2118 GCA_020439025.1 Mycobacterium sp. | reverse complement strand
ACCCGACGCATCGTCACCGGCACCATGATTGCCGGCTTCGCCCTGGCCGGCCTGGCCGCGCCCATCGCCTCGGCGGCCCCCGACTGCAGCCCCGCCGCGGTGGACAGCCAGGTCTCCTCGATCACCCAGCAGGCGCAGGCCTACATGGACTCCCACCCGGCGGGTAACAAGATGCTCATGACCGCCGCCCTGCAGCCCCGTCAGGAGGCCGCGCAGACGATCAGCGACTACGCCTCGAGCAACCCGCAGGAGTACGCCGACTTCAAGTCGATCCTGGCCCCGCTGGGCTCGCTGCAGAAGCAGTGTGGCGTGCAGGTCGTCCCCGCTCAGTTCCAGTGGGCGTTCGACCAGTTCGTCGGCTAACCCGCTGAACAGACGGAAAAGCCCCGCAGACACGGAGTGTCGCGGGGCTTTTCCGTCTGCTCGGCAGCGACCTACACCGAGTTCTTCAGATCCTCGACCTTGTCGGTCCGCTCCCACGGCAGATCGACGTCGGTGCGGCCGAAGTGGCCGTAGGCGGCGGTCGGGGCGTAGATCGGGCGCAGCAGGTCCAGGTCGCGGACGATCGCGCCGGGCCGCAGGTCGAACACAGCGGTGATGGCCTTCTCGATGCGGGCCGGGTCGACGGTCTCGGTGCCGAATGTCTCGACGAACAACCCGACCGGGGCCGCCTTACCGATCGCGTAGGCCACCTGAACCTCGACCCGCTCGGCCAGTCCCGCCGCGACGACGTTCTTGGCCACCCAGCGCATCGCATAGGCCGCCGAACGGTCCACTTTGGACGGGTCCTTACCGGAGAAGGCACCGCCGCCGTGGCGGGCCCAGCCGCCGTAGGTGTCGACGATGA
>JAGQTO010000111.1:0-1257 GCA_020439025.1 Mycobacterium sp. | reverse complement strand
GCGTCGCCCATCGGCCCGCCGACGACGAACTTCCCGGTCGGGTTGACCAGGAGTCGGAAGTCGGAGGTGTCCAGGCTCTCGTGCGCCAGCTCGGCCAGCACCTCGTCGATGACATGCTCGCGGATGTCGTGCGGCAGCTGTTCCTTCTCGTCGATGTGGGCGGCGTGCTGGGTGGACAGCACTACGGTGTCCAGCCGGATCGGGGTGGTGCCCTCGTACTGGATGGTCACCTGGGTCTTGCCGTCCGGCCGCAGGTAGCCCAGCGGGCCGTTCTTGCGGACCGCCGCCAGCTTGCGGGACAGCCGGTGGGCCAGAGCGATCGGCAGCGGCATCAGCTCAGGGGTGTCACGGATCGCATAGCCGAACATCAGACCCTGGTCACCTGCGCCCTGGTGGTCCAGCGGGTCGCGTTCGCCCTCCACTCTGGCCTCGTAGGCCTCGTCCACGCCCTGGGCGATATCCGGGGACTGCCGGCCGATGCCGATGTTGACACCGCAGGAGGCACCGTCGAAACCCTTCTCCGAAGAGTCGTAGCCGATCTCCAGTACACACTGCCGAACGGTGTCGGTGATATCGGCGAAGGCCTCCTTGGCCGCGGTGGTCACCTCACCGACGACGTGCACCTGACCGGTGGTCACCAGCGTCTCCACCGCCACCCGGGACTTGGGGTCGTCAGCCAGGAGGGCGTCGAGCACCGAGTCGCTGATCGCGTCGCAGATCTTGTCCGGATGACCTTCGGTCACCGACTCGCTGGTGAACAGCCGACCGTTATCGCTCACAGTGTCAAACCCCTTCGATTACCTGGTATCGGGCACACGAACGTGGTCCCCTGCCGACCCGTGTGACCGGCTCGTGCGACGTTCATTCCCGGCAGCCGCGCAGGAACGTCGCGATCGCGTCCACAATACGGCTTGCCATCAGAGTCTTCGAACCATGCTCCAGGGCGACCTCGCTGCCGTCGCCGCCGAGCAGCCAGCCCGCGTTGCTGTCCACCTCGAAAGCCCGGCCGTCCCCCACGGCGTTGACCACCAGCAGGTCGCAGCCCTTGCGGCGCAGCTTGGCCCGCGCATGGTGCAGGACGTCACCGTTTGCATCGCCGGTCTCGGCGGCGAACCCGACGATCGCCCGCATATCGGGAAGCTGGCCGTCGGCACGCAGGCGGACCGCGCCGGCCAGCACGTCCTCGGTGCGCACCAGCTCCACCGTCGGCCGATCGGCGGGGTCGGCGGACTTCTTGATCTTGCTGGTGGCGAGGTG
>JAGQTO010000400.1 GCA_020439025.1 Mycobacterium sp. | reverse complement strand
TGGCGCAGCTGATCTATGACCTGAAGAACGCCAACCCGCAGGCCCGCATCCACGTGAAACTGGTCAGCGAGAACGGCGTCGGAACGGTCGCGGCCGGAGTCTCCAAGGCCCACGCCGACGTGGTGCTGATCTCCGGGCACGACGGCGGCACCGGTGCGACCCCGCTGACTTCGCTCAAGCACGCCGGGGCGCCGTGGGAGTTGGGCCTGGCCGAGACCCAGCAGACGCTGTTGCTCAACGGACTCCGCGACCGGATCGTGGTCCAGGTGGACGGCCAGCTCAAGACCGGCCGCGACGTGGTGATCGCCGCGCTGCTCGGCGCCGAGGAGTTCGGCTTCGCGACCGCGCCGCTGGTGGTCTCGGGCTGCATCATGATGCGGGTCTGCCACCTCGACACCTGCCCGGTCGGCGTGGCCACCCAGAACCCGGTGTTGCGCGAACGGTTCACCGGCAAGCCCGAATTCGTAGAGAACTTCTTCATGTTCATCGCCGAAGAGGTCCGCGAACTGATGGCCAAGTTGGGCTTCCGCACCGTCAACGAGATGGTCGGCCAGGTCAACGCCCTGGACACCGCCCGGGCGGTGGCGCACTGGAAGGCGCGCAAACTGGACCTTGCGCCAGTGCTGCACGAGCCCGAGTCGGCGTTCATGAACCAGGACCTGTACTGCAGCTCACGCCAGGATCACGCGCTGGACAAGGCGCTGGACCAGCAGTTGATCGTGCGGTCCCGGGAGGCGCTGGACTCCGGCAAGGCGGTGCAGTTCTCCATGAAGATCTCCAACACAAACCGGACCGTGGGCACCATGCTCGGCCACGAGGTGACCAAGGCCCACGGCGGCGACGGCTTGCCCGACGGCACCATCGACATCACCTTCGACGGATCGGCGGGCAACAGCTTCGGCGCCTTCGTGCCCCGGGGTATCACGCTGAGGGTCTATGGCGATGCCAACGACTATGTGGGCAAGGGACTTTCGGGTGGACGCATCGTGCTGCGGCCCTCCGACGATGCCCCCGAGGGCTACGTGGCCGAGGACAACATCATCGGCGGCAATGTGATCCTCTTCGGCGCCACCAGCGGTGAGGCGTTCATCCGCGGCGTCGTCGGCGAGCGGTTCGCGGTGCGCAACTCCGGAGCCCACGCCGTCGTGGAGGGGGTGGGCGACCACGGGTGCGAGTACATGACCGGCGGCAAGGTCGTGATCCTCGGCCCGACGGGGCGCAACTTCGCGGCCGGCATGTCGGGCGGGATCGCCTACGTCTACGACCCGCAGGGCCGTCTGCCGGAGAACCTCAACGCTGAGATGGTCGACCTCGAGGAACTCGGCGACGACGACATCGAATGGCTGCGCGGCATCCTGGGCGCGCACTGCGACGCCACCGATTCGGCTGTGGCGCGGGCGATCCTGGCCGACTGGCCACGAAAGGCAGGGGAATTCGTGAAGGTGATGCCACGCGACTACAAGCGTGTGCTGGCGGCGATCGCAGAGGCCGAGCGCACTGACGGCGACATCGACGAGGCGATCATGGCGGCGTCCCATGGCTGATCCGAGCGGCTTTCTGAAGCACACCCGGCGGGAGACCCCGAAGCGCCGGCCGGTCCCGCTGCGGCTGCGGGACTGGAACGAGGTCTACGAGGACTTCGATCACGAGGCGTTGCGGGAACAGGCCTCGCGCTGCATGGACTGCGGAATCCCGTTCTGCCACAACGGCTGTCCGCTGGGCAACCTGATCCCGGAGTGGAACGACCTGGTCTACCGGGACCGCTGGCGGGACGCCATCGAGCGGCTGCACGCCACCAACAACTTCCCGGAGTTCACCGGCCGGCTGTGCCCGGCGCCCTGCGAGGCCTCCTGTGTCCTGGGC
>JAGQTO010000399.1 GCA_020439025.1 Mycobacterium sp. | reverse complement strand
CCGGCCGGCTTGGCGGTGGCCGCGAAGTTGACCCACCGGCTGCGGATGCGCCGCGACACCGCCTTGGCGGCTTTGGCGCCGCCGAGCTTGAGGGTCATGTCCTGCGGAACTCCGAGGGTCCCCCAGACATAGGGCAATTCGGTGGCATGCGCGGCACCGACCAGGAGCAGCTTCATCACCGGCGACGCGTAGTCGAAGCGGTACAGATAGACCGGCGCCACGGCGTTGTGGCCCTCGGCGAACCACAGCGAGGGCATCCGGAACCCGACGTCACTGGCGATGCTCAGGCCCCGCGCCGACTTCTTCTTGGCTCCGTAGGCTGATCCCAGCTGCTCCTCGGTCGGCAGTTGCAGGTCGGGCTGCTCACCGGCGATCTGGTTGAACATCGAGGTGATGGCCCGCGGGGTGACCGGCATCAGCGGTGAGCGCATCAACCGGAACAGCGCGGCCTCGTTCTTGTTGGTGCCGATGATCAACGGCACCGGATGGGTCTTTCCCTGGCGGGCGAGGTGGACCGGGTAGTCCGGGAGGACATCGCCGTCGACGATCGGCACGAAGGCCAGCGTGCCGGGGTTGCGCACCGGCACCTCGTCGAACACCTTCTTGGTGGCGGCGATGAGCGCCGGCACCGGCGCGTCGAGGAGCTTGTGCTCCTCACCGGGGCGGATCTCGAGGAAGTCGAGCACCTGGTCGGTGACCAGCCGGGCACGGTTGCGGTCGTAGACCGACGTGGCCGGAGAACTCTGTGCAATGGCCCCGGCGAACAGACCCTCGGCGGCGGGTGTAGCCAGCAGCGTGGTGACGATCCCGGCGCCGGCCGATTCGCCGAACACCGTCACGCGGTCGGGATCGCCGCCGAACGCGGCAATGTTGGAGCGCACCCAGCGCAGCGCCTCGAGCACGTCGCGCAACCCGACGTTGGAGTGGTATCCGGGCACGTCGAGGAAACCGAAGGCGCCGAGCCGGTAGTTGACGGTGACCACCACCACGTCGCCGCCGGCCGCCAAACGGCGGCCGTTGTAATAGGGCTGGCTGCCCGACCCGAGCACGTAGGCCCCACCGTGCACCCACACCATGACCGGCTTGCCGTCGCCGGGGGCGATCCCCGACGGGGCCCAGACGTTGAGCGTGAGGCAATCCTCGTCCTGACCGGCGCCGAGGTTCATCGGGAAATTCGGCACCGGGGGCTGCGGACAGACGGTGCCGAAGGTTGTGGCTTCGACCGGCTCGGTCCAGGGTCGGGGCGGCTGCGGCGCACGGAAGCGCAACTCGCCCAGTGGCGGAGCGGCATAACGCACGCCCTTCCAGGTCGTCACGGTGCCGTCATCGGCGCCGCGCACCGGCCCGTGGGCCGTCTCCGCAACGGGTTGGTGGGTCCTCATCCGGCTCTCCCTGATGCCTCGCGGTCAGGTTTAGGCTACCCGCCGGTAACCAGGCGCCGGACGGTACCGCAGATCAGACGGTACGGACGATCAGAAGTGCAGGGCGGTGAAGCGCCAGTGCAGCACCTCCCGGCCCGGGCCGTCAGCGTCGGCGGCAGCGTCGGCGGCATAGACCACCGAGCGCAGGCTCAGCACCCCGCCCCGGCCGCCGGGCAATTCCGTGGCGGCCTCGACGCTGAGGTCGCTGAAGAGCGTGTCCCCCTCGTAGACCGGTGCGGTGTGGTCGCAGGACCGCCAGCCCAGCACGGTCGCCAGGTT
>JAGQTO010000398.1:464-3320 GCA_020439025.1 Mycobacterium sp. | reverse complement strand
GCCTACAGCGTTCTCGAGTCCGGCCCGCTGTCCGACCAGTACAACGTGGCCGACCCCGATACGGCGCGGTCCGATATCGAAGGTCAGCCCTTGACGGTGCGGATCGGCTACCAGGCGCCCAACCCGCGGCTGGCCGCGACGATCGCCGCCATCACCCAGGCGTGCCTGCCGGCCGGAATCACCGTCGTCGACGCGACGACGGAGACCACCGGGCCGCAAACGCTGCGGGACGGTGGTATCGACGTGCTGGTGGCCAGCACCGGGGGCGCGGTCGGTAGTGGTTCGACGGGATCCTCCGCGATGGACGCCTACGCCTTGCACACCGGCAACGGCAACAACCTCTCCGGCTACTCCAACCCGCAGATCGACGGGATTATCGCGGCCCTTGCGGTCACCACCGACCCCAAGGAGATCGCCCGTCTGCTCGGCGACGCCGCCCCGATCCTGTGGACCGACGTGCCCACGCTGCCGCTGTACCGCCAGGAGCGCACGCTGCTCCGGTCGAAGAAGATGTTCGCCGTGGAGCCCAACCCGACCAAGTGGGGTTCGGGGTGGAACATGGACCGCTGGCGGTTGGAGCCGTGAGCCGCCAGGACGGCCCGCCCGACCCGGCGGCGGTGATCGCCGGTCTGACCCGGGAGGTGCCCGACTTTCCCGAGCCCGGCGTGCTGTTCCGGGACCTCACCCCGGTGCTGGCCGACGACCGCGGGTTCGCGGTGGTGACCGACGCGCTGGCGCGGCTGATGGCCGGGGCCGACCTGATCGCCGGAATCGACGCCCGCGGTTTCCTGCTCGGGGGAGCGGTCGCCCACCGGCTGGGAGTCGGTGTACTGGCCATCCGCAAGGGCGGCAAGCTGCCGCCGCCGGTGCACAGCCGCACCTACACCCTGGAGTATGGGTCGGCCACCCTCGAGATTCCGGCGGCCGGAATCGAACTGTCCGGCCGGCGGGTCGCCGTCGTCGACGACGTTCTGGCCACCGGAGGCACCTTGGCCGCTGCGCGTGATCTGCTAGAATCCGCCGGCGCCGAGGTGACCCGGGCGGTGGTCGTGACCGAGCTGATCGCCCTCGGCGGGCGGGATCGGCTTGCGCCGATGCTCGTCGAGAGCCTGCAGCAGCTCTAAAGGCGATATCCTCGAATCGCGAGGATCGGAGATGGGAATGGCGGACGAACCGGGCGGGGCGGTCACCCAACCGCTGCCGATCGCCGAGATTCCCGGGCCCAGGCTCGAACCGCCCAAGACCGCCGCCAGCGCCTCGCGGCGCGTGCGGGCCAGGCTCGCCCGACGGATGACCGCGCAGCGCAGCGCCGGCAATCCCGTCCTCGAGCCGTTGATCTCCGTGCACCGGGGGATCTATCCGAAGGCCGATCTGTCGATCCTGCAGCGCGCCTACCAGGTGGCCGAGGCCAAACACGCCAATCAGGTCCGCCGCTCCGGGGATCCCTACATCACCCATCCCCTGGCGGTGGCCAATATCCTGGCCGAACTGGGTATGGACACCACCACGCTGGTGGCCGCGCTGCTGCACGACACCGTCGAGGACACCGGCTACAGCCTCGCTGAGCTCACCGCCGACTTCGGCGAGGAGGTGGGACACCTCGTCGACGGGGTGACCAAGCTGGACAAGGTGGTTCTGGGCAGCGCTGCGGAGGGCGAGACCATCCGCAAGATGATCATCGCGATGGCCCGCGATCCGCGCGTGCTGGTGATCAAGGTCGCCGACCGGCTGCACAACATGCGAACCATGCGTTTCCTGCCTCCGGAGAAGCAGGCCCGCAAGGCCCGTGAGACCCTGGAAGTCATTGCGCCGCTTGCTCATCGGCTCGGAATGGCGACGGTGAAATGGGAGCTCGAGGACCTGTCGTTCGCGATCCTGCACCCCAAACGCTATGAGGAGATCGTCCGGCTGGTGGCCGACCGGGCGCCGTCGCGGGACACCTACCTGGCCAAGGTGCGGGCCGAGATCAACACCGCTCTGAGCGGGATGAAGATTCATGCCACCGTCGAGGGCCGACCCAAGCACTACTGGTCGATTTACCAGAAGATGATCGTCAAGGGACGGGACTTCGACGATATCCACGACCTGGTGGGCGTGCGGATCCTCTGCGACGAGATCAGGGACTGCTACGCGGCGGTCGGGGTGGTCCACTCGCTGTGGCAGCCGATGCCCGGCCGGTTCAAGGACTACATCGCCCAGCCCCGCTTCGGGGTGTACCAGTCGTTGCACACCACCGTCGTGGGTCCGGAGGGCAAGCCGCTTGAGGTGCAGATCCGCACCCGTGACATGCACCGGACCGCCGAGTATGGGATCGCGGCGCACTGGCGGTACAAGGAGGCCAAGGGCCGCAACGGCGTGGTGCACCCGCACGCCTCCGCCGAGATCGACGATATGGCCTGGATGCGTCAGCTGCTGGACTGGCAGCGTGAGGCCGCCGACCCCGGCGAGTTCCTCGAGTCGCTGCGCTACGACCTGGCCGTCCAGGAGATCTTCGTGTTCACCCCCAAGGGCGACGTCATCACCCTGCCGACCGGGTCCACGCCGGTCGATTTCGCCTATGCGGTGCACACCGAGGTGGGGCACCGCTGTATCGGTGCGCGGGTCAACGGACGTCTGGTCGCCCTGGAGCGCAAGCTGGAGAACGGTGAGGTCGTCGAGGTATTCACTTCCAAAGCGCCCAACGCCGGGCCGTCGCGGGACTGGCAGAGCTTCGTGGTCTCGCCGCGGGCGAAGGCCAAGATCCGCCAGTGGTTCGCCAAGGAGCGCCGGGAGGAGGCGCTGGAGGCCGGTAAGGACTCCATCGCGCGGGAGGTCCGCCGCGGGGGTCTGCCCTTGCAGCGGCTGGTCAACGCCGAG
>JAGQTO010000398.1:0-260 GCA_020439025.1 Mycobacterium sp. | reverse complement strand
CACCATTCCGGTGCGTCAGCGCAATCTGGAGGACACCGGCGTCGCGGTGCCGGGAGCGCCGGGCGTGCTGACCAAGCTGGCCAAGTGCTGCACCCCGGTTCCCGGTGACAACATCCTGGGGTTCGTCACCCGCGGAGGCGGGGTCAGCGTGCACCGCACCGACTGCACCAACGCCGCCGATCTTCGACAGCAGTCCGAAAGCATCATAGAGGTGTTGTGGGGACCGTCGCCCACATAGGTGTTCGTGGTGGCCATTCAGG
>JAGQTO010000397.1:2670-3328 GCA_020439025.1 Mycobacterium sp. | reverse complement strand
GCCACCCGGCTGCCCTTCGGCGATGCCACCTTCGACGCGGTGACCATCAGCTTCGGCCCGCGTAACGTCGTCGTCTCCACCGCGGGCCTGCGGGAAATGGCGCGGGTCACCCGGCCCGGCGGGCGGCTGGTGGTGTGCGAGTTCTCCACGCCCACCGTGCCGGTGTTCTCCCGCGTCTACAAGGAGTACCTGATGCGGGCACTGCCGCGGGTGGCCAGCGCGGTCTCCAGCAACCCGGAGGCCTACATCTACCTGGCCGAGTCCATCAGGGCCTGGCCCGACCAGCCGGCCCTGGCCCGCAGCATCGAGCAGGCCGGCTGGAGCACGGTGCGCTGGCGCAACCTCACCGGCGGGATCGTCGCCCTGCACGCCGCCGTCAAGCCCGCCCCCTGACGCTTCGGCGCTGACAACTTTGGCGCGCTCATCGCCGCTCAGCGACGAAAACCGCGCCAAAGTTGGCCGTAACTCAGCTGAAGGGCTTGCGCCGATCGGCCAGCCGCGACCCGGCCCCCGCGACCCGCCACGCCCGCGCCACCCAGTCGGTGTCCTCATCGGTCACCAGGTTGCCCATCACCCGCACCGCGAGGTCCATCAGCCGGTGCGAGCGCATCGCCAGCGGACCCGTCATCGGCAGGAACCGCGGCAGCGTCAGCAGCAG
>JAGQTO010000397.1:1319-2601 GCA_020439025.1 Mycobacterium sp. | reverse complement strand
ATCGGCCGCACCAAGAAGCTCTGCGGCCAGCCGTCCGGTCTCCAGCCCGTAGTCGATCCCCTCGCCGTTGAGCGGGTTGACGCACGCCGCCGAGTCCCCGACCAGCATCCAGTTCGCCCCGGCCACCCCGGAGACCGCACCGCCCATCGGCAGCAGCGCGGAGGACACCGCGCGCGGCGGCCCCTCGAAGCCCCACTGATGACTTTTCAGTGACGCGTACTGGTTCAGCAGTGGCCGCAGCGCCACGTCGGCGGGCCGCTTGAGGGTGGCCAGCGCGCCCACCCCGAGGTTCACCTCGCCGTTGCCCAGCGGGAAGATCCAGCCATAGCCGGGCAGCACCGCCCCGGACTCCGACCGCAACTCCAGGTCCGAGGAGATCCACGGCTCGTCGGCGCGCGGCGAGCGCAGATAGGCCCGGGCGGCCACCCCGTACACCGTCTCCCGGTGCCAGGTGCGCCCCAGCGCGCGGCCCAGAGTGGACCGGGCCCCGTCGGCGACGATCAGGTACCGGCAGGACACCCGCCGGCCGTCGGCCAGCACCACCGCGGATACCCGTCCGTCCGAATCCCGTTCGGCATCAACGGCTTTGCAGCCCAGCAGCATCGAGGCCCCGGACTCCTCGGCGACCTTGCGCACCCGATCGTCGAGCTCGACCCGCGGCACCGCCGAACTGGAACCGGGAAACGACGGCCCCGGCCAGGGCACCTCGACCGCGCCGCCGAACCCGTACAGCCGCAGCCCGTGGTGGCTGATCCTGCCGTCGAGCCAGTCGCCCAGCCCGAGGCGGCGCAACTCCACGACGGCGCGCGGGGTCAGCCCGTCGCCGCAGGCCTTGTCGCGGGGGAACTCCGCGCTGTCGACCACCAGAACTTCGCGACCGGCCCGGGCCGCCCACGCCGCGGCCGACGACCCCGACGGACCGGCCCCGACGACGACCACCTCAGATGAGAGCGAATCCACGCCTCCCAGTATGTTGGCAGGGTGAGGACACCGGCGAGTGTGGTGGCGGGGGTGGACCTCGGCGACCCGATTTTTGCCCAGAACGTGCGCGACGGCGTGGCCCGCGTCGAGGAGTGCATCTCCTCGGAACTGCGCGGCGCCGACGAGCTGATGACCGAGGCCGTCATGCACCTCTTCGAGGCCGGCGGCAAGCGGTTCCGCCCGTTGTTCACCGTGCTGTCGGCCCACGTCGGGCCGGACCCGGACAACTGGCAGGTCACCGTTGCCGGTGCCGTCATCGAGCTGGTCCACCTGGCCACGCTCTACCACGACGACGTCATGG
>JAGQTO010000397.1:947-1219 GCA_020439025.1 Mycobacterium sp. | reverse complement strand
CCCGACGCGGTGCGCATCGTCGCCGAGACGTTCGCCCAACTGGTCACCGGGCAGATGCGAGAGACCAAGGGCAACGCCGACGGTGACGACGCCGTCTCGCATTACCTCAAGGTGGTCTCGGAGAAGACGGCCTGCTTGATCGCCGCCGCCGGCCGGTTCGGCGGAACGTTCTCCGGCGCCACCGCCGAGCAGACCGAACGGTTGGGCCGCATCGGCGGCATCGTGGGCACGGTCTTCCAGATCTCCGACGACATCATCGACATCGAGAGCGA
>JAGQTO010000397.1:0-859 GCA_020439025.1 Mycobacterium sp. | reverse complement strand
CTGCTGCGCGGCCCGGTGACCGATGACGACGACGTGGCCGAGGCGCTGGCGCTGTTGCGCTCCTCCGGCGGCATCCCCGCGGCCAAGCAGACCGTCCAGCAATACGCCGCCCAGGCGCGTGCCGAACTCGCCGAGCTTCCTGACCTGCCGGGGCGGCGTGCGCTGGCTTCGCTGGTGGACTACACGGTTAACCGGCACGGTTGAGCCGAACCGGAACTCCCACCGGCCCCTCAGGCGTTACTCTGCCGGAGAACCGCTCCTAGGAGGACCTCGATGACCTGGCATCCCACCGCCAACCGGATGAAGACGTTCATGCTGCTGGTCGGTATGTCGGCGCTGATCGTCTTCATCGGCGGCCTGTTCCAGAACCGCTCGGTCCTCTGGCTGTCGGTGTTGATGGCCGTCGGCATGAACGTCTACGTCTACTTCAACAGCGACAAGCTGGCGCTCAAGGCCATGCACGCCCAGCCGATCACCGAGGTGCAGGCGCCTCAGATTTACGCGATGGTGCGCGAGCTGGCCACTGCGGCCCACCAGCCGATGCCCCGCCTCTACATCAGCGACACCGCCAACCCCAATGCGTTTGCCACCGGCCGCAATCCGCGCAACGCCGCCGTGTGCTGCACCACCGGGATCCTCAACCTGCTCAACGAGCGGGAGCTGCGCGCCGTTCTGGGCCACGAACTGTCCCACGTCTACAACCGCGACATCCTGATCTCCTGCGTGGCCGGCGCCATGGCCTCGGTGGTCACCGGTCTGGCCCAGATGGCGATGTTCGCCGGGGCGTTCGGCGGCGGCAACCGACAGGGGGGCGGCGGGGTCAACCCGATTGCGTTGCTGCTGGTTTCGATGCTCGCGC
>JAGQTO010000110.1 GCA_020439025.1 Mycobacterium sp. | reverse complement strand
CTGGCCCACGGCTTCCCGGAGCTCGCCTATTCCTGGCGCCACCAGATCCCCGCCCTGGCTGCGGCCGGCTATCACGTCATGGCACCTGACCAGCGCGGTTACGGCGGTTCGTCGCGCCCGGATGCCGTGGAGGCCTATGACATCACCGCCCTGACCGGCGACCTGGTGGGTTTGATCGACGCCGCCGGCTCCGACCGCGCGACGCTGGTCGGCCACGACTGGGGAGCGGTGCTCGCCTGGAGCGCGCCGCTGCTGCACCCGGACCGGGTGGCCGCGGTGGCCGGCCTGAGCGTTCCGCCGGTCCCCCGGCCGCTGACACCACCCACCGAGGCGTTCCGGCGGATCTTCGGCGACAACTTCTTTTACATCCTCTATTTCCAGCGGCCCGGGGCCGCCGACGCCGAGATGGACGCCGATCCGCGGCGCGCGATGCGGCGGATGCTCGGCGGGATGCGCATGCCCGAGAGCGGCGATGCCGCGCAGCGGATGCTGGCACCCGGCCCGGCGGGGTTCATCGAGCGGCTGCCCGAACCGGACCGGCTGCCGGACTGGCTGAGCTCCGCCGACCTGGACCGCTACGTCGCCGAGTTCAGCCGCACCGGCTTCACCGGCGCCCTGAACTGGTACCGCAACTTCGACCGCAACTGGCACATCATGGGCAATGCCGCCGCACGGACCATCGACGTTCCGGCCCTGTTCGTCGGCGGCACCGCCGACCCGGTGCTGGGTTTCACCAAAACCGGCCGCGCCGCGGAGATGGTCACGGGGCCCTACCGGCAGGTGATGCTCGACGGCGCCGGGCACTGGATCACCCAGGAACGCCCAGGGGAGGTCACCGCCGAGTTGCTGAGGTTCCTGTCCGAGGTGAACTCCTGAGGCCCGCGCCGAGACGGCCGCACGCTACGGTGTGCCACGTGCCGATCAGCCCGAAATCCCTGACATCCCGCTACGTCCTGGCCTGCGCCGCAGCGGCATTGGCCGTGACCGCGCTGTCGGGATGCGATGCCGCACCGGCCACCCACACCGGTGCCCGACAGGTGACGGTGGTGGGCTCCGGTGAGGTTGAGGGGACGCCGGACACGCTGACCGCAGATATCGGTGTGGAGGTGGTGGCCCCCGACGTCAACGCCGCGATGAATCAGGCCGCGGAACGCCAGACCGCGGTGATCGACGCCCTGAGCGCCCGGGGAATCGACGCCGAGGACATCAGCACGGCCGCGGTGAGTCCGCAGCCCCAGTTCGGGGAGAACTCGTTGATCACCGGCTACCGGGCGGCCAACTCGATCAAGGTCACGCTCCGCGAACTCGACGCGGCCTCCACGACACTGGCCACCGCGGTGGCGGCCGGCGGCAACGCCGCCCGGATCAACTCGGTGAGCTACTCGATCCGGGACGACTCGGCACTGTTCGACGACGCCCGGGCGCGCGCCTTCGACGACGCCCGCAACCGCGCCGAACAGTACGCCGAACTGTCGGGCCTGCCTCTGGGCAAAGTGGTCTCGATCTCCGAGGCACCGGTCGGATCCCGGCCCCCCACCCCGATGCCGGCGCCGGCGCCGGCGGGCGCGATGGCTCAGGACGTTCCGTTGCAGCCCGGCAAGCAGACCGTGGGCTTCGCGGTGACAGTGGTGTGGGAACTCGGCTGACCGGCCGCCCGGCGCCGGGTCAGGGCGTGTAGACCTTCGGCTCCAAGGTGCCGATGTAGGGCAGATCGCGGTAGCGCTCTGCGTAGTCCAGGCCGTAACCCACGACGAACTCGTTCGGGATGTCGAATCCGACGTAGGTGATGTCGACATCGGCCCGCACCGCGTCGGGTTTCCGCAGCAACGTGCACACCCGCAGCGATTTCGGCTGGCGGGTGGCAAGATTTCGCAACAGCCAGGACAGCGTCAGCCCTGAGTCGACGATGTCCTCAACGATCAACACGTCGCGGTCGGCGATATCCCGGTCGAGGTCCTTGAGGATGCGCACCACCCCCGATGATGAGGTCGCCGATCCGTAGGAGCTCACCGCCATGAACTCCAGCTGGGTGGGCAGCGGGATGGCCCGGGCCAGATCGGTGACGAACATCACCGCCCCTTTGAGGACCGTCACCAAAAGCAGGTCCCGGCCGTCCAGGCTGGATGCGTAATCCCTTGCGACATCGGCGGCCAACTCGTTGGTCCGGGTTCGAATCTGGTCTTCGGACAACAGAACCGACTTGATGTCCCCGGAATACAGCTCATCCGCCGCCACGCCCACAGCGTGCCATGCCGCCGTCGGCCAGACAATCAGACCGGCTCGCCGCGCAATGTCAGAGCACCTTCGCGCCGCTCGACGAACAGCCGGGCGTTCGGCACGTTCCAGCCCACCGCCACACCGCCCTGGCCCCGCCAACGAGTCACCAGGGCGTCGACCGCCCGGATCTGGCTGTCGGTGAGGCCGGCGGCCCCGCCGCCTAGCAACCAGATGCGAATGACCCGACGGCGCAGCGCCGCCGGAAGCTTCAACAGATCCCCGACCGCCAGAGCCGTTCCGGAGCGCGCGGCCGCAAGCTGCTGTTCGGCCAGCGAATCCAGAACCTCGGTGTCCTCCCGCAGCGCCACGGCGGTGCGGGCCAGCGCCTCGGCGACTCCCCGGCCAAGTACGTCCTCGAGCAGCGGCAGCACCTCGGTGCGTAGTCGCACCCGGGTGAAGCGCCGGTCGGAATTGTGCGGGTCGTCCCAGGCGATCAGGCCCAATTCGGCGCACGCGGCGTGGGTGGTAGCCCGCCGGACACCCAGCAGCGGCCGGTACCAGGGCGGGTCACAGTCGCGCATTCCGGCGATCGACCGCGGGCCGGATCCGCGGCCCAACCCCAGAAGCACCGTCTCGGCCTGATCGTCGAGGGTGTGTGCCAGCAGGACCGGCGCGCCCTCACGTGCCGCCTCCAGAGCGCCGTAGCGCGCGGAGCGCGCGGCGGCTTCCGGTCCGCCGCGCGAGCCCACCTCAACCCGCAGCACCCTTGCCGTCGCACAGCCGAGGTCCAGCGCCTGGCGCCGCGCAGTCTGCGCGACGGCGTCCGACCCGGGTTGCAGACCGTGATCGACGATCAGGGCCGTGGTCGGACGTACCGCGGCTGCTACCGCGGTCAGCGCCAGCGAGTCCGGTCCGCCGGACAGCGCCACGCACCACCTCGGCGCCTCGGCGAGACGGCTCGCGGCAAAGTCCGCCAGTGCGGAGCGCAGCCCCGCTACAGCACCCGGTCGATCCACCGCTGGGGATTCTCGATCTCGGCGTGCAGCGGCAGCGTCTCCGGACCGGACCACACGGTGTTGAAGCGCGCCATGCCCACGCGGTCGACGACGTGGTCGACAAAGGCCCGGCCACGCGTGTACTGGCTGAGCTTGGCATCGACTCCCAGCAGCGCGCGCAGCAGCCGCTGCAGTGGCGGTTGTTTGCGGTGACGCCGTTCGTCGAAACGGCTCCGGATCAGCTGGACCGAGGGCACCACCGACGGGCCCACGGCGTCCATGACGTAGTCGGCGTGGCCCTCCAGCAGGGTGCCCAGCACCAGAAGCTGATCGAGCGCGGCCCGCTGCGACTCGGATTGGACGGCGCGCAGCAATCCCACGATGCCGCCCGGCTCGGAGGTGGCCCCGGGTGACCTCCGGTTGCGGACGAAGTCGGCGATTCCGCCAAGCATCGCGACGACGTCGTCGTCCCGCTCGGCGGTCAGCGCCGCCAACGCACTCGACATGTGTCCGGCCAGCCACGGATTGGCGGTGAACTGAACTCGATGGGTCACCTCGTGCAGGCACACCCAAAGCCGGAAGTCCTTCGGCGTCAGCCGCAACTGCCGTTCGACCGCGATGACGTTCGGGTAGACCAGCAGCAGCGCACCCTGCCCGTCGGCGTGCCCGGCGGCGAACGGGTCGTACTGGCCCAGGATCCCGGAGGAGATGAAGGCCAGCACCGCTCCGGTCTGCGCACCGGTGATGCGAGGGGCCACCCGGCCGCTCGGAGTCACGTCCCCGCCGGTCATCACGCGCATGGAGTCCGAAGCCGAGCGGATCCACTGCTCCCGGTCGACGATGCGCGCCTCATCCACCGGCGCGCCATCGGACAGCTGAGTCACTTCACGCACCGGCGCCTCCGCGGCACGGGCTGCCCCGGCGAGGTCGTCGATGGCCTGTTTGCGGGTGTAATCGGTGGTGGGCGGGCCGGGGCGGGCCAGCCGGGCACCCACGGTACCGGCGAACTGCCAGTCGACGGCTCGGCCCAGGTTCGGCCCGGAGCCGGTCACCGGACCGGGTGGGCGGCGGAGGGGTTCACGAACCACAGCCGCAGGTGCGCAGAACGCCGGCCAGCGCGTCTAGCGCGGTCCGGCCCTCCATCCCGGCGTTGTTGGAGATGAAGGCGAAGGTCAGCACCCGGCCGCTGGCATCGGTGACGATCCCGGCCAGCGAGTTGGTCTTGGTCAGCGAACCGGTCTTGGCGCGCAGCCATCCGGCTGAGGACTTCACCGGATCGCCGCCGTGGAAACGCCCGGACAGGGTTCCGCTTCCTCCAGCAACCGGCAGCATGTCGACCATCGGCCGCAGTTGCGGGTGGTCCGGTCCCGCGGCGGCACCAACCGCGGAATCGAGGGTGCGCGCGGTGAGCAGATTGGCCACCGACAGCCCACTGCAGTCGACCAGCGACGCTCCGGCCATATCAATCCCGTTCGCCGACAACTTGCTGATCACCGCATCGACGGCCCCGGCGAAACTGGCCGGATGGCCGGTCGCCCTGGCCACCTCGCGCCCGATGGTCTCGGCCATCACGTTGTCCGAGGCGGTCATCATCTGGCGCAGCCGTTCCATCAGCGGGGCGGACTGCACCGAAGCCAGTTGGCGGCCTCCGGCCGGCCCCGGGGCGAAGGTGACCTTGGCCGGGTCCAGCCCGAGGGCCACCGCCAGGGCACGGCCGGCATCCAGCGCCGGTGTCGGCGACCGCCTCGATTCGAAGGTCGTCGGCTGGATGCGTCCGGCGTCGAGCATCACCGACTGGATCGGGGAGATATCGCCGCCGGCAATGTCGGCCGGATCCCAGCCCGGCGCCATATCGGGCCCGGTGAACAGCGAGTTGTCCACCTGGACCGCCGTCGGCGTGATGCCGCTGCTGCGGACCTGGTCGGCGAGATCGGAGATCCGGGCCGCGTCCCGGTACCAGGTTTCCTCGCCGGGTGGCGCCGCGGAGAGAACGGGGTCTCCCCCGCCGACGAGGACCACCACACCGGGCATCCGGGTCTGGTCGGCCGCTTGCACGACGGTGGTCAGCCGCGCGTCGCGGTCGAGGGTGAGCAGCGCGGCCGCCGTGGTCAGGATCTTGTTGGTCGAGGCGGGCTGCATGGGGACGTCGGCGCGCTGTTCCCAGATCTGGGTTCCGGTGCGCGCGTCGGAGATCTCGCCGGTGAGATTGCCGAGGTTGGGATCGGCCACCGCCGCGGCGAGCGCGGCGGTCATACCCCGGGTGGTCGGCACGGCCGCCGAATCGGCCAGCGGAATCACCGCCGGCCGGGAAGTCGCCGGCGGGCGCGGGGCCGGAACCGAGGCGCTACTCCTGCCTCCTGAGCCGAGCAGGGCCGCGG
The DNA here is from genome assembly GCA_020439025.1 of Mycobacterium sp. GTDB lineage: Bacteria > Actinomycetota > Actinomycetes > Mycobacteriales > Mycobacteriaceae > Mycobacterium. Next base: position 6,251 of record JAGQTO010000110.1, on the reverse strand, counting down.
CCGCGACGACGGCGGCGACCAGCGCAATCACCGACGCTGCGAGCACCACGTGGCCGCGGTGCCGAGGCTTCCCAAGCATGGCTCTCCTACAGTTTTGCCACCCATTGTGCCCAACGATGCGGTGACGACGCGAATCCCTCGTTAGGGTTATGCACCGTCGCCAGCGGGCGGCCCGAGGAGCAAGAAGGAGTCGCGCGGTGCAGTTCGACGTCATGATCGAGATCCCGAAGGGCCAGCGCAACAAATACGAGGTCGATCACAAGACCGGTCGGCTGCGTCTGGATCGTTACCTGTACACGCCGATGGGCTACCCGGCGGACTACGGGTACATCGAAGACACCCTCGGGGAGGACGGCGACCCACTTGACGCGCTGGTGCTGCTGCCGGAGTCGGTGCATCCCGGGGTCACCGTCGAGGCCCGGCCGGTGGCGATGTTCAAGATGGTCGACGACGCCGGCGGCGACGACAAGGTGATCTGCGTCCCGGCCGGCGATCCCCGGTGGGACCACATCAGCGATCTTGCCGACGTGCCGAGTTTCGAGCTCGAGGCGATCAAGCATTTCTTCATGCACTACAAGGATCTTGAGCCGGGCAAGTTCGTCGAGGCCGCGAGCTTCGTCGGGCGCGCCGAGGCGGAGGCAGAGGTCGAACGCTCGCGTCAGCGTTACGCCACCGAAGGGCACTGACCCGGCGGTTCAACCCTGCGGCCGAGAGTTTTCCTGGCCGTAACGTGCGGTAACCCGGCTGTGTCGTCGGTCTCCGATGCTTGGAGGATGCTGATGCATCAGGGCATAGGGCTCGACGCCTTCAACGAGCTGCCGACCCGCAAGGCGGTGCATGCGCTCTACGAGTGCTGCAACAGCGTGACGATGGCCTCCGACCTTGCCGGGGGCCGCCCCTACCCCAGCCACGATGCGCTGTTCCGGCGGGCCGACTCGCTGCTGTTCTCGTTGCCCGAGCAGGCCATCGACGACATCCTCGAGTCCTACCCCAAAGTGGGAAGCAGACCGGGCAGCGCGCGGTCACACGCCGAACAGTGCGCATTGTGGGACGAGCATCCCGGTGTGATGAAGCTGCTGTACAGCTCAGCCCGTGGGTACGCCGAGAAGTTCGGCTTCGATTTCGTCATGCATCTCGGGGACCGTTCCACGGCGTCGGCGGTGATCACCGCGATCGCCGACCGGATGCACAATGACAACGAGACCGAACGCAAAGTGGTCCGCAACGAGATCGCCCGGCTCAACCGCAGCAGGCTCGAACGCATGCTCGGGCCGGAGGACGGCTACGACAACTGGGTCTGAGCCATCACCCGATTCAGCGCGAGTCGCTGAACCGTGTCTTGATCAGGCTCGCGACCATGGTCAGGAACAGGGTGAGCACGATCACCGCCAGGCTCAGAAGGGTGGGAATCTCGGGCACCGCGACGGCCCGTCCGCCGTTGATGAAGGGCAGATCGTTCTCGTGCAGGGCGTGCAGCAGCAGCTTGACGCCGATGAAGAACAGGATGAACGCCAGGCCCTGGGACAGATAGACCAGGCGGCCGAGCAGATCACCGATCAGGAAGTACAGCTGGCGCAGCCCCATCAGCGCGAACACATTGGCCGCGAACACCAGGTACGGCTCCTTGGTCAGCCCGTAGATCGCCGGAATCGAGTCGAAGGCGAACAGCAGGTCGGTGGTGGCGAGGGCGACGATCACCAGGAACATCGGCGTCATCACCCGTTTGCTGCCCCGCTTGACGTAGAGCTTCAAGCCGTGCCAGGTGTCGGTGGAGTTCAGGTAGGTCTTGGCGAACCTGACCACCGCGTTGTCCGCGTCGTCGCTGTGTTCGGTGTCGCGGGCGAGCTTGACCGCGGTGAAGACCAGGAAAGCCCCGAAAAAGTAGAAGATCCACGAGAACTTCTGGATGGCAACGGCCCCCAGCGCGATGAACACCCCGCGGAACACCAGTGCCAACACGATCCCGACCAGCAGCGCCTGCTGCTGGTAGACCCTGGGGACCTTGAAGCTGGCCATGATGATGATGAAGATGAACAGGTTGTCCACCGAGAGGCTGTACTCGGTGAGCCAGCCCGCATAGAACTCCAGCCCGAACTGGCTGCCGTGGTAGTGCCACACCCAGAGGCCGAACAGCAACGCCAGCCCGACGTAGATGCTGAGCGCGGTGACACATTCACGCCGACTCGGCTCGTGCGGCCGGCGGCCGAACACGACGACGTCCACCACCAGTACCGCCAGCGTGACGGCCATGGTGATGGCCCATTCCAGCCCGGATACGTTCACGCGGTCAGACCTCCGGCCGTTTCCAACACGCCCGAGGTCTCTTCCGCCGCCGAAGCGGCCCGCGGAACCGGACGGCCGACGGACGACCGACGTGGTGACGACACCGCGACGAAGGAATACTCCCCTCTGCGTCCGCCAGTGTGGCAGGCCCAGTTAGCTTCGGCGACACCGGGTCAGCCCCGAGCACGCCCCGCGCCGCGGCCGTTAACCCTAGGATTCACAGACGTGGCGCCGCCTCCGATTCCCGCTCAGTACCTGCTATCGGGCCGGGCAACCTCCCCGCGAACGCTCGTCGACGTCCTGCAGGACACCGCGGCCCGCTACCCGGACGCAGCGGCCATCGACGATGGCGAGGTCCAGCTGACCTACGCCGAGGTCGTCACCGACATCCGGGCCGGGGCCCGGTGGTTGTCGACGCACGGGATCGGCAGGGGCGACCGGGTCGGGATTCGGATGCCGTCCGGCAGCTACTCGCTGTACCTGGCGATTCTGTCGGTGCTGGCGGCCGGCGCGGCCTACGTGCCGGTGGACGCCGACGACCCGGATGAGCGGGCGGCACTGGTGTTCTCCGAGGCCGGGGTCGTGGGGATCCTCACCGAGGACGGGATACTTCCCGGCACGGGCACCTCACGCGGCCGGAGCGCCGAGGCGCCCCGGGTCGGCGATGACGCCTGGATCATCTTCACCTCCGGCTCCACCGGAACCCCGAAGGGTGTGGCGGTCACCCACCGCAACGCCGCGGCCTTCGTCGATGCCGAGGCGCGGATGTTCCTGCGGGACAACCCGATCGGGCCCGGCGACCGGGTGCTCGCGGGGCTGTCGGTCGGCTTCGACGCGTCCTGCGAGGAGATGTGGCTGGCCTGGCGGCACGGCGCCGCCCTGGTGCCGGCTCCGCGCGCGCTGGTGCGCAGCGGTATGGACCTGGGCCCCTGGCTGGTCGCCCGGGACATCACCGTGGTGTCCACGGTCCCGACCCTGGCGGCGCTGTGGCCGGCCGAAGCGCTGGAGGCGGTGCGGCTGCTGATCTTCGGTGGAGAGGCCTGCCCACCGGATCTGGCGGACCGGTTGGCCGTGGACGGCCGCGAGGTGTGGAACACCTACGGCCCCACCGAGGCGACCGTGGTGGCCTGCGGCGCGCAGGTCCACCCCGGCACGCCGGTCAGCATCGGGCTACCACTGGCGGGCTGGGATCTGGCTGTGGTCGATTCCACGGGTACCCCGGTCGCGGTGGGCGACGTCGGCGAGTTGGTGATCGGAGGCGTCGGGCTGGCCCGCTACCTCGATCCGGAGAAAGACGCCGAGAAGTACGCGCCGATGCCGACACTGGGGTGGACGCGCGCCTACCGCAGCGGCGATCTGGTCCGGTTAGAGTCCGACGGCCTCTACTTCCAGGGCCGCGCCGACGATCAGGTCAAGGTCGGCGGGCGCCGCATCGAACTCGGCGAGGTGGATTCCGCCCTCGTCAACCTTCCCGGAGTGAGCGGCGGGGCCGCCGCGGTGCGCAAGACCGCCAGCGGCACCCCGGTGCTCGTCGGCTACATCACCTCCGTCGACCCGAACTTCGACCTGGCGGCCGCCCGGGCGCACCTGGCCGAGTCGTTGCCCGCGGCGCTGGTGCCACGCCTGGTGCTCATCGAAGGCGAGCTGCCCACCCGCACCTCGGGAAAGGTCGACCGCAACGCGCTGCCGTGGCCGCCGCCCGGCGATGTCCCCGACGTCGGATCGCAACTGGGCGGCACCATGGGCTGGCTGGCAGGGCTGTGGCAGGACGTCCTGGGCACGGTGGTCGACGGGCCGGAGGCGGATTTCTTCGCCCTCGGCGGCGGTTCACTGTCGGCGGCGCAACTGGTGGTGCTGTTACGCCAGCGGTTCCCCGGGATGACCGTCGCCCACCTCTACGACCACCCCCGGCTCGGGTCACTGGCCGGTTTCATCGACGAGACTGCCGCCGAACAGCCGGAACCGGTCGCGGTCGAGCCGAGGACGGTCGCGCCGACCCCGGTCGCGGCACGACTGACCCAGGTCGCCCTCACTGTGCCGCTGGCCACTCTGACCGCCCTGCAATGGCTGACCTGGCTGGCGCTACTCAACAACGTCGCGGCGTGGTTGCACCCGATGCCGTGGCTGTTCACCACACCGTGGTGGCTGGTGATCGTTGCGTTCGTCGCCTTCATCACCCCACTGGGGCGGATGGGCATCGCGGTCGCCGGCGCACGGATTCTGCTCCGCGGGCTGAAACCGGGCACCTACCCGCGCGGAGGGTCCGAACATCTGCGGGTGTGGCTGGCCGAACGGCTCACCGAGGCCAGCGGCGCCGAGAACCTCGGCGGGGCCCCGTGGCTCGTCTATTACGCACGCGCGCTGGGCAATTCGGTCGGAAAGGGCGTGGACCTTCATTCGGCCCCACCGGTCACCGGCATGCTGACCCTCGGCCACCGCTGTTCGGTCGAGCCCGAGGTCGACCTGACCGGACATTGGATCGACGGCGACCTGTTCCACGTCGGACCCATCACGATCGACAACGACGCCACCATCGGGGCGCGAACCACCCTGCTGCCGGGGGCGGTGGTGGGTAAGGATGCCGACGTGGCGGCCGGCTCGTGTGTGGTGCGCAAGGTCAAGGCCCGGCAGTACTGGAAGGGTTCACCGGCGGTGAAGTCCGGCAAGGCCCGCCACCCGTGGCCCGACCACCGCCCGCCGCGCGCCGTGCACTGGGTGGTGATCTACGGGATCTCCTCGCTGTTGCTCGGCGCGCTGCCACTGACCTCTCTCGGGATCGGGCTTGCCCTGCTGGCCTGGGCCGGCCGGGACGAAGCGACTCTGGGCGCAGCGCTGCTGGCTTCCGCCCCATGGATTCCGGTGGCCACCCTGCTCGCCGCCGTGGTCTACGCGGGAATGACGGTGCTGGGTGTGCGAATCCTGGCACTCGGTCTACGGGAGGGCTACCACCCGGTCCGCAGCCGTGTCGGCTGGCAGTTGTGGGCCACCGAACGGCTGATGGACGCTGCCCGCAACTATCTGTTCCCGATCTACGCCAGCATGCTCACCCCGGTGTGGCTGCGCATCCTGGGGGCCAAGGTCGGCCGCGACACCGAGATCTCGACCGCACTGCTCACACCCAAGTTCACCGTCATCGAGGATGGCGCGTTCCTCGCCGATGACACGATGGTGGCCTCCTACGAACTGGGCGGCGGCTGGATTCACATCGCCAAGACCACAGTGGGACGGCGGGCCTTCCTGGGCAACTCCGGTATCACCCAGCCCGGTCGGCGCGTTCCCGACGACGGCCTGGTGGCGGTGCTCTCCGCGACCCCACCCAAGGCCAAGAAGGGCTCGTCGTGGCTGGGCAGCCCACCGATCCGGCTGCGCCGAAAAGCAGACAGCGCCGAGGCGTCGCTGACCTACTCGCCGCCGGCCCGGCTCAAGGCCATGCGCGGAGCCGTGGAGACCTGCCGGCTGCTGCCGATGATCGTGACGTTCGCCATCGGGGTGGGAACCCTGGCGGCCCTACAGGAGATCGCCGCGCGGGGCGGCTATTGGCTGGCCGCGCTGACCGGCGGAGTGGTGCTGCTGATCGCCGGGGCGGTGGCCGGCGGTACCGCGGTAGCCGCGAAATGGCTTGTGGTGGGCCGTATCAGAACCGGCGAGCAGCCGTTGTGGTCGTCATTCGTCTGGCGCAACGAAGTGGCCGACGCCTTCGTCGAGACGGTGGCCGCGCCGTGGTTCGCCCGAGCGGCCACCGGCACCCCGGTGATGAACCTGTGGCTGCGGGGTCTGGGGGCGAAGATCGGCCGGGGAGTGTGGTGCGAAACCTACTGGCTGCCCGAGGCGGACCTGGTCACCCTGGGCGCGGGCAGCACCGTCAACCGGGGCTGCGTGGTGCAGACCCATCTGTTCCACGACCGGATCATGCGCATGGACGCCGTCACCCTGGAGGCCGGTGCCACACTGGGACCGCATTGCGTGGC
>JAGQTO010000396.1 GCA_020439025.1 Mycobacterium sp. | reverse complement strand
CGCGGCCACCGCCAAGCCGGCCGGCCTGCCCGGCGAACCGGAGTGGACGCCCTACCAGGAGGCCGACCGGGCCTGTTTGGTCATCGACCACCACGACCGGATCGTCCATGATCTCGACGCCGACATCAGGACCGCCTGGGGTGCCGACCCGGTGCACCTGCGCTGATCGGCGGGGCCGTCAACCGGTGGGCAGATCCCGGAACGGGCTGTCCTTGTAGGGATCGGGCTCCTTGGGCAGGCCCAGCACCCGCTCGCCGACGATGTTGCGCTGGATCTGGTCGGTGCCGCCGCCGATCGAGGTGAAGTAGGCGTTGAGCGTGCGGAAGGTGACGGCGTCACCCACCGGGTTGTCCGGGCCGCTCAGCATGGATTCCGGGCCGACGATGGCGGTCTGGACCCGGGCGGTCTCGTGCAGGATGCGCGACATCGCGATCTTGCCGAGGGCCATCAGCGTGGCGGACTCGGCGCGGTCATCGGTCGCCTTGGCGCGCCGGGTGTTCCACCGGTTGACCGCGGCATAGCCCTCGACCCGGGCGATCTGTTGGCGGACGGTGGGGTCGTCGAGGCGGCCCGCCGCGCGGGCCATTCCGATGAGGCTGTCGGAGTCCGGCTTCAGCTCGCCGCTGGACCGTGAGGTGCGGGCCAGATCGCCCATCAGTCGGCGTTCGTAAGCCAGCGCCAGTTGCAGCACGGCCCAGCCGCCGCCGGGTTCGCCCACCAGGTTGGCGTGCGGCACTCGGGCGTCGGTGATGAACACCTCGTTGAACTCCGACTCGCCGGTGATCTGGTGAATGGGCCGGATCTCCACGCCGGGCTGGCGCATCGGGAAGATGAAGAAGCTGAGCCCCCGGTGTTTGGGCACGTCCCAGTCGGTGCGGGCCACCAGCAGCCCGTAGTCGGCGGTGGTGGCGAAGGATGTCCAGACCTTCTGGCCGTTGACCACCCAGTCGCCCCGCCCGGAGCCGTCGCGTTCGGCGCGGGTCCGCAGTCCGGCCAGATCAGAACCGGCGCCCGGCTCGCTGTAGAGCAGGCACCAGCGGGTCTCGCCGCGCACCGACGGCGGGATCAGCCGGTGTTTCTGCTCGTCGGTGCCGAGGGCATGCAGGGTGCAGGCCATCAGATCCGAGCGGTCCCGGCCCGCGCCCTTCGCGCCGACCTCGGCGAATTCGGTTGCGACGATGCGGGATTGCGCGTCGGTGAGTCCTCGTCCCCACCACTGGGGATCCCAGCTCGGCACCGCCCACCCCGCCTCGAAAACCCGCTTGCCCCACTCGGCACGGCTGATCGACGGGTCCCAGTTCTCGGCCAACCATGCCCGGACCTCGGCCCGCAGGGCTTCGTCATCGGGGCTCACGAGCGCTCCTCCCGTAGTGCGACGTAGCGTTCCCGGTGCCAGGCCGCGTCGCCGAAGATCTGCGCGTCGGTCCGCGCCCTGCGCAGATACAGATGGGCCGGGTGCTCCCAGGTGAACCCGATTCCACCGTGGACCTGGATGTTGGTGGCGGCGGCGAACACGTAGGCCTCCGAGCAGAATGCCTGCGCCAGAGCCAGATCGGCGACCCGGCCCGGATCGGCGTTGTCGAACGGTGCGGTGTCCAACGGGGAGGAATCGGAGCGGGCGGCGACGTGCCGGGCGGCGGAGAGTGCGGACTGGGACTCCAGCAGCATGTCCACGCAGAGGTGCTTGACCGCCTGGAAGCTGCCGATCGCCCGGCCGAACTGGTAGCGCGTGCGGGCGTAGTCCGCGGCCATCTCGGTGACGCGTATCGCGCCGCCGGCCTGCTCGGCGACCAGCGCTACCGCCGCCCGGTCCAGCGCCTCCTCGAGTGCCCGGCCGCCGGTCCCCGGATCGCCGATCAACCGCGCCGGTGTCCCGGAGAGCGTGACGCGGCCCTGTCTGCGGGTCTGGTCCACGGTGCTCAGCGGTTCCACCGATAGGCCCGGCGCGTCGCGGCGGACGGCGAAAATGCCGGTTCCGCAGGGGGTCCGGGCCGAAACGTAGAGCAGATCCGCGGCGTGCGCGTCCAAGACGTAGGTCTTCTGCCCACTCACCGTCCACTCACCGGCCTCGGCGGCGGTGGTGTTCGGATGTGCCGGCGGACGTGCCGAGTCGGCCTCCGCGAAAGCCACCGTCGCGATCATCTCGCCGGCGGCGATACGCGGCAGGATCTCAGCGCACTCACCGCTATCACCCAGTGCCAGAAGTAGATACGGGGTCAGCACCGCGGTGGACAGGTAGGGGCCGCACAGCAGCGCCCGTCCCGTCTGCTCACTGACCACGGAGAGCTCTGCCGCCCCGGCCCCGGTGCCGCCGAACTCCTCCGGGATGATCAGCCCGATCAAACCCATGGCTGCCATCTGGGACCATGTGGTCGCGTCGCTACCGGCGGCCTCGGCCATCAGTCGCCGCACGTCGGATTCCGTTGAGCGGGCGGCCATCAGCGCGGCGACCGCCTCGCGCAGATCGCGCTGTTCGCGGGTCAGTGCGGTGGACACGATGCTCACCCCGCCCGCGCCACGGCGTTGCGCAGGCTCGCGCACGTGTCGTCGAAATAGGCCCGTGAGATCGATGCCTTGGGGAGCAGCCGGTCGAAACCGTGGAACGCGCCGGGAGTCTCGTGAACCCGGCAGGAGACACCGGCGGCCCGGAGTCGGGCGGCGTAGGCCATATTTTCGGAGTGTAGTAAGTCCAACGTCCCCACTCCGAGCCACGCGGGCGGCAGCCCGGCGAGATCCTCGCGGCGGGCCGGCACGGCGAGGTCCGGATCGGCACCGCCCAGGTAGGCCTGCCAGCCGAGGCGGTTGCTGGCGGTGTTCCACAGCCGGAATCCCCGGTCGTCGAGGGACGGATCGACGGTGCGGTCATCGAGCATGGGGTAGGACAGGATCTGCAGCACGGGGCTGACCTCACCCCGGTCGCGGGCCAGGAAGGCCAGCGCCGCGGTCAGCCCGCCGCCGGCGCTGGCGCCGCCGATGGCGAGCCGGGTGCGATCGACCCCGGGCAGATCGGCCAGCCAGGTCAGTGCCTCGTAGCAGTCCTCGACCGGGGCCGGAAACGGGTGCTGCGGAGCTAGCCGATAATCCACCGCGGCCACCACGATGCCCAGTCGGTCGGCGAAGGCCCGGCTGAGGTCGTCGTCCTGGGCGGCCTCGCCGATCAGGTAGCCGCCGCCGTGGATCCACAGCAGCGCCGGAGCCGGCCCGGTGGCGCCGAGCGGCCGGAACAACCGGACCCTCGTCCCGGACGGCAGTATGAGGGCCTCGGCGCCGTGTTTGCCGGGGCGCCGAGGGAAGGGCAGCCTGCGCAGCAGCGGCACCGACCACGGATAGAGGACCTGCCGGGGGAGGAATCGCGCGATCCGGCGCAGTTCGGGATGGATGTCCGCATTCGGCACAGGGCTAATTATGGAACGAGCCGGTGGGATACCCCACCGGCTCGCCCTGCCTCAGCGGCAGTTACCTGTTGATCGCGATGCGCTGCGCCGTGGAGCCGGCGTAGGCGCCCCTGACCCGCACGCTCAGCACGCCTGCTTCGTAGGACGCGGTGATGGCGTCGGCGTTGACGTGCGCCGGGACGGCGAAGGACCGCTGGAAGGATCCGTAGCGAACCTCCCGTACCGTGCGGCCCTCGGTGTTCTCGGCATGCTCGTCGCGGCGCTCGCCGCTGATCACCAACCGGCCGGCGTCGAGTTCGACCTTGACGTCCCGGTCGACGTCCACGCCGGGGATCTCCAGCCTGACCACTGCGTCCTCGCCGTCCTTGATGACCTCGGCCGCAGGGTTGAACCCGCTCGGGAACGCCTCGTTGGCACCGGCCACCTGCATCGCGGGTCCGAAGAGATCGCGCAGCATATGGTCGACGGTCCAGGTCGGCCGGGACCACAACGCGACATTGCTCATGATTCCTCCCGTTGTTCTTGACACTGTCTGTGTGCTCGACACTGTCTGATTTCTCGCCGCCGACTTGGCTGTGCCGACGGCCTACCGGTAAGAACTCCGGACCTGCCGGACCGCATTTCCCGGACGCGTTCGCCGTCGGCGAACTACCAGA
>JAGQTO010000109.1 GCA_020439025.1 Mycobacterium sp. | reverse complement strand
CCGCGACACGCACGAACACAACCGGTTGTGTTGGCTCGGCTTGTCGCACACCAGGGGTAGTGTCTGGGTGTCGACGGAATTCCCCGGCGACCACGTGTTTTCGGCGGCAATGAAGTGGGGTTCTCGGGTGAGTGAAGGCCTGAAGCTGATCGACCGCGCATCGGCGATCAACTGGAACCGGGTGACCGATGAGAAGGACGCCGAGGTCTGGGACCGGCTGACCGGCAACTTCTGGCTCCCGGAGAAGGTTCCGGTGTCCAACGACATTCCGTCGTGGAACACCCTGACCCCGCACGAGAAGGAACTCACCATGCGGGTGTTCACCGGCCTGACGCTGCTGGACACCATCCAGGGCACCGTCGGGGCGGTCAGCTTGATCCCCGATGCGGTGACGCCGCACGAGCAGGCGGTGCTGACCAACATCGCCTTCATGGAGTCGGTGCACGCCAAGAGCTACAGCTCGATCTTCTCCACCCTGTGCTCCACCGCCGAGATCGACGACGCCTTCCGCTGGTCGGAGGAGAACCCCAACCTGCAGCGCAAGGCCCATATCGTCATGGACTACTACCGTGGCGAGGACCCGCTCAAGCGCAAGGTGGCCTCCACGCTGCTGGAGAGCTTCCTGTTCTACTCCGGCTTCTACCTGCCGATGTACTGGTCGAGCCGGGCAAAGCTGACCAACACCGCCGACATGATCCGGCTGATCATCCGCGACGAGGCGGTGCACGGGTACTACATCGGATACAAGTTCCAGCGGGCGCTGGCCGAGGAAACCGAACAGCGTCGCCAGGAGCTCAAGGATTACACCTACGAACTGCTCTTCGAGCTCTACGACAATGAGACCGACTACACCGAGGATCTCTACGACAGCGTCGGCCTCACCGAGGACGTCAAGAAGTTCCTGCGCTACAACGCCAACAAGGCGCTGATGAACCTCGGCTACGAGGCGCTGTTCCCGCGCGACGAGACCGATGTCAACCCGGCGATCCTGTCCGCGCTGTCGCCCAACGCCGACGAGAACCACGACTTCTTCTCCGGTTCGGGGTCGAGCTACGTGATCGGCAAGGCCGTCAACACCGAAGACGAGGACTGGGACTTCTGACCCACGATGCGCGTGGCGGTCGGGCCGGGCTGGTCGGTCGCCAAGTCGGCGACATCAGCGGGGCGGAACCGCGCCGCGGGCCGCGGAGCAGGTGAATAATCGACGAACTCACTGGTGTGACGGGCCGGCAACCGCGACACTGGGCGTCATGACGGCCAAGTCACGCGCGCAATCGGTCCTGAACTGGCTCCGTGCCGGATACCCGGGCGGGGTGCCCGGCCCGGACCGGGTACCCCTGCTGGCCCTGCTCCGCGACACGCCCCTGACCGAGGACGAGGTCAAAGAGGTGGTGCGCGAGATCATCGCCGAGGAACAGAACGCACCCGCCGGCCATCTCATCGACCATGACGAGATTGAACGGTTCATCGAGGGGGTGGCCCACCATGACGGCGGGCCGGAGAACATCAGGCGCGTGGCCGCCAAACTGGCGGCCGCGGGCTGGCCGCTCGACTCGCTCGACGACTGACCCTTCGGGGCAACGTCACCCGTTGCGCAGGGATTCGGTGTCGATGACGAACCGATACCGGACATCGCTGGCGATGACCCGCTCGTAGGCCTCGTTGATGTAGTCCGGCTCGATCACCTCGACCTCCGAGGCGATCCCGTGCGCGGCGCAGAAATCCAGCATCTCCTGGGTTTCGGCGATCCCGCCGATCATCGATCCGGTGACGCTGCGACGCATGCCGATGATCGAGAACGGCGGCACCACCAGCGGGTTCTCCGGGGCGCCGAGTTCGACGAAGACCCCGTCGAGATCGACCATCTCCAGATAGCGGCCGAGGTCGAGGTTGGCCGAGACGGTGTTGAGGACGACGTCGAAGGAGTTGCGCAGGCGCTTGAAGGTGTCGGGGTCGCTGGTGGCGTGGTAGTGCTTGGCGCCCAAACGCAGCCCGTCCTCCATCTTCTTCAGCGACTGCGACAGCACGGTGACCTCCGCGCCCATCGCCGTGGCGAGCTTGACCCCCATGTGCCCCAGCCCGCCCAGGCCGATCACCGCAACCCGGCTGCCCGGCCCGACATTCCAGTGCCGCAGCGGCGAGTAGGTGGTGATGCCCGCGCACAACAGCGGCGCGGCGGCATCCATCGGCACTGACTCGGGGACATGCAGCACATAGTTCTCGTCGACGACGATGCTGCCGCTGTAGCCGCCCTGGGTCGGCTGGCCGTCCCTGCCGACCGCGTTGTAGGTGCCGGTCATCCCGGTGCCGGTGCAGTACTGCTCGAGCCCGGCCAGGCAGTTGTCGCACTCCCGACAGGAGTCGACGAAACAACCCACGCCGACCCGGTCGCCGACGCTGAAACCCGTTACTTCCGAACCGATTTCGGTGACGATGCCGACGATCTCGTGGCCCGGAACCACTGGATACCGCGGCTGTCCCCACTCGGCGCGCACGGTGTGGATGTCGGAGTGGCAGATCCCGGCGAAGTGGATGTCGAAGCGGACGTCGCGCGGGCCGGTGGCGCGGCGGGTGATGGTCGTCCGGCTCAAAGGTTCGGTGGCCGAGGTTGCGGCGTAGGCGCTCACGGTGCTCATGCTCCCGACATTAGGCGGTTCAATGGACAGTCGAGCGCGCGGCCACCGGAGCGGCGCTCAGGAGAGGAATCCATGTCGCCGTATCTGGACGGCAAAGTCGTCATCGTCACCGGCGCGGGCAGCGGCTTCGGTCGGCTCATCGCGCAGAAGTGCGCCGCCGGCGGCGCCAGGGTCGTGGGCGTCGACGTCGACGCCGAGCGCCTCGAGGAGGTGGTCGCCGGTATCCGGCAGAGCGGGGGAGAGGCGCTGGCCCGGGTGGCCGACGTCACCGACCTCGAACAGCTCAGGGTCGTCGCGGCCGATGCCGTCGAAACCTTCGGCGCCATTGACGTACTGGTCAACAACGCCGGTGTGATGCCGCTGTCCTACTTCGCCGACCACGAACGGGCCTGGCAGCGCTGGCACCGGGCCATCGACATCAACATCAAGGGCGTGGTCAACGGCATCGCCGCGGTCTACGACCAGATGATCGCCCAGGGGCGTGGGCAGGTGGTCAACATCTCCTCGATCTACGGCAACGGCGGCATCGAGGGCGCCGGGGTCTAC
>JAGQTO010000009.1:6809-7447 GCA_020439025.1 Mycobacterium sp. | reverse complement strand
AGGCGCCGCCGTCCCGGCCGGTCGTGGTGCCCACCTGGTCCAGAACGGTCTCGACGCGCTCCTCGCGTGAACCCCGTACGGTCAGCATCGGAAGCTCGGGATGCTCGGCGAAGATCGTCGCGAGGATCTGCTGGGACCGGGACCTGGCGTGTGAGCCGTCGCGCTGCGCTTCGGGTTGCCAGGGGAAGTCGTCCTGGCACCAGACCACCCGATCGCTCTGCGCCGTCCACTCCAGGGCCGTTGGCAGCAGGGAGGTGTCGCCGTAGTACTGGATGCTGTACACGGCGGTCATCAGCGGTCCGCTGTCGGAGACCACCCACGAAGGCGGGGTCCTGCTCGCCCGCAGCAGTGCGGACACCTCCGACTCCCGGTGTGCCGACATGACGGTGACCTGTTCGGCTGCCAGCGGGACCCGCCTGTGGCGATCGACCCAACTTCGCAGGAACTCCGGTACGACCGTCGCGGGCAGCCGGTCCCCGAGCGCGGTGGCCAGTGTCGACTTGCCGGTGGACTCCCCGCCGACTACCGAGATCAGTCGGGCGCGATCCGGTTCAGGCACGGGCGGTCGCCGTCGGGTTCGGGGCACGCTCCTCGGCGCGTGCCGACCAGGCGCGCCAGCCGGTGACCGCCATGACGAC
>JAGQTO010000009.1:1717-6633 GCA_020439025.1 Mycobacterium sp. | reverse complement strand
GGCGCGAAGCAGGGGAGCCACCAGTGCCCACAGGGCGAAGGCCGCGACCGCTCCGCGCACTCGTCCGGTTGGGGTCAGCCGGCCGGGCGTTCGGACACCCTCCCGGCCCCAGGAGAACCAGCCCCAGACCGCGGCGGCCATGAAAATCAGTTGCATGGCGGCGGAGGCGAACAGGTCGAACTCCACGAACAGCCAGCCGTAGAACACGCTGGAGAGGAAGTACGGCGGCCACGCCCACCGGGTTCCCTTGATGCTGAGCCCGATGGCGATGAAGGCCAGGATCACCGAGGCGGCCTCGATGGCGGTGAGGTCATAACCCCATACCGTGAAAAGAACAGACATGGTGAACGCTCCCTGCCCGGCATTACCCGGACGGTCATGCGGTCGGCGGCGCGGTGTGCCACCTTCTCAGACCGGTTGCCCCGGCCTCCCGCGGTTGTTTCTTCCGCAGTCCAGGCTATCGCTTCGGAAGGCTCGGTTCGGCCCCGGTTCGGTATTCGACCCGGCGACCGCTACCGCCGTCCCGTCCGGGCCCCGGTAGCGCATCCCGACGACCTTGTCGCCTTCGCGCAGCAGTCCGGTGACTTCGGTTCCCATTCGCAACGTGAAGGTGGGTTCTGACTGCGCGGCCTCGGCGAGCAGGTTCGATCGGGAGATCCGGGCCGGCCGCATCCGTGACCTGCCGCGGCCACTGCTGACGCAGCAGTTGCTGGGGCCGATCACCTTGCGCCTGCTGACCCGCACCGCGGCCCCGGACACCCCCGATTTCCCCGAGAGTGACACCGACACCGTCTGCACCGTCTTCGCCGACGCCTTCATCCGGTCGGCGGCCGCGGCACCGATGGCCGAACGACCCTGCCGTCCGGGACCGGTAACCCAGTAAAGTCGGCTCGATTGTCGGTTCCGGAACGCCCTCGAACCGGCCCCTGGCGGAATGGCGACGGGTGGTGAGGTAGACGGTGACGGACACGGATCAGATCGGCATGAATCAGATCGGGGAGTCCTCGCCCGGGGCCGAACCGGCCCGCCCAGCCAAGCCACGATCTGACAAGCGGCGTTGGCCGCGGCGTTGGCCGCATCTCCAGATCGAGGATCGCCGCTCGATCATCGAGGACCTGATGGTGGTGCCGAGCGGGGCGGCGTTGGCCCGGTTCTCGGTCCTGATGTTCCTGTCCAGCATGGTCGCGGCGGTCGGACTGCTGCAGAACTCCGCGGCGGTGGTGATCGGCGCCATGATGATCGCACCGCTCATGTCCCCGATCATGGGAGTCGCCGCTTCGCTCGTCATGGGCTGGGGGAAGCGGTTGCTCCTGGGGTTGCTCCTCGTGCTGGCGGCGGCGCTGGGCGCCATCGCGGTCGGCTGGATGTTCGCCGCCTTGCTCTCCCCGGCCGGAACCGGTCTGCCGGCCGAGGTGGTCGCGCGGTGCAGCCCCGACATCCGCGATCTGCTGGTGGCCCTGGGGGCTGGTGCCGCCGGGGCGTTCGCCACCGTGCACAAGAAGATCTCGGTGGCATTGCCAGGGGTGGCGGTCGCCGTCGCGGTGGTCCCGCCGCTGGCGGCCGTCGGGGTGCTGCTGGGGCGTGGCCAGCCCGACCTGGCGCGCGGTGCGGTGCTGCTGTTCGCGACGAACCTGGTCGGCATCGTGTTGATGGCGGCGGTGGTGTTCCTGGTCAGCGGCCTGGTCCCGCGCCGCACCTTCAGCGGACGACGCTCACAGATCCTGGCCTCACTGGCCGCCGCGGCGGCACTGGCGTTCGGTGTCGCCCTGATCCTCATCCCGCGGTTCGTCGCACTGACCGGCCATTCGCGGGACCTGCAGACCGCGACAGCGACCATCACGAACATGCTCGGTCCCGGTGACAATCTCGGCCGGATCACCACATCGGGGGATACCGTTAGCGCCGAGATCGTCGGCCCGACGCAACCTCCGGCATTGCAGGACGTCGCTGCCAAGCTCACCAGCGCGCTCGGCCGTCCGGTGACGGTCCAACTCGGCTGGATCCCGGTGCAGACCCCGCAGCAAGAGCAGTCCGACGCTCCGCTGCCCACGCTCATGGAACTGGCCCCGGTTATCGAAAGATGGCTGGCAGGCCAGTCCCTGAGCCTGCAGGGGCTCAGCGTCCAATCCGGAACCCTGGTTATCTCGACGGCCGGGCCGCGTCCGCCGCAACGGGCGGAAAACCTGGCGGCGAAGATCAGAGAAAAGTTCGGCAAGCAGATCCCGATCAGCATGGGGTGGACCCGCACGCCGGAGGACAACGGACCCAGCGACGACGAAACCGCCCTTGCGGCCGCGCGCACCAACGCCACGAGTTGGGCGGCGTCGCGGCCGGATGCGGCGCTCCTCAGCGTGACCGGTTCGGCCAAGGAGATCACCGTCACCCTGATCGGACGCGACCAGCCCGACGTTGCCGAGTTGGAGGCCGACCTTCGCGCGACCCTGCCCCGGGCCATCATCACGATCCAGTGGGTGTCCGGCGGTCAGTTGGTCAACGCCGTGCCCCCGCCACCGCCGGTCACTCCCACCCCGACCCCGGGCGCGGCGCCGACGATGAAACCGCCCCGATAGGTTCTGGCCCTGTGTGAGATTCGGCCCTGTATAAGATTCGGCGCCGCGTGGGTGGGCGTCGCGGAACCGGAGGCGGACATTCGATGGCGTGGCTGAGCAAGCTCCGGTGGCCGATCGCGCTGTTGGTCATCGGGCTCGGTGTTCTGACTCCGTTGTTCATCACGGTGTACGCAGAACCCGCCGACGTCTCAGACCCGGTCGTGTTCAGCGAGTACCGGGCCGACTTCGCAGTCGCGGCCGACGGCACGCTCGACGCGACCGAGACGATCACCGCCGAGTTTCCGCTCTGGCGCCACGGGTTGTTCCGTTATTGGGACATCGCCAACCCCAACGATCCGGATATCCGGCAGCCACCGGACATCACCGAAATCACCCTGGACGGGGCGCCCGTTCCCTTTGAACTGTCCTGGGAGGACAACCGCAGGTTCCGGGTCGCCAAGATCGGCGATCCCGCCCGCTACCTCGATGAGGGCACCCATGTCTTCACCATCCGGTACCGCATCGCAGGAGTGCTCGATCCCGGCGGGACGGGAGCCGAGAAGAGCTTCCCCGGTTCTGAGGGCAGACCGTCGGATGCCCGGTCGGTGTTCTACTGGAACGTCATCCCGCCGGGCTGGAACAACCCCATCACCGAAGCCCGCATCTCGGTGACCCTGCCGGGGCCCCTCACCGGCGCCCAGTGCGCGCTCGGCGCCGGTGTCGGTGCTCCCTGCGGCGACATGCGGATCGACGGGCGAACAGTCGAGGTTACCGCCCGTGCCGTTCCCCCACGGACACCGCTGAGCGTGCGGATCGGCGTCGACGTCGCCACCCCGCCACGTCCGACGGTGCCCTGGTCGCAGAAGTGGGATGCGGTGCTCGGCTCCGCGCCGGTCTGGCTGATCGCGGCCGGTGTCACGGCGGTGGCCGGGCTGGTCGCTGCGATGGTGCTGATGCGGACGACGGCCGAGTCGCCGCCGGGCTTCGGAGTTCACTACACCCCGCCGGAAGGCCTCGGCCCGGTTCAGAACGAGTACATCCGCACCGAGGCGGTGCCCAAACACGGGCTCACCGCGACCGTCTTTCACCTAGCCGAACACGGATTGCTGACGCTGGACCAGACCGAACCGAAGAAGTGGGTGATCCGCTCGGCGGGGACGGCGCGGGACTGGAGGGCGGTGGATCCGGTCGGCGCGGCGGTGGCCACGGCACTGGGGGTCCGAAAGCCCGGCCGGGAGTTCCGGGCCGACGGGACGGTGTCGGCCGGCGCGACCCTGGAGCGAGCCACGGCGAAGATGGGCCAGGCGGTGCGTCAATGGGCGCTGGACGCGGGTCTGGTCGTGCGCAAGCGCGATGAGTGGTGGGTGCGGGTGGCCAACGGGGTGGCGCTGGTCTTGGCGATCGCCGCGTTGTTCCGGCTCTTCGGCGGCACCGTATGGATCGTTCCGTTCGGGCTGTTCTTTGTGGCGACCATGAACGCCTGGAAGCCCGGCGTCGGATTGCGGCGCACCGCTGCCGGTCGCGAACTGTGGTCGCAGGCCGGTGGATTCCACCGCCTGGTCGCCACCGACTCGGCGGAGTCCCGCTTCGATTTCGCGGCGCGCAGTGACCTCTACACGGCCTACATCCCGTTCGCGGTCGCCGCTGGATCGGCGGCTCTGTGGGCGAAGAAATATCAGGCCGCCACCGGGACTCCCGCGCCGAGTCCCGGCTGGTACCACGTCGCCGGTGCGCACGGGGCACTCAGCGGATCGAGTGCGGGTTTCGACAGTTTCGAGTCGGCCCTTTCCTCATCGATCGGCGCCTACACCTCCTCGCAATCCTCCAGTGGTGGCGGTGGTGGCGGCGGCGGCGGTGGCGGCGGCGGTGGCGGCGGATCCTGGTGACGGAGTAATCCCACCGGGGCTCAGGCTGCTGCCGGCACGTGCACGTCGCGCATCCCCACCGCGTTGCGCAATCCTGAGCAGTTGTGGCAGCCCACGCAGCCGACGCAATCCTCACAGTTGGAGCAGGCGATGCACGCCCGGCAGCGACGGCAGGCGATGCAGCCCAGACATGCCGCGCAGCCACTCATCATCAACGACAAAGCGGTGACGGCGCTGCCGGCGACGGCCGCGCTGCCGAAGGTGGCGATCGATCCGGCGACCGCGACGCTGGATACCGTGCCCATCGATCCGGCGACGGCCACGCTTCCGGCGGTGCCCATGGAACCGGCGACCGCGACGCTGGACACGGTTCCGGCCGAGCCGGCGACCAGCGCGCTGCCGACGGTGGCGAGGGATGCGATCACCCCGACACCGGCGGTGGTGGCCACGGACAACGGCGCGAGAAGGAACTTCATCAACATCGAACCAGCGTCTCAAGCCC
>JAGQTO010000009.1:1467-1648 GCA_020439025.1 Mycobacterium sp. | reverse complement strand
GGGCGTTACCGTGAAGGGGTGGCCGACAACGAGGTAATGGACTTCGACGGCGGGCTTGAGCGCGGGTCCCGTTATCCCGCCGGGGTCTATGACGTCGGCCGCGAGCCGGACCCGCTCTATACGCTGGCCAACGAGCGCACGTATCTGTCGTGGCTGCGCCTCGCGATCACACTGCTGGCCG
>JAGQTO010000009.1:0-1416 GCA_020439025.1 Mycobacterium sp. | reverse complement strand
CTTGCTCTCGCGCTGGTGATGATCGGCTTCGGCACCTGCGCCGTGGGGGTCCGGCGCTGGTGGGCGACGGAGACGGCGTTGCGGTTGCGCCGGCCGCTGCCGGGTTTCAGCGCACCGTTGCTGAGCACGGCGGCGATAGTGCTCGCGGGCCTGGGCGTCGTGCTACTGGTCCTTACGCCGCGGGGCTGAGTCGGGGATGAGCGTGAAGCCGGGAAGCGCGGAGCCTGGAAAACTGTGGGGTCGGCAGTACCCCTTCGAGCGCAATCATGTGCAGCGGGCCATGGCCTTGACCGGCCTCGCCGGTGTCTTCGCCGTCACTACCGTCCTTTTGGTTCACGCTGATGTCCAATCGGTGTTCGGGATCTCGCTCATTTGCTCCGGCGTTGTCTCCGCTCTGGCGGCGGCATCGCGACACCGCTATGTCCGCGAGACGCGCCTCGGGTTCGTCATCCTGAAGACCCGCGGCGGCGGGTTCGTGATCGGTTCGGCGCTGGCCTTCGTCGCCGTCGGTGTTTTGGTTACCCGTCTGGTTCTGCTCGAATAACTCTGATTGGCAAAGGAATTCGGTGGTGCACGCATGGTCGGTATCGAACCGGATCATGGGTTACGGCCTCCCTCTGAGGTCGTTCTACTGCATACTGATCGCAGTCGGGAAGCAACGCACTCGGAGTGGCCTGACGAGGGGAATCAGATGGGTGTGTATCGCGCCGTAAGGGGGCGGGGCGGACTCGGTCACCCGCTGTCAGTCGGGAGCATGTGTGCGCTGGCCGTCGGTCTGGGCCTCGGCGGAGCAATCGCCGCGATGCCCGCAGTCGCCGTGGCCGATACCGGCGGTCCGTCCGGGTCTTCGGGCGCCCCGCCGTCGCCGTCGGTCCAGGGGTCACGTCCGTCCGCGTCGCGGGAGTCTTCGACGGCTGGCGGGGTGAGGAAGAACCGTTCGGCACTCGAGTCCGGCCCGCGCGTGTCCGGTCCCCGCAGTTCGGCGGCGGTGCCGTCCGCCAGTGCCGCCATATCGAACGATGCGGTGTCATTGGCTGGCGACCTTTCAGCGGCCATGCCGATTCCGTCAACAAGTCCGGCGAGTATCCCCCCGTCCGCGTTTCGGCCCGCACCGGCATCAGGATCAGGCCGGCCGAACGGGCGGCGCCGTGGCGGCGGCCCCGAGGTTCCGGTGGCGGCGTTGGCATGGCCGACCGCCACCGCGGGCCGCGACATCCTCTCCGCCAGCGCCGCGGTGGGCGAGACGGCGATGGCCACCCCTGCCTCCGGGCCGTCCGGGACCGCCGTGACGCGCGCGGCGGTCGGCGCCTCGGCAACCGGTGCGGCGTCGATACTCTCGTTCTTCTTCGGTGACGGCACCGCGGATAGTCCCAACGGCGGCATCCTCATCGGCAACGGCTTCAGCTACGACGCCGA
>JAGQTO010000395.1 GCA_020439025.1 Mycobacterium sp. | reverse complement strand
GCCGAACCCGCCCAACCCCTCTACGCCCGGTACTGGCTGCACAACCGCGGCCCCGCGCCGCTGGGTGGGCTGCCCGCCGTCGCCCACCTGCACCCCGGAGCCGTTGCCGCCCGCCCCGGCGAGACGGTACGGCTGCGGCTGACAGTGGCCAGCGACTGCAGCGACGCCACCCTCACCGGTTCGGTGAGCCTGCGCCACCCGCCCGGCTGGGATGAGGAATCTGCGGCGCGCATGTGGGGGCCGGGCCGCCACCGCGAGGGCGCCTTCGAGATTCCGCCGCGCGCCCACCGCGAGGCCGAGGTCACCGTCCCGGTTCCCGACTACGCCGCCCCCGGCCACTATCCCGTCCGCGCCCAACTGACGCTGACCGGCGACGTCCCGCCGGCCTGGCGGCAGACCGTCGAGGACGTCTGCGTCATCACCGTCGGGGAACCCGGGGAACTGGTTCGTCTGGTCGGCGAACCCGCCGACATCGACCTGGCCCGCGGCGACAGCGCTCGGCTCAGCGCCGTCGTCGACAGCGGCGCCGCCGCCGACCTCGGACTGGAGGCACACCTGATCAGCCCGTGGGGAACCTGGGAGTGGATGGGCCCGGCATCGCAGGGGGCGGTGCTGCCGGCCGGATCGCAGGTCGAGGTCGGCTTCGACGTCACCCCGCCGCCGTGGGTCATCCCGGGACAGTGGTGGGCGCTGATCCGCATCGGCTGCGCCGGGCGGCTGCTCTACACCCCGGCGGTGTCGGTGACAGTTCGATGAGTTGCGCGGCGACGGTGGCCGGCGAACCGGTGACGTTGGCGGAGGTGGACGCCCGGGAGGACGCGCTGCGGGCCAGTCCGCAGACCGCCGCGCTGCCCCGGCCGGGAACCAGCGAGGGTCGTCAGTTGCGGCGCTGGCTGACCCAACTTCTGGTCACCGAACGGGTGATCGCCCATGAGGCGGCGGTCGCCGAGGTGAGCGCCGCCGACGCCTGCGGCGAGGAGGAGGTGCTGCCCGATATGACCGCACGCCTGGAGATCGGCAGCATCGCCGCCGGTGCGCTGGGCGATCCGCTGGCCCGGGCGCTGTACGTGCACGTCACCGCGGACGTCGACGTCGATGCCGACACGGTCGCCGACTATCACCGGCGCAACCCAGGCCGGTTCCGCTCTGACGCCGACCTCGCCGATCACCTGCGCGGGGCGGCCCGCCGGCGGGCTTTCCGGATATGGCTGGAGCAGCGCCGCGCCGCACTGGTGTGGCTGGCGCCCGGCTACGAACACCCCGGCGACCCGCGCCAGCCCGACAACACCCACAAGCACTGATGGGCACGCTGGCCCTGGACATCGGTGGCACCAAGATCGCCGCGGGCATCGTCGACGCCGACGGCCGCCTGCTGCACCACATCCGCCAACCCACCCCGCGCAGCGCCGACCGCGATGACGTGTGGGCCGCCGCCCGGCACACCATCGACGAGGCACTAGCTGCCGGTGGCCCCGTTGACGGCGTCGGGATCTCCTCGGCCGGTCCGATCCACCTGCCCGACGGCACCGTCAGCCCGGTCAACATCGGCGCGTGGCGGGGTTTCCCGATCGTGCAGCGCGTCGCCGCGGCGGTCCCCGGCGTGCCGGTGCGACTGGCCGGCGACGGGCTGTGCATGGCCCTTGGCGAGCAGTGGCGCGGCGCCGGGCAGGGTGCGGCATTCATGCTGGGCATGGTGGTGTCTACCGGGATCGGCGGCGGCCTGGTGCTTGATGGGGCGCCGTACAGCGGGCGCACCGGCAACGCCGGACACGTCGGGCATGTTGTGGTTGAGCTCGACGGACCGCCGTGCAGTTGCGGGGGACGGGGCTGCGTCGAGGCCATCGCCAGCGGGCCGCACCTGGTGTCCTGGGCCCGCTCTCAAGGCTGGTCAGGGGACGATGCGAAGGCGCTAGCGACCGCCGCCGCCGACGGTAACCCGTTGGCGCTGAATGCTTTTCGCCGCGGGGCACGGGCCGTCGCCGCGATGATCGCCTCGGTCGCCGCGGTCTGCGACCTCGACCTGGTGGTCATCGGCGGGGGAGTGGCCAACGCCGGCCCGGTGCTCTTCGACCCTTTGCGCGAGGCCTTGAGCGACTACAAAGGCCTGGATTTCCTCTCCGCCCTGCAGGTGGTCCCCGCCGAGTTGGGCGGCGAGGCCGGCCTCATGGGCGCGGCCGCCCTGCTTCGCTAGTTTCCCCCGCCCCCTTTCCCGCGAGCAGACGCGAACTCGCACGAATGGGAGCCAAATGGTGCGAGTTTGTGTCTGCTCGCCGGGATGTTCACAGGCCGGGGCTCGGGTGAATGGCGCCGGTGTCGGGGCAAGGGCAGCCTCGCCGGCGTGCACAGCGACGCCATCACGATCATCCGCCGGGGAGGCGGTTTGGCCACTGCCGCCGATCTGCTGACCGCGATGACCCGTCAGCAGCTCGACGTGCAGGTTCGCAAGGGCAACCTCATCAGAGTGTGGCGCGGGGTGTACTCGACGACCACCCCCGACCTGCTGATGCGGCTGCGAGCGTTGGACATGCTGGCCGGGGAGCACACCGTCGCCTGTATGCACACCGCGGCCGAGCTGTACGGCTTCAGTGTGAACAGCAGCGGCGCGGTGCACGTCCTGGACCCACGCTTCCGGCTGCGGCCGACCGCAGGCCTCGTCGTCCATCAGCGCAGAGGCGCTCCGCTGCAACTTGTCTCGAGTCGCCGGGCGACGTCACCGGCGTGGACCGCGGTGGAGCTCGCTCGTCAACTGCGGCCTCCGCGGGCGCTGGCCACCCTCGATGCACCCTGCATTCACGGCGGTGCACCCCGGCCGAACTCGCCGCCGTCGCGGAACAGCAGAAGTGCAGACGCGGGATCGTCGGGGTGCGCAACCTGCTGGCCATCGCCGACGGACGCGCGGAATCGGCGATGGAGAGCGAGGCTCGGCTGGTCATGTTCCAGCACGGCCTGCCGCGTCCCGAACTGCAGCATCTGATCCACGGCCGCGACGGTGAATGCTGGCGGGTGGACTGCGCTTGGCCGGACGCCATGGTGGCGGCCGAATACGAGAGTGTGGACTTCCGCGCCGGCCGAGAAGCGATGTTCAG
>JAGQTO010000108.1 GCA_020439025.1 Mycobacterium sp. | reverse complement strand
AGCCGGCGCGCGGGCTGATTCACCCCGTATCGCCGCGGTCGGCGCACTCGTTGCCACGCCGGCCGCCACCACCGCCACCGCCGACACGAGTCCGGTCGGCTCGACTGCCGATGTGGCGTTGCTGGAGGCCGCCCGCCGCGCTCCGCTCAGAGCGGCCACGGTCGCCGAGCCCGTGACCAGTCAAACCCCAGCACAGGCCCCAGCACAGGCATCAGCCCAGGCTGCCGCGCAGGCGGACGGCCCCATCACCGTCAACCCGTCGGTCACCTGGGGCGGGACGTTCGACGGGACGGATTACCCCGGCGTGCTGGTCGGCACCCTCGGCGCCACCTCGTCCAATCCGCTGACCTACCAGACGGTCTCCAACCCGAGCCTGGGCGGAAAGCTCGGCGCCGTCAGCGACGACATCTTCTCGCAGGCCACCCTGTTCAGCGACAGCGGCGAGTTCTTCTACATCCCCGACGAGACCGCGCTGTACAACCCGGACACGTTCGAGACCTTCAAGATCCGGGTCTCCGAGCAGACCCCGTTCGACACCTTCCTGGCCAGCATCCCCGTCGTCGGACTCATCGCCCCGACCGTCATCGGCCTGCTGCAGCAGTTACCGCTGGTCAGCACCCTGCTGGCGCCGATCATCGGGGCATCGCAAGTGGTGAGGTTCGACGTCAGCGCCTACGAACTGGCCGAGGGACGGCCGACCGCCTTCACCACCAAGGTGGAGTCGTTCGACGGGCTCATGGTCAGCGCGAACTACTTCCCCGCCACCAACGTGGCCACCGGCGAGGTGCAGTCCGCACCCACCGTCCTGCTCGGCCCGGGGTTGGGCACCCCCGGTATCACCAACCCGACCGATCCCAACGGCCAACTCGGGGCGACCAACCTGGGCAGCCTCACCCCCGGCCTGCCGGTGCTGCGCGACGGTGAGTGGATCTCCACCGACGGCGGCCCCTCCTACACCGCCTCCACCGGCTTCAACGTCATCAGCTGGGACCCGCGCGGGAGTTTCGCCACCAAGGACCCGAGCCTGCCCGGAATGCAGGTCGATGCCCCGCTCTTCGAAGCGCGGGACGTCTCGGCGCTGATCTCCTGGCTCGCCAGCTCCGGTAACCCCGCGTATCAGCAGGCGGCGGTCGAGGAGGGCGATCCGCTCATCGGGATGGTGGGCGGCTCCTATGGCGGCGGCATCCCGTGGACGACGGCCGCGACCGACCCCCGCGTCGACGCGATCGCCCCGGAGATCTCGTGGAACTCGCTGCTCAGCGCTCTGTACCCGAACTACAACCAGTTCAAGACCGGCTTCGGCACGCTGCTGGCGGGGATCCTGCTGATCTCCCGTACCGACGTCAACTCGCAGGTCTACCAGGGGGTGCTCACCGGCGACCTGCTGGGCTGGATCAGCGAGACGGGGCAGGCGGTGCTGGCCAGCGCCGGGCCGACCCCGCTGGTCGGCAACATCACCGCGCCCGCGCTGATCTTCCAGGGCGTCCAGGACATCCTGTTCCCGCTGGCCCAGTCGGTGGCCAACGCCCAGACGCTGGTCGAGGCAGGAACCGAGACGAAGATGGTGTGGTTCTGCGGCGGTCACGGCAGCTGCAACGTCCCACTCAACGAGTACCAGGAAGACCTCGGCTTCGTCGACAACCTCAAGTGGCTCGACCGCTACGTGGTGGGAATCCAGGACACCTCAACGCTGATCCCGAAGTTCCAGTGGTACGACCAG
>JAGQTO010000394.1 GCA_020439025.1 Mycobacterium sp. | reverse complement strand
GGGCGCCTACCCGGCGCATATCGCGGCGATGTTCGCTCTCGTGTATGGCGCGACGACCAACGAGATCGACAAGCTTGCCGGCCGGGTCGCGCCGCCGAAATACCGGCTGGCCGCCGCGCACTGGGACGTGGTGCGCCGGCGGGACGCCGATCTGAGCTACAACCTGCGGGCGTTCAGCGACCTCGCCGATACCGCACCCGGATTCGATTGGGCGGGCTGGGTTTCGGCGCTGGGCACCTCCCCGGAGGCCGTCGCCGAGCTCGTCGTGCGGCAGCCCGATTATCTGACGGCCTTCGCCGAGGTATGGGCGACCGCGGAGTTCGGTGACTGGCAGGACTGGGCACGCTGGCGGTTGATCCATGCCCGCGCCGGGGTGCTGCCGCATGCGATGGTCGCCGAGGACTTCGCTTTCTACGGCCGCACCCTGTCCGGGACCGAGGAGATCCGCGAGCGCTGGAAGCGCGGGGTGTCACTGGTGGAGAGCCTGCTGGGCGACGCGGTGGGCCGGCTGTACACCGAACGGCATTTCCCCCCGGACGCCAAGGCCCGGATGGACGTTCTGGTCGACAATCTGCGGGAGGCCTACCGGGTCAGCATCACCGACCTGGAGTGGATGACGCCGGCCACCCGCGAGCGCGCGCTGGCCAAGCTGGACAAGTTCACCGCCAAGATCGGCTACCCCGCGAAGTGGCGTGACCATTCGGCACTGGTAGTACAACGGGATGACCTGTACGGCAACGTTGTTCGCGGTTCGGAGGTCGAGGCCGATCGCGAGTTCGACAAGCTCGGCGGGCCGGTCGACCGCGACGAATGGTTCATGACCCCGCAGACCGTGAACGCCTATTACAACCCGGGGATGAACGAGATCGTGTTCCCCGCCGCGATCCTGCAGCCGCCGTTCTTCGACGCCGAGGCCGACGACGCGGCCAATTACGGCGGTATCGGCGCGGTGATCGGCCACGAGATCGGCCACGGTTTTGACGACCAGGGTTCCAAGTACGACGGCGACGGCCACCTGGTCGACTGGTGGACCGACGCCGACCGTCGCGAATTCACCACCCGCACAACCCGACTCATCGAGCAGTACGACGCCTTCGTTCCGCGGGACCTGCAGGACCGGCCCGATCAGCCGCATGTCCAGGGCGCCTTCACCGTCGGAGAGAACATCGGCGACCTCGGCGGTCTGTCGATCGCACTGCTGGCCTACCGGCTCTCGCTCGGCGGCCGGCAGGCCCCGGTGATCGACGGGCTGAGCGGCCTGCAGCGGGTGCTGTACGGCTGGGCCCAGGTCTGGCGAACCAAGTCCCGGCCCGCCGAGGCCGTTCGCCGGCTGGCGACCGACCCGCACTCGCCGCCGGAGTTCCGTTGCAACGGGGTGGTGCGCAATATCGACGCCTTCTACGAGGCGTTCGAGGTCGGCGAGGACGACGCGCTCTACCTCGATCCGCGCGAGCGGGTCCGGATATGGAGCTGACTACCCGCGCGTGATCGCAGAGGAAGTACGAGTGACCCGCTGCGTGGTCCCTCACTCAACGGGGAATCAGTACAGCTCCCACTGCCAATCGTCGGCACCGTCGGGCTTGGTGTAGAGGCCCGCGGAGTTCTTCACGATGATTGGGTCGCCGCTGCCGAAGTTGTCGTAGAACCACTTGGCGTTGGCCGGGCTGAGGTTGATGCAGCCGTGACTGACATTGGCATAACCCTGGGAGCCGACCGACCACGGGGCGCTGTGCACGAACCCGCCGCTGTTGTCGATGCGGACCGCCCACTGCACCTTCAGCTTGTAGCCCTC
>JAGQTO010000393.1 GCA_020439025.1 Mycobacterium sp. | reverse complement strand
TGGGTCTGCACTGGCCGATCAACGCGATCATGCTGCTCAACATTCAGACCCTGGGCTACGACTACACCCAGGGCCCGATGGGCGCGTGGAACTTCGCCTGCTTCGGCGCCACCGCGGGCGTGCTGTTCCTGGCCTGGCGGGAGCGGGACAAGCAGATGCGCCAGACCGCGATCGGCGGTCTGGCCGCCGGATTGCTCGGCGGCATCTCGGAGCCGTCGCTGTACGGAATCCACCTGCGGTTCAAACGGATATACCCGCGAATGCTGGTGGGTTGTCTGGTGGGCGGATTGATCATCGGCATCGGTGGCGGGGTCAAGACCAGTGCCTTCGTATTCACCTCGTTGCTGACCATCCCGGCGTTCAGCAGCATGGGTCTTTACGCGGTGGCCGTCCTGGCAGCGTTCGTGACCGCGATGGTGCTGGTGATCCTCTCGGGTTATCGGACGCCCGAGCAGGCTGCCGCGGCGGTCGCGGCCGGGGTGCCGGTCGCTGATCTGGAGGGACCCATGTCGGAGGCCAGCGCGGACACGCTGGTCGCCGCGGCCGCGACCAAGGCCGCGGGCGAGGCCGGGGTGGCGACCGAAATCAAGTCCCCGCTCGACGGCACGCTGATCGCGCTGAGCGAGGTACCCGATCCGGTGTTCGGCAAGGGCATCATGGGCCCGGGTGTCGCGATTGAGCCCTCCGGGAACACGGCGTATGCACCCGGTTCTGGGGTGGTCGTCGCCGCGCAGCCAACCGGCCACGCGTTCGGGCTGCTGCTGGACAGCGGCGTCGAGGTACTGATCCACATCGGTATCGACACCGTGAAATTGAAGGGAGACGGGTTCGATGTCAAGGTGGCCAAGGGTGATCGGGTCACGGCGGGGACTCCGCTGGTCAGTTTCGACCCCAAGGTCATTCAGGACGCCGGCTATTCTCTGGTGACTCCGGTCATCATCCTCAACGCCAAGAAGTTCGGGCCGATCGAACCGGTGGAATCCGGTGAAATCAATGTTGGGGCAACCATTCTCACCGTTGCCCCAGTTCCCGAGCCGATCGAGAGTGGACTCTGACCGACTGCCTGACGAGGTGGGGCGCAACAGTGCAGAGTGCCGCCGCAACACTGGTGGTAGCTTGATGGAATGCGTACTACCATTGACAAAGCCGGAAGATTGGTAGTTCCGAAGGCGCTGCGCGAGCAGGTGGGTATCGGCGCCGGAGAGGTGGAGATCACCGTCGAAGGGGCTGCCATCCGGATCGAGAGTGTGGCCGCCGACGATCTCGTTGAGGCGGACGGTCTTCTGCTGTTGCCGACCGGTGGGGCGGGCCTTGATGAAGACGCCGTGAGGGAGATGCGGCTTGCCGACCAGCGCTGAGCATGTGCTGGTCGATACGAGCGCGGCTATAGCCCTGGTTCAGCCGGAAAATCCTTTTCACCCGGCCGCCAAGCACCGGCTGATGCATTGCCGCCGGGGGATGTCCGGTCATGCCGCAGTGGAACTGCTGTCTGTTCTCACCCGCCTGCCTCCGCCGCAGCGCCTCAACCCAGCTACGGCGTTGCGTCTAGAGAGGGTGAACTTTCCCGAATCCCGGTTCCTTTCGGCAACGCGCATGGCGAAGCTGTTGCAGGAATTCGCCGACGTAGGGCTGGCCGGTGGCGCGTTCTACGACGGTCTGGTCGGAGTGGCCGCGCGCGAGCACCGGTTGCCTCTGATCACCTGCGACAAGCGCGCCGAGCAGACCTACCGCGCGCTGGGTGTCACATATGAACTCCTGGTCAGGACCGCCTGAGGGTTCTGCCAACGGGGATCAGGCTTTGATCCGGATCTGACCCGGCTTCCACAGTCCACTGCGG
>JAGQTO010000107.1:10438-18527 GCA_020439025.1 Mycobacterium sp. | reverse complement strand
GAGGTGCCGCCACCGCGTCGGGAATTGCGGCTGTCGGCCATGGACTGCAGATCGTAACGGTTCAACATCGGCGAGTCGGCGGCCGCGCGTGTCCGGCCCGCACAGGCATTTGCCCGGGTTAGCCTCGCCAGCGTGAATGTTCCCCGCCGCTGCAGCCGACCCGGGTGCGCGCACTATGCGGTGGCGACGCTGACCTACGTCTACGCGGACTCCACCGCGGTGGTGGGGCCCCTGGCGATCGTCCGCGAGCCGCACACCTGGGACCTGTGTTTGGGTCATGCCAGCCGGATCACCGCCCCGCGCGGCTGGGAGCTGGTTCGCCATGCCGGACCATTGCCGACCAACCCCGACGAGGACGATCTGGTCGCTCTCGCCGAGGCGGTCCGAGAAGGCCGAGTCTCCGGTGGGCCGCCGATGCCGGGGTTCTCCGACCCGCTGGCCGCCGCACGTCCTGCGGTCCCTCGCACCGGGGCGCCCCCTGCGGTGCCGGGGACGGCCGCTGCCGGTCGGCGTCGTGGGCATCTGCGCGTTCTTCCGGACCCCGCCGACTGACGCCCGGCTAGGCTGACGGGCAAAGAAGTCCCTTCGCCCCAGGAGTGCCGCAATGCCCCGGTCCGCCGCCGACGTGCGCCGTGTGATCAAGGCCTATGACGTGCGGGGCCTCGTCGGCACCGAGCTCGACGAAGCCTTTGTGTTCGATGTCGGCGCGGCCTTTGCCGGGCTGATGCGCGCCGAGGGGGCGGGCAGCGTGGTCATCGGCCACGATATGCGGGAGAGCTCCCCGGTGCTGTCGACCGAGTTCGCCGACGGGGTGATGTCGCAAGGTGTGGACGTCGTGCGGATCGGGCTGGCGTCCACCGACGAGTTGTACTTCGCCTCCGGGATGTTGAACTGCCCGGGCGCGATGTTCACCGCCAGTCACAACCCGGCTGCCTACAACGGCATCAAACTGTGCCGGGCCGGGGCCAAGCCGGTCGGTGAGGACACCGGACTGGCGGTCGTGCGCGACGCGGTCATCAACGGGGTCACCGACTACAGCGGACCGCGGGGCAGCGCCCGCGATCAGGATGTGCTGGCCGACTACGGCCGGTTCCTGCGCTCGCTGGTCGACGTCGAGGCGCTGCGCCCGCTGCGGGTCGCGGTGGACGCCGGCAACGGGATGGCCGGCCACACCGCTCCCGCGGTGCTCGGCGACGTCCCGGGCCTGACCCTGCTGCCGCTGTACTTCGAACTCGACGGATCGTTCCCCAACCACGAGGCCAATCCGCTGGAGCCGGCCAATCTGGTGGACCTGCAGAACTTCGTCCGTGAGACCGGCGCCGATATCGGCCTGGCCTTCGACGGCGACGCCGACCGCTGCTTCGTGGTGGACGAGAACGGCGAACCGGTGTCCCCTTCGGCGGTCACCGCACTGGTCGCCGATCGGGAGTTGGCCCGGGAGTCCGGCGCCACGGTGATCCACAACCTCATCACTTCCCGGGTTGTGCCGGAGGTGATCGCCGAGCGCGGCGGGGTCGCCTTGCGCTCCAGGGTCGGGCACTCCTATATCAAGGCGCTGATGGCGCAGACCGGCGCCATCTTCGGCGGGGAGCATTCAGCGCACTACTACTTCCGGGATTTCTGGGGTGCTGACTCCGGAATGCTGGCAGCCCTTCATGTGCTGGCGGCTCTCGGCGGGCAGGACCGGCCGTTGTCGGAACTGATGGGCGACTATCAGCGCTACGCGGCCTCCGGGGAGATCAACTTCCGGGTCGACGACGCGCCGGCGTGCGTCGAGGCCGTCGTGAAATCCTTTGCCGCGGAAACCGTTTCAACCGATGAACTGGACGGGGTGACGGTCGAACTCGGCGACGGAGCCTGGTTCAACCTGCGAACCTCCAACACCGAACCGCTGCTGCGACTCAACGTGGAGGCGCCCACCGCCGAGGAGGTCGAGAAGATCCTCTCCCGGGCGTCCGAGGGGATCGCGGCCCGCAGCGGGGCCGGCGGATGAGTCCGGCGCCCACCTGCGTCGACCTCGACGATGCCGGTGCCCTGCTCGATGCCGACCGTGAGGGTCTGCTGCGGGCGTCGGCCACTGCTGGGGCGCAGGTGCGCGCGACCGGGGCGGCCGTCGAGGAGGGCGCACTGGAATCGATTTCCGGCGGGCAGCGCCCGCGGTCGGTGATCTGGCTCGCCGGTCGCGGTCCGGCGGCGACCGCCGGTGACGTACTCATCGGCATCCTCGGCGCGACGGCCGCCGAACCGCTGGTGTCCGCGGCGCGGGTGCCGCCGTGGATCGGCCCGTTGGACGTGCTGGTGGTCGCCGGTGACGATCCCGGTGACCCGGCCTTGGTCTCGGCGGTGGACGTCGCCGTCCGCCGCGGCGCCCGGGTCGTGGTCGTGGCCCCGTTCGAGGGTCCGCTGCGGGAAGCCGCCGCGGGCCGCGCCGCGGTGCTCGAACCGCGGCTGTGGACACCGGAGGACTTCGGGTTGTGCCGGTACCTGGCAGCCGGGCTGGCGACGATGGCCGCCGTCGACCCGGCGATCACGGCCGATCTGCCGGTGTTGGCCGACGAACTCGACGCCGAGGCGCTGCGCAACAGCGCCGCCCGGGAGGTGTTCACCAATCCCGCCAAGGCGCTCGCCGAGCGGTTTTCAGGCCGTCCGGTGGTGCTGGCCGGCGATTGCCCGGCCACCCTGGCGCTGGCCCGGCACGGCGCGGCGGTGCTGCTGCGGGTCGCCGGCCACACCGTTGCGGCCACCGGCCTGGCTGACGCCCTGGTGGCGCTGCGCAGGGGAGTGGCCGCCGGTGTCACCGACCCGGTCGAGGCGCTGTTCCACGACGAGCAGATCGACGGCCCGATGCCGGGCCGCCCGATGGTGGTGGCCCTGACGCTGGCCGAGGAACGGGCGGTGCTGACCGCCCGGACGGCGGGCATCGACGATGTGGACCTGATGGGCGCCGAAGACGTCGGCGCCGGCTCGGCGCAACCGGTCCCGGGCCGTGCCGAGCAGCAGTTGGCGACCTTGGCCCTGCGGCTGGAGATGGCCGCCGTATATCTGAGACTGGCGGGGGGATAGTACGGCCGTGCAACTTCTACACGGAGCGATCCGGACCTATGCGTGGGGGTCGCGGACGGCGATTGCGGAGTTCACCGGCCGCCCGGCCCCGACGGCCCACCCGGAGGCCGAGCTGTGGCTGGGTGCCCACCCCGGCGACTCGGCGATGCTGGTGGACTCCGCCGGCCAGACGTCGCTGCTGGACGTCATCGCCGCCGACCCCGACGGCGAACTGGGGCCCGCGGTGCGGGACCGGTTCGGCGACGCGCTGCCGTTCCTGGTCAAGGTGCTCGCCGCCGACGAGCCGCTGTCGCTGCAGGCCCACCCGAGCGCCCAGCAGGCGGTGGAGGGCTATGCCCGCGAGAACCGTCGCGGGGTGCCGGTCAACTCCCCGGAGCGCAACTACCGGGACCGCAGCCACAAACCCGAGTTACTGGTGGCGCTCGGGGAGTTCGAGGCCCTGGCCGGCTTCCGTTCCGCCGCGCGGTCGGTGGAGCTGATGCGCGCGCTCGCCGTGCCCGAACTCGAGCCCTATATCGCGCTGCTGGCCGGCCAGCCCGATGCCGCCGGGCTGCGTGCGTTGTTCACCACCTGGATCACCGCCCCGCAGCCGGATGTCGACGTCCTCATCGGCGCGGTCCTGGAGGGGGCGGTGGCCTACGTGCGCTCCGGAAAGCGCGAGTTCGCCGCTGAGGCCCGCACCGTCCTGGAACTCGGTGAGCGGTATCCCGGTGACGCCGGCGTATTGGCCGCGCTGCTGCTCAACCGGATCAACCTGCAGCCTGGCGAGGGCATCTTCCTGCCCGCCGGCAACCTGCACAGCTACCTGCACGGGATGGGCATGGAGGTGATGGCCAACTCCGACAATGTGCTGCGCGGCGGCCTGACCCCCAAACACGTCGACGTCCCGGAACTGCTGCGTGTGCTGGACTTCCAACCCGTGGACGACATGCGGGTCGGCACCCACCGCGAGGGCATCGAACTGGTCTACGACACCCCCAGCGCGGAGTTCGCCGGTTCGGTGCTGATCTTGGACGGCGAGGACCTCGGTCATGAGGTGGACGCCCCGTCCCGCCACGACGGCCCGCAGATCCTGGTGTGCACCCAGGGCTCGGTGACCGCGCGGGCCAAGTCCGGCGAAGTGCGGCTCGAGCGGGGGACGGCGGCATGGGTCGCCGCCGACGACCTGCCGATCCGTTTGGAGGCTTCGGAGCCCAGCCGGCTGTTCCGCGCTACGGTAGGCCTCTAAAAAACCGAGGAGGGCGGATGTCGGCTTCCGGCAGCACCCGGGCGATCCTGGCGGCACTGACCGCCAACGCCGGCATCGCGGTGGCCAAGTTCGTCGGGTTCCTCATCACCGGCAGTTCATCGATGCTGGCCGAGTCGGTGCACTCGGTGGCCGACACCTCCAACCAGGCGCTGTTGCTGCTCGGGCAACGGCGGGCCCGCCGGGAGGCGACCAGCCTGCACCCCTTCGGCTACGGCCGCAGTCGGTACTTCTACTCCTTCGTGGTGGCGCTGGTGCTGTTCACCCTCGGCGCGGTGTTCGCGCTCTACGAGGGCTACCACAAGATCAGCCACCCGGAACCACTCACCTCCCCGCTGGTCGCCGTGGTCATCCTGGCGGTGGCCATCGGCCTGGAGGGCTACAGCTTCCGCACCGCGATGGTCGAGTCCCGGCCGCTGAAGGGAACCGGGAACTGGTGGCAGTTCATCCGGCGGTCGCGCAACCCGGAACTTCCGGTGGTCCTGCTCGAGGACACCGGCGCGCTGCTGGGCCTGCTCTTCGCCCTGCTGGGCGTTGGGCTGAGCGTCCTGACCGGCAACCCGGTTTGGGACGGGATCGGCACCATGCTGATCGGCGCACTGCTGGGCGTCATCGCGGTGATCCTGATGGTGGAGATGCACAGCCTGCTGATCGGCGAGGGCGCGACCGCCGAGGAGAACCGGTCCATCCAGGCCGCCCTGGAGGGCACCGAGCACGTCGATCGGGTCATCCACCTGCGCACCCAATACCTGGGACCGGAGGAGATGCTGGTCGGCGCGAAGATCGCCCTCGGGCCCGGCACCGATCTGGCCACCGTCGCCGCCGCCATCGACCGTGCCGAGGCGGCCGTGCGCGCGGCGGTGCCCGCCGCCCGGGTGATCTACCTCGAACCCGACCTTGACCGGACCCCGGCGCGGTAGCGTCTGCGCTCATGTCCGTCCGCCGGTTGCTGTCGGCGCGCACCAAGTCGGTCGAGCAGTCGATCAGTGACACCGACGAACCGGGCGCGCGACTTCGCAAAGATCTGACCTGGTGGGATCTCACCGTCTTCGGCGTCTCGGTGGTCGTCGGGGCCGGCATCTTCACCGTCACCGCGTCGACGTTCGGCAACATCACCGGCCCCGCGCTATCGGTGTCCTTCGTCATCGCGGCGGCCACCTGCGGGCTGGCCGCGCTGTGCTACGCGGAGTTCGCCTCCACCCTGCCGGTTGCCGGCAGCGCCTACACCTTTTCCTATGCGACCTTCGGTGAGTTCGTCGCCTGGATCATCGGATGGGATCTCATCCTGGAGTTCGCGGTCGGCGCGGCGGTGGTGGCCAAGGGCTGGTCGAGTTATCTGGGCACGGTCTTCGGTTTCTCCGGCGGCACGCTGGAACTCGGCGCGTTCTCCTTCGACTGGGGTGCCCTGCTGATCATCGGCGGGGTATGCACGCTGCTGACGCTGGGCACCAAGCTCTCGGCGAAGTTCTCCGCCGGTGTCACCGCGGTCAAGGTCGCCGTCGTGGTCCTGGTGGTGATCGTCGGCGCGTTCTACATCAAGCCGCAGAATTTCTCCCCATTCATCCCGCCCACCGAGACCGGTAAGGGCGCGGCCGGGACCGGCATCGACCAGTCGGTGTTCTCGCTGCTGACCGGCGGGGGCGGCAGCCACTACGGCTGGTACGGGGTGCTGGCCGGTGCCTCGATCGTCTTCTTCGCCTTCATCGGTTTCGACATCGTGGCCACCGCGGCCGAGGAGACCAAGAATCCGCAGCGCGATCTGCCCCGCGGGATCCTGGCGTCGCTGGCCATCGTGACGGTGCTCTACGTCGCGGTATCGGTCGTGCTGTCCGGGATGGTGCACTACACCCAGTTGCGCGACACCGGGCAGGGCCACGCCAACCTCGCGACCGCGTTCGCGCTCAACGGTGTCAACTGGGCGGCCAAGATCATCTCCATCGGTGCGTTGGCCGGGCTGACCACGGTGGTCATGGTCATCATGCTGGGTCTGTCCCGGGTGCTGTTCGCGATGTCCCGGGACGGATTGCTCCCGCGGGGCCTGGCCCGCACCGGTTCGCATGGCACGCCGGTGCGAATCATGGTGCTGATCGGCGTCGGTGTCGCCGTCGCTGCCTCGCTGTTCCCGATGGCCAAGCTGGAGGAGATGGTCAACGTCGGGACGTTGTTCGCCTTCGTCCTGGTCTCCGCCGGGGTCATCATCCTGCGTCGCACCCGCCCCGACCTGCCGCGGGGCTTCAAGGCGCCGTTCGTGCCCTGGCTGCCGGCGTTGTCGATCGCGGCCTGCCTGTGGCTGATGCTCAACCTCACCGCGCTGACCTGGGTGCGGTTCGCGGTGTGGATGGTCCTCGGCGTCGCGGTGTACGCGCTCTACGGCTACCGGCATTCCCGGTTGGGCCGGCGCCGGGCGGCGGAACTCGCAGACGACGCACCCGGCCGATGAGCCGTTGAGCCGTCCGCCCTTCGCCGAGGCCTCCCGGGCGCTGCTGCGCGATTCCATCCTCGACGCGATGCGCGAGGAACTGCTGGCCAAGGACTGGTCGGCGGTCAGGCTGTCCGACGTGGCGCGCACCGCGGGCATCAGCCGCCAGACCATCTACAACGAGTTCGGCTCCCGGCAGGGCCTGGCCCAGGGCTATGCGTTGCGGCTGGCAGACCGGCTCGTCGACCGCATCGACACCGCCATCGACGAACACGCCGGCGACGTCTACGGCGCGTTCCTGGCCGGTTTCCGGGCGTTCTTCGCCGAATCGGCCGCCGACCCGCTGATCGTCTCGTTGCTCTCCGGTAAGGCCAAGCCGGACCTACTGCAGATCATCACCACCGACAGCGGGCCGATCATCGCCCGTTGCTCGGCGCGGCTGGCGCAGGCGTTCGCCGACAGCTGGGTCCACGCCGAAGCGGAGGACGCCGGGGTGCTGGCACGCGCGATCGTGCGGCTGGCCTTGAGCTACGTCTCGATGCCGCCGGAGGCCGACCACGACGTGGCCGCCGATCTTGCCCGGCTGATGACACCGTTCGCCGAGCGGTACGGCTCCGGGGGCGGCGGGGCTGTCTGATCGGCGCCGGGATACGGTGTGCCCATGAATCTGACTGCCGACTCCCGTAACGGAATCGACTTCAAGGTAGCCGATCTGTCGCAGGCCGAATTCGGCCGCAAGGAGATCCGGCTCGCCGAACACGAAATGCCCGGCCTGATGGCGCTGCGCCGCGAGTACGCCGACGTGCTGCCGCTCAAGGGCGCCCGGATCTCCGGTTCGCTGCACATGACGGTGCAGACCGCGGTGCTCATCGAGACACTGGTCGCCCTCGGTGCGGAAGTTCGCTGGGCGAGCTGCAACATCTTCTCCACCCAGGATCACGCCGCCGCGGCGTGCGTCGTCGGCCCCAACGGCACCCCCGAGGAGCCGCTCGGCGTTCCGATCTTCGCCTGGAAGGGCGAGACATTGGAGGAGTACTGGTGGGCCGCCGAGCAGATGCTGACCTGGCCGGGTGAGCCCGCGAACATGATCCTCGACGACGGCGGCGACGCCACCATGCTGGTGCTGCGTGGCGCCCAGTTCGAGAAGGCTGGCGTGGTTCCCCCCGGCGAAGAGGACGACTCCACCGAGTACACGGTCTTCCTCAACCTGCTCCGGGAGTCCCTGGCTGCCGAGCCGCACAAGTGGACCCGGATCGCCGACTCGATCAAGGGCGTCACCGAGGAGACCACCACCGGCGTGCTGCGGCTCTACCAGTTCGCCGCGGCCGGCGAACTCGCCTTCCCGGCGATCAACGTCAACG
>JAGQTO010000107.1:918-10414 GCA_020439025.1 Mycobacterium sp. | reverse complement strand
CACCAAGAGCAAGTTCGACAACAAATACGGGACGCGCCACTCGCTTATCGACGGCATCAACCGCGGAACCGATGTGCTCATCGGCGGCAAGGCCGCTCTGGTCTGCGGCTACGGCGACGTCGGCAAGGGCTGCGCCGAGGCGCTCAAGGCCCAGGGTGCCCGGGTCGCGGTCACCGAGATCGATCCCATCAACGCCCTGCAGGCGATGATGGACGGTTTCGAGGTCAAGACCGTCGAGGAGGCCATCGGGTGGGCTGACATCGTCATCACCGCCACCGGAAACAAGGACATCATCACCCTCGACCACATGCGGTCGATGAAGGACAAGGCGATCCTGGGCAACATCGGCCACTTCGACAACGAGATCGAGATGGCCCGACTGGAGCGCGACCCGGACATCCGCCGCATCAACATCAAGCCGCAGGTCGACGAGTTCATCTTCCCCGACGGGCACTCGATCATCGTGCTGTCCGAGGGGCGCTTGCTGAACCTCGGCAACGCCACCGGTCACCCGTCCTTCGTGATGAGCAACAGCTTCTCCAACCAGGTGATCGCCCAGATCGAGCTGTGGACCAAGAACGACCAGTACGACAACGAGGTCTACCGCCTGCCCAAGCACCTCGACGAGAAGGTGGCACGCATCCACGTCGAGGCCCTCGGCGGTTCGCTGACCAAGCTCACCAAGGACCAGGCCGAGTACATCGGCGTCGACGTCGAGGGTCCGTACAAGCCGGAGCACTACCGGTACTGAGCCGGATCCCGTGCCAGTGATCCGGTTCCCCAGCGGCCGTGGCTGACGTGGCGGGCGCCCTCGTCGTCATCGAAGGTCTCGACGGCGCCGGCAAGCGCACGCTCACCGAGGGGCTGAGGCGGGCGTTGCTCACCGGGGGCCGTTCGGTGGCCACGCTGGCCTTCCCGCGTTACGGGCAGTCGGTCACCGCCGACCTCGCCCACGAGGCATTGCACGGTGAACACGGCGATCTGGCGGCCTCGGTCTACGCGATGGCGGTGCTGTTCGCCCTCGACCGGGCCGGCGCCAAGGAGCGCATCGCCGAACTGCGAGCCCGGCACGACGTCGTCATCCTGGACCGCTATGTCGCCTCCAACGCGGCCTACAGCGCCGCCCGCCTGCATCAGGACGCCGACGGCGAGATGGTCGCTTGGGTCGGTGAACTGGAATACGGGCGGCTTGGGCTGCCGGAGCCGGACCATCAGATCCTGCTGGGTGTTCCCGTCGCGCTGGCCGGCGAGCGGGCCCGACGCCGAGCCGACGAGGAGGCCGACCGGGCCCGCGATGCCTACGAGCGCGACGACGGCCTGCAGCACCGCACCGGTGCGGTGTACGCGGGTCTGGCCGAGCGCAACTGGCACGGGCGGTGGACGGTGGCCGGTGCCGGCGGGGTCGAGGTCGCTCCGGACCGGTTGGTGGCCGCGTTGCTCGGCTGAAAAACCGGTGTCTGAAAACCCGCGTCGCAACATGCGCGTGTGGTAGCGGCGGTTTATCGCGATTCGGTGACACCATGGACGCCATGAGGCAAAGGATTCTCGTCGTCGACGACGACCCCTCGCTCGCCGAGATGCTCACCATCGTGCTGCGCAACGAGGGATTCGAGACCGCGGTCATCGCCGACGGCTCGCAGGCGCTCACCGCGGTCCGGGAGCTGCGGCCCGACCTGGTGCTGCTCGACCTGATGCTGCCCGGAATGAACGGCATCGACGTGTGCCGGGTGCTGCGCGCCGACTCCGGGGTGCCGATCGTGATGCTGACCGCCAAGACCGACACCGTTGACGTGGTGCTCGGCCTGGAATCCGGTGCCGACGACTACGTGATGAAGCCGTTCAAACCCAAGGAACTGGTGGCCCGGGTCCGCGCCCGGCTGCGCCGCAACGAGGACGAACCCGCCGAGATGCTGTCCATCGGCGATATCGAGATCGACGTTCCCGCCCACAAGGTGACCCGGGCCGGCGAACAGATCTCGCTGACGCCGCTGGAGTTCGACCTGCTGGTCGCATTGGCGCGCAAACCGCGTCAGGTGTTTACTCGAGATGTACTGCTGGAACAGGTGTGGGGCTACCGTCACCCCGCCGACACCCGTCTGGTCAACGTCCATGTGCAGCGCCTGCGGGCCAAGGTCGAGAAGGACCCGGAGAACCCGCAGGTCGTCCTGACGGTTCGGGGAGTGGGCTACAAGGCCGGCCCCCCGTGATCCGTGCCGTCGGCTGAGGAGGAGAGGCGCCCGTGATCTGGTCGTCGCGTCGGCGCATCCGCGGCCCGTGGGGCCGTTCGGGTCCGCTGGTGCGCGGGACCGCCGCGGTGAGCCGGGCGCTCGGGACCATCTGGCGTCGCTCGCTGCAACTGCGGGTGGTGGTGCTGACATTGGGCCTGTCGGCCGCGGTCATCCTGGTGCTCGGGTTCGTCCTGACCAGCCAGATCACCAACCGGGTGCTCGACGTCAAGGTCCGGGCCGGCACCGAGGAGGTCAACCGGGCCCGGGGCACCGTCAGCGGGATCGTCAGCGGTGAGGAGACCCGCTCCCTTGACAGCAGCCTGCAACTGGCCCGCAACACCCTGCTCTCCAAGACCGGGCAGACCTCTGGCGCCGGGTTGGCCGGCACCTTCGACGCGGTGCTGATGGTGCCCGGCGACGGCCCGCGCGAGGCCACCGCGGCCGGCCCGGTCGACCAGATACCGCGTTCGCTGCGTGATTTCGTCAAGGCCGGCCAGGTCAGCTACCAGTACGCCACGGTTCGCACCGAGGGGTTCTCCGGCCCCGCCCTGCTCATCGGCACCCCGGCGCCGTCGCGGGTGACCAATCTGGAGCTGTACCTGATCTTCCCCCTGACCAGCGAGGAGAACACCATCACGCTGGTGCGCGGCACCATGGCCACCGGTGGTCTGGTCCTGCTGGTGCTGCTGGCCGGGATCGCCCTGCTGGTCTCGCGTCAGGTGGTGCTGCCGGTGCGGTCGGCCTCGCGGATCGCCGAGCGGTTCGCCGAGGGGCACCTGTCCGAGCGGATGCCGGTGCGCGGCGAGGACGATATGGCCCGGCTGGCGGTGTCGTTCAACGACATGGCCGAGAGCCTGCAACGCCAGATCACCACCCTCGAGGAGTTCGGCAACCTGCAGCGCCGGTTCACCTCCGACGTCAGCCACGAACTGCGCACGCCACTGACCACGGTGCGGATGGCCGCCGACCTGATCTACGACCACGGCGAGGATCTCGACCCGGCGCTGCGCCGCTCAACCGAACTGCTCGTCAGCGAACTCGACCGGTTCGAGGGACTGCTCAACGACCTGCTGGAGATCTCCCGGCACGACGCCGGTGTCGCCGAACTTTCGGTGGAGGCGGTCGACCTGCGGACCACGGTCACCAGCGCGCTGGACAATG
The DNA here is from genome assembly GCA_020439025.1 of Mycobacterium sp. Taxonomy (GTDB): domain Bacteria; phylum Actinomycetota; class Actinomycetes; order Mycobacteriales; family Mycobacteriaceae; genus Mycobacterium. The sequence continues at coordinate 7,025 of JAGQTO010000107.1, read as the reverse complement.
TGGGCCACCTGGCCGATGAGGCCGCCATCGAACTTCAGGTCGACATGCCCGACCACCCGATCGTCGCCGAGGTCGACCCCCGCCGGGTCGAACGCATCCTGCGCAACCTCATCGCCAATGCCATCGACCACGCCGAGCACCAGCCGGTGCAGATCAGGATGGCCGCCGACGAGGACACCGTCGCGGTCACCGTCCGCGACTTCGGGGTGGGGCTGCGCCCCGGCGAGGAGAAGCTGGTGTTCAGCCGGTTCTTCCGCTCCGATCCGTCCCGGGTGCGCCGCTCCGGCGGCACCGGGCTCGGACTGGCGATCAGCATCGAGGATGCCCGGCTGCACCAGGGCCGGCTGGAGGCCTGGGGCGAACCGGGCAAGGGGGCCTGCTTCCGGCTGACCCTGCCGCTGGTGCGCGGCCACAAGGTCACCACCAGCCCGCTGCCGCTCAAGCCCCCGGGCCGCGACAACCATGACGACCAGGTCCGCCAGCTCCGGCAGCGCGAGGTCGCGGGGGAGCGGGTGTGACCCGCAGGCTCCTGACCGTTGTGCTGGCCGGCCTGATCGCATGGGTGCCGGGCTGCGCCGGTGTCCCCGACTCCTCTCCGCCGCAGGCGATCGGCACCGTCGCGCTGCCCAGCCCCAAGCAGTTGCCGGAGCCCAACCCCGCCATGGGCCCCGATCAGCTGCTGCGGGAGTTCCTCAAGGCCACCGCCGACCCGGCCAACCGGCATCTGGCGGCCCGGCAGTTCCTCACCGAGTCGGCATCCAAGGACTGGGACGATCAGGGCAGCGCCCTGCTGATCGACAAGGTGGTGTTCACCCAGACCCGGTCCTCGGACAAGGTGTCGGTGACGATGTCCGCCGAGATTCTCGGCTCGCTGTCCGATATCGGGGTGTTCGAGACCGGTGAGGGGGCACTGCCCGACCCCGGACCGATCGAACTGGTGCAGACGCCCAACGGCTGGCGGATCGACCGGCTGCCCAACGGGGTGTTCCTGGACTGGCAGCAGTTCCAGTCCGCCTACAAGCGCTACACCCTGTACTTCGTGGACCCGACCGGCACGACCGTCGTTCCCGATCCCCGGTACGTCGCGGTGTCCGCGCCGGACCTGGTGGCCACCGAACTGGTCAACAAGCTCCTCGCCGGGCCGCGGCCGGAGATGGCCAAGACCGTCCTGAACCTGCTCGGCCCGCCGCTGAAGATGCGCGGCCCGGTGACCCGCGCCGATGGCGGTAAGACCGGTGTCGGCCGCGGCTACGGCGGCGCCCGCATCGACCTGGAGAACCTGACCACCACCGACCCCAGCAGCAGGCTGCTGCTGGCCGCCCAGCTGATCTGGACGCTGGCCCGCTCGGATATCAAGGGGCCGTACCTGATCAACGCCGACGGCGCGCCGCTGGACGACCGTTTCGTCGACGGCTGGAAGACCACCGATGTGGCCGCCACCGATCCCGGCGCCGTGGACGGGGCGGCGGCCGGGGTGCACGCGCTGATGGGCGGCTCGATGGTGGCCCTCGACGGTCAGCAATCGGTCAAGGTGCCCGGCTCCTTCGGGGCACTGACCGATCAGCGCAGCGCGGCGTTCTCGCGGTCCGGCCGGGACGTGGCCTCGGTCGCCGGGCCGCCGAACGGGGGCGCCTCGCTGTGGATCGGGCCCAACGGCGGGCAGGCGTTACGCGCTACGGACGGCCGGACGCTCTCGCGGCCGTCCTGGGCGCTTGACGACGCGGTGTGGGTGGTGGTCGACGGCAACAGCGTGGTCCGGGTGATCCGCGAGCAGGCCTCCGGCCAGCCCGCCCGCATCCCGGTGGACTCCGCCGCGGTCACCTCGAGTTTCCCCGGGTCCATCACCGAACTGCAGCTCTCCCGGGACGGCACCAGGGCGGCGATGGTGATCGACGGCGAGGCCGTGCTCGCCGGGATCGAGCAGACCTCCGGCGGGGATTTCGCGCTGACCTATCCGCGCCGGATCGGATTCGGGCTGGGCGACTCGGTGGTGTCGCTGTCCTGGCGCACCGGCGACGACATGGTGGTGACCCGCAACGACCCGGCCCATCCGGTCTCCTACGTCAACCTCGACGGGGTGAACTCCGACGGTCCCGGCAACAACCTGGTGCTGCCGGTCTCGGCGGTGGCGGCCAACCCGTCGGCGGTCTACGTCGCCGACGCCCGCGGGGTGCTGCAACTGCTGGCCACCACCGAACCCAGCGGTCAGTCCTGGTCGGAGTTGCGGCCGTTCATGGTTCCCGGCACTGTGCCGGTCATGCCGGGTTAGCGGACCGGCATGCCGAGCAACGGAGGGATCTCCCGCCGCGGGATGATGCTGGTCCTGGCCGCCGCGATGGCCGGATGCGCCCACCGGGCACCGGACGGCGGCGGTGCCGCGACCGTGAAGTCGGGGCCGCCCGCACCGGAACTGCCGCTGCCGGCCTTCGTCGCCCGCAACGCCTCGCCGGAGTTTCGCGCGGTCGCCGACGCGCTGGTGGAGGCGATGCGCGGGTCCGGTATCCCGGGCGCCGCGCTGGGCATCCTGACCGACCGCCGCGAGGAGCACGCGACATTCGGGGTGGCCAGTGCGTCCTCGCTGCGGCCGGTGACGTCGAACACGTTGTTCCAGATCGGATCGCTGAGCAAGACCTACACCGCCACCGCGGTCTGGCGGCTGATCGATGAGCGCAAGCTGGCGGTGGACGGTCCGGTCCGCCGGTACCTGCGCGGCCTGCGGTTGCGCGACCGGGAGACCATCGAGGCGGTGACCGTCGGCAATCTGCTCGACCACACCGCCGGGTGGTACGGCGACGAGATCGTCGACACCGGCGACGGTCCCTATGCGCTGGCCCGCTACGTCGAGACCCGGTTACCCGAACTGCCCCAGCTGTTCCGGTGCGGGGAGTTCTTCTCCTACAACAACGCGGCCTTTCAGTTACTGGGCCGGCTCGTCGAACTGACCGCCACGGCCGACTTCAACGAGGCGATGCAGCGTCTGGTGCTGGGCCCGCTCGGCCTGGCCGACACGGTCCTGCACCGTGCGGAGGTCCTGAAACGCCCCTATGCCGACGGGCACACCGCGGTAGAGGTCAACGGCCGCGAGACCGTCGCCGTCCAGACCCCGCTGTGGGTGCCGCGCAACGCAGACCCGGCCGGCGGGATCTGGTCGACCACCCGCGACGTGTTGCGCTATGCCCGTTTGCACCTCGGCCTGCTGCCGCCCGGAAAGGCACGGATCCTCTCTGAGGCGAGCCGCAGGGCGATGCAGGAGCCGGCCGTGCCGGTGCCCGGCCTGGAGTTGTCGATGGGCCGCAGCTGGTTCGTCCAGGACATCGACGGGGTGCGGGTGATCTCCCACGACGGCGACACCCTGGGCCAGCGCACCGTGTTCGTCGCGGTGCCCGAACGTCGTTTCGCCTTCGTCCTGCTGCTCAACGGCCAGCCGGGCGCGGCGGCCGGCCTGGCCGCGCTCGAGGCGGCACTGGCCCGCTATCCCGGGCTCACGCCGTTGTCCGGGCGGGTGGGCCCGCTGCAGGCGCTGTTGGCCCCGAAAGATCCACCGGAATTCCGGCTGGGCTCGGCCGAACTGCGGTCCTATGCGGGCCGCTACGCCGATCCCGGGCGAGTCGAGACGTTCCGGGTCTCATCGTCGGGCATGCAGCGCAGTCTGGAACTGATCGAGCTGGAGGGGGCCTGGCAGCCGGCCCTGGCCCCGCCCCCGCCCGAGCCCGCGGCGGTGAGCTTCCTGGCACGGGACCTCGCCGTCACCGACGGACTACGGCTGCCATTCGTCCGCGACCAGGAGGGGCGGGTCGGATGGGTGGCTGACGGCCTGCGGCTGCGCCCGCGGGCCTGAGAGCTGTCGGACCGGCACGCCACACTGCGGGCATGCTCGATTTGATCCTGCCGCTGCACTGCGGCGGGTGCGGCGCGCCGTCGAGGCGCTGGTGCGTGGCCTGCGAGTCGGCCCTGCGGGTCCGCCCCGAGGACCCCCACGTCGTGACCCCCCGGGTGGATCCCGGGGTCCCGGTGTTCGCCCTCGGCCGGTACACCGGCGCGCGCCGGGGCGCCATCGTGGCGGTCAAGGAGCACGGCCGTCGCGACCTGATCGCCCCGCTGGCCCGGGTTCTGACGGCTGGCGTTGACCGGCTCGCCGATTGGGGTGTCGTGGGCTTGCCGCTCACCGTGGTCCCCGCGCCCACCCGCCGCCGGGCGGCTCGCCGGCGCGGCGGTGACCCCATCACCCGCATCGCCACGGCGGCGGCGGCCGTCGATTCGCGGATCAGGGTGGTCCCCGCCCTGCGGACATCGGCGCTGGTCCGCGACTCGGTGGGGCTGGGGATCACCGCCAGGGAACGCAATCTCGCCGGCCGGGTGCGGCTGACGGCACGGCCGCCCGGTGAGGTCCTGCTGGTCGACGACGTCCTCACCACCGGGGTGACCGCCCGGGAGTCGGTGCGGGCGCTGGGTGCGGGCGGGGTTGCGGTGGCGGCGGTGCTCACCCTGGCCCATGTCTGAATCGGCCTCTTGTAACAGGGGCCGAAAGACCCGGATACACGTGCGTCAAAATGTGGCACCAACCGCGCAGCAGCGACTACCGTCGGGCGTTAACACACCGTGAGCGCACTCACGGGGCGGCCGGGCAGCGGTCCGCCGCTTCGCCGAGCGTGAAGGAGGTGGTTCTTCGATCTCTGGCGTCGGTGGGCGGGGTCGTTGGTCCGCCGTGGTCGGCGCATTTTGTCAGGTCCGGCGCAGTGTCAGGACAGTCAGGCCGGGTGCGCAGGGATGCGTGCCAAACCGTAGAAGAAATGAGTTGCCAAGCATGTCAACCCAATCCGTGAAGTCCGCTTCCTCCGAGGGCCAGGTCTCCGATGCCCCCAACGCAGCCGTCCAGGTGACGGGGCGCAACGTCGAGATCCCCGATCACTACCGCGTCTATGTGGGGCAGAAGCTTGCCAGGGCCGAGCGGATCGACCATTCGATCCAGCGATTCGACGTCGAACTGACCCACGAGAACAACCGGCGCCAGCGCAAGAACTGCCAGCACGTCGAGATCACCGCGCATGGCGGGCGGGGACCGGTGGTGCGCGGCGAGGGACGCGCCGACACTTTCTACGGCGCCTTCGAGGCCGCCGTTCACAAACTCGAGAGCCGCCTGCGTCGCGGCAAGGACCGCCGCAAGGTGCACTACGGCGACAAGACGCCGGTGTCCCTGCACCAGGCCACGGCCGAGCCGCTCGATCTGGCTCACGCCTTCGTCCCCGACGCCACGCCCTCGCCGGACGGCCAGGCCGAGGCCGCGCATGTGGAGGTCGAGGAGCATGAGCCCGGCCACATCGTTCGGGTCAAGGAGCATCCGGCCAAGCCGATGACCGTCGATGACGCGCTCTACGAGATGGAACTGGTGGGCCATGACTTCTTCCTGTTCCACGACAAGGAGTCCGACCGGCCGACGGTGGTCTACCGGCGGCACGCCTACGACTACGGCTTGATCAGACTGGCTTGATCAGACTGGCCTGATCGGGGCATACCCGCGCGTCACCTAGGATGGGGGCACTCAAGCCTCCAATCCACAGGGGATAGAACACTGTGCTGTCGAAGTTGCTGCGCCTTGGTGAAGGTCGCATGGTCAAGCGTCTCCGGGGCGTGGCCAACTACGTCAACTCCCTCTCCGATGAGACGGAGAAGCTGACCGACGCCGAACTGCGCGCCAAGACCGACGAGTTCCGCAAGCGGATCGACGACGGAGCCAGTCTCGACGACCTGCTCCCCGAGGCGTTCGCCGTCGCCCGCGAGGCGGCCTGGCGGGTGCTGTCCCAGCGGCACTTCGACGTCCAGGTCATGGGCGGTGCGGCGCTGCACTTCGGCAACGTCGCGGAGATGAAGACCGGTGAGGGCAAGACCCTGACCTGTGTGTTGCCGGCCTACCTCAACGCGCTGTCCGGCAAGGGTGTGCACGTCGTCACCGTCAACGACTACCTCGCCCGACGCGACAGCGAGTGGATGGGCCGGGTGCACCGGTTCCTCGGCCTCGAGGTCGGGGTGATCCTCTCCGGTCTGAACTCCGACGAGCGCCGCGCGGCCTACGCCGCCGACATCACCTATGGCACCAACAACGAGTTCGG
>JAGQTO010000107.1:0-678 GCA_020439025.1 Mycobacterium sp. | reverse complement strand
GGGGGTGGAGTTCGTCGAGGACCAGCTCGGCATCGACAACCTCTACGAGGCGGCCAACTCGCCGCTGGTCAGCTACCTCAACAACTGCCTGAAGGCCAAGGAGCTCTTCCAGCGCGACAAGGATTACATCGTCCGCGACGGCGAAGTCATCATCGTCGACGAATTCACCGGCCGTGTGCTGGTCGGCCGCCGCTACAACGAGGGCATGCACCAGGCCATCGAGGCCAAGGAAAAGGTCGAGATCAAGGCCGAGAACCAGACCCTGGCCACCATCACCCTGCAGAACTACTTCCGCCTCTACGACAAGCTCTCCGGGATGACCGGCACCGCCGAGACCGAGGCCGCCGAGTTGCACGAGATCTACAAGCTGGGCGTGGTGCCGATCCCGACCAACCGGGACATGGTTCGCAAGGACCAGACCGACCTCATCTACAAGACCGAGGAAGCCAAGTTCATCGCGGTCGCCGACGATATCGCCGAGCGCTACGAGAAGGGCCAGCCGGTGCTGATCGGCACCACCAGCGTGGAGCGCTCGGAGTACCTGTCCCGGATGCTGCAGAAGCGCCGCATCCCGCACAACGTCCTCAACGCCAAATTCCATGAGCAGGAGGCCGGCATCGTCGCCGAAGCCGGCCGGCGGGGTGCGGTCACGGTGGCCACCAACATGGCCGGCCGCGG
>JAGQTO010000392.1 GCA_020439025.1 Mycobacterium sp. | reverse complement strand
CCCATCGGTGGATCGAGGCTTAGAGACGCTGCTGCTCGATGATCCCGACATCGCCCGGATCACTGACGCACCAGGGCTGCACACCGCCGATAGCTACCGGACGATGCCCGACGCGGCAGCCGCCGGCAGGACCTATTCCGACGCCTTCTGCGGCGCGGCGATCTCGGCGGCCTCTACCACCGCCTACGACGCCAGCAGTGCCAACGACGTTCGCGGCCGCCGACTGGACGACACCGACACTGCCGGTGCCGTGCTGAGCCGCTCTGTCGATCAGGCTGTCATCGCCTTCCCCGATGCGGGTGCGGCGGGGGAGTTCGTCGCCGCCGCCCGCACCGGGTGGGCGGCTTGCGCAGGCATGAGCGTGGAGACCCTCGACACCGCCGGTCGTGCGGTATGGCGGGTGGAACAGCCGCACTTCGGCGAGGGCGTGCTGTCGGTGGCGGCGACCCACCGCAGCGGGTGGGTGACTGAACATGCGATCACCGCGCAGGGGGAAATCGTGGTCGATGTCGCTGTCTCCAGTGCCGACGCGGTCACCGACCGCGCCGCCAAGATCGTGCGGGACATCACCGACCGCCTCGCCCAGTGAGGGATCTGCGCGATCCCACACCCGCATAGCGAACGGGGCCTGAATCCAGGCAACGGCTGGACACCAGCACACCGAGATCCAGGCGCGATCCCCGGCCGACACGCCCTGAACCACCCCGGGTTTCGTGCACACTCGGTTACTGGTGTGCCTCCGTCTTGGCGGCCGCTTGCTGAGTGTAGTAGCCGGCCTCGAACTCCACCGGCGGCGTGCGTCCGAGACGGTGCATGATGCGGCTGGTGTTGTACCAGTGGACCCAGTCGGCGGTGAGCAGTTCGACGTCGGCCAGCCGGTTGAGCGGCCCGCGCCGGAACGGCGAGTCCCCGCGGACGGCTTCAGTCTTGTACAGGCCGATGGTGGTCTCGGCCAGGGCGTTGTCGTAGGCGTCCCCAACGGACCCGATCGAGGGCTTGAGCCCGGCGATCATCAGGGCCTCGGCACACCGCACCGCTGTGTACTGGGACCCGGCGTCCGAGTGGTGAATAGTGTTGCCCGTCAACGGGTTACCCTCTCTCAAGCGGACGGTAGCGGCTTGGCGGATCGCGCGTTCGACGAACCCGACATGCTTGCTGGCCGAGCATTCCCAGCCCACGATCCGCCCGGCGAAGGCGTCGATGACGAACGCGGTGTAGACGAACACCCCGCACGTCAGCCTGACGTAGGTGAAGTCGGCCACGACCAGCATGTTCGGCGCGGGCACCCGGAACTGGCGGTCCACCAGGTCCGGCGGACGGACCGCGTCCGGGTCGGGGATCGTGGTACGGACCCGCTTGCTCCGGGTGACCCCGTGCCAGCCGTTGGCCCGCATCAGCCGCTCCACGGTGCAGCGGGCGACCTCGATGCCCTCACGCTGAAGGTGAGCCCACATCTTCGTGGCCCCGTACAGCGACTCCGGCTTGCGGCGCCCGTCCTTATCGGGTTCGTAGTAGCCGGCCAGGATCTCGGTGACCGTCATGTCCCACAGCGCCCGTTTCGACAGCGCACGGCCACGCCAGGCGTAGTAGGTTCTCGGAGCGATCAGGCACCCGTGCTCAGACAGGGTGCGGCAAATCGGAGCGACTCCGAAACGAGCGCGGTGCTCGTCGATGAACCCACAGATCAACACAGTCGCGGGTCG
>JAGQTO010000391.1 GCA_020439025.1 Mycobacterium sp. | reverse complement strand
CGACCCGGCGGCGGTGACCGCGCCAGCCACCCAGGCCGCCTTCGGCGGCGGGGCGGATCCGCTGTCGCAACTGCTGGCGGGTCTGCAGTACGTGCTGAATCAGAACCGGGGTTGAGTCACAACCGGGGCAGCTCAGCGGCCCAGTAGGCCCGCAGCCAGGAGCACAACCCCGGCGGCGGCCAGTAGCGCGGCCATCTTGTGCCGCGCACGGGTGCGGATCCAGCGGTGCAGCCGGGTCATCGCCGCCCGCGTGGGCTGCGGAGCCACCAGATAGGCCAGTAACGGGATTTCGACCCAGGCCAGGGCCACCACGTTGAACATCAGCAGCGCGGCCATCTGGGTCGTGGGCGTGGCACCGCCCGCGGCGATCACCGCCAGCGCGGCCAGGTAGTCGACCGAGGGTAGCCCGATCCCCAGCCCGGCGGCCCCGGCCACCCACAGCGACTGGCCGCTGAGAATCCGGGTCAGCCACGCCGGCGGCGTGCGATGTCCTGTGGTCAGCGCCAGGAAGGCCGCCGCTGCCAGTGCCAGCATGCCGACGATGATCTGGACGTTAGGCAGAGTCAACCGGGTGGACGCCGGAAGTCGGGATTCCACCGCCACCAGCACGACGATGCCCACCGACATGCCCATCAGCAGTCCTCCGCACAGGAAAGCGGCAAGTTGAAGGCGCGGTCGCGGGCGGTTGAGCATCAGCACCGACATACCGATGCGGTACGGCTCGAGACTCACTGCGACGGCCATCGCCAGCAGGGTGATCCACATCCGCCGGAGTCAGCCGTTCAGTGCGAGGAGCGGGCGAGCGTGCGGCGGGTCGTCTCGCATGGCGTCAGGCTACTGAACGGTCCCGCCATGCCCTGCCCGTCACGCCCCCACCCCGTCCGGAGTGCGAAGCTGCCCGGTGTGAAGATGGAGGGGCCATGAACAGCGCCAGGAACGACGCCAAGAACGACGCGGAAGTGAGCCCGGCTTCGCTGCGCGCGGCGTTCGGCCATTTCCCGTCGGGGGTGATCGCTGTCGCGGCGGAGGCGGCGGACGGCCGGGTCGGCATGGCCGCGAGCACTTTCGTCCCGGTCTCCCTGGAGCCGCCACTGGTCTCGTTCTGCGTGCGGAACAGTTCCCGGACCTGGCCTAGGCTCGCAGCGCTCCCGACCCTGGGAATCAGTGTGCTCGGGGAGTCCCACCACCAGGTCGCGCGAACCCTCGCCGCCACGACCGGTGACCGGTTCGACGGCGTCCAGACGGTGTCCAGCCAATCCGGGGCGGTGTTCGTCTCCGACAGCTGCCTTTGGCTGGAGACCGTGATCGAGAAGTCGATGCCTGCCGGCGACCACACCATTGTGGTCCTGCGTATCCAGGATGTCGCCGTGCATCCCGATGTGGCCCCGATGGTGTTCCACCGCAGCGCCTTCCGGCACCTCGGCTGAGGCGGTTGCCGCCCGTTGTGTGACGGTGCGGCCGTTACTTGCGTTTGAACAGCTTGTTGCCGAGCCAGACCACCGGGTCGTACTTGCGGTCGACGACCCGTTCCTTCATGGGGATCAGCGCGTTGTCGGTGATCTTGATGTGCTCGGGGCACACCTCGGTGCAGCACTTGGTGATGTTGCAGTACCCGACGCCGAACTCCTCCTGGGCCATGTCCTTGCGGTCCAGGGTGTCCAGCGGGTGCATGTCCAGCTCGGCGGTGCGCATCAGGAAGCGCGGGCCGGCGAAGGCCTTCTTGTTCTCCTCGTGGTCGCGTACCACGTGGCAGACGTTCTGGCACAGGAAGCACTCGATGCACTTGCGGAACTCCTGGGAGCGCTCCACGTCGATCTGGGCCATCCGGTACTCGCCGGGCTGGAGATCCTTCGGCGGCGCGAACGAGGGGATCTCGCGGGCCTTCTCGTAGTTGAAGGACACGTCGGTGACCAGGTCGCGGATCACCGGGAAGGTGCGCAGCGGTGTGATCGTGACGGTCTCGGCGGGGTCAAAGGTCGACATCCGTGTCATGCACATCAGCCGCGGCCGGCCGTTGACCTCCGCCGAACAGGACCCGCACTTGCCGGCCTTGCAGTTCCACCGCACCGCGAGGTCGGGGGCCTGCTCGGCCTGCAGCCGGTGAATGATGTCGAGGACGACCTCGCCC
>JAGQTO010000106.1 GCA_020439025.1 Mycobacterium sp. | reverse complement strand
AGTCACTATACCGCTCGGCAACCCAAACGCAAGATGCCTGTGACCGACGCCATGCAGGTGGTGGGGCGTCCGGCCCGGGGTTGATCAGTTCGCGGCAGCCGGCGAGGACTCGCCCCCGGTGCCCACGCCTTCAGTGCCTTCGCCGACGGGGTGCGCCGCGGCTTCGGGCGGGTCCGAGTCGGGCAGTTCTGAGTTGTCGGCCGGTTCTGAGTCGTCGGGTAGCTCTGAGGCGTCGGGCAGTTGCGAAACGAGGTGGCCGGCGAGTTCCCCGATGGTGGGGTAGTCGAAGACCGCTGTCGGACTGATGTCGAACTTGCCGCCGAACTGGCCGAACAACCGGTTGCGCAGTTCCACAGCCATCAGCGAGTCGGTTCCGAGGTCCAGGAACCTGCTGGTCGCAGCTGGCGGTTGGGCGAGCCGCAGGAAACCCTGCACTTCGCGTTGCAGGAATTCGGTGATGAAATCCGCCCGCTGCGCCGCCGGGGTCTCCTGAAGCTTGCGGAGCAACTCGCTATCGCCGGCATCCGTCGCGGCGCCGCTGGGCAGCACCTGATCCAGCAATGCCGGCCGGATGCCGCCCAACGCTGTCGCGGCGCGCTGCCAGTTGGCCTTGAGCACCGTGGCCTGGGCGGTCCCGTGCCGGACGACCTCGCCGAGGGCGGCCAGGGCCGCGGTCGGCTCCAGCGGCAACATGCCCTGTCCGCTGAGGTGAGCCGCCGCGGCCTGGGAACTGGCCATGCCGCCCCGGCCCCAGGGGCCGAAGTTGGCGGCGGTCGCCGGTAGGCCGAGCGCCCTGCGCTGGGCGACGAGCCCGTCGAGCAGGGCGTTGGCGCAGGCATAGTTGGCCTGGGATGGGGAGCCGAGCACTGCCGAGGCCGACGAGTACAGGACGAAGAATTCCAGGTCGTCGTCCTTGGTGAGCCGATGCAGATGATGAGCGCCATATGCCTTGGGGCGCAGGGTCTTGCGGAAACGGTCCAGATCCTGCTGGGGCAGCAGCGCATCGTCGAGGACTCCCGCCAGGTGTGCCACCCCGGCCAGCGGGGGCAGCTCCGAACGGATCCGGCCCAGCAGGTCGGCGACCGCGGACTCGCTGCCGACGTCGGCGGAGAAGACATGCACGCGACAGTGGAAGCGTTCCATGATGGCGGCGATGGCCATTTCGGCGTCGGGATCGGCGCTGCCGCGGCTGGCCAGCACGATGTCCCCGGCGCCGAGTTGGGCAAGGTAAGCGGCCGTGTGGAGGCCGAGTGCGCCCAGACCCCCGGTGACCAGATAGCTCCGATCCCCGCGTGGTGCAAGCGGTTTGGGCATCTGCACCACGATCTTGCCGATGTGCCGCGCCTGCTGCATCCGCCGGAACGCCGCCCGGGCCTCGGTCAGCGGGTAGACCTCGGCGGCCACCGGCTTCCACTCGCCCCTGGACAGTCCCTCCGACACCTCGGCCATCAATCGCTGGATGTGGCCGGGGTCGGTGAGGGTCGTCATGTCCAAAGCCACGACCCCGTAGTCGATGTCCGGGCGCACCGCGGCCATCTGCTCGGGAGTCCAGATGTCGCGTTTGGCGATCTCGGCGAAGCGGCCGCCCTTGGCGGTCGCCCGCACCGTGGCCTCGACGAAACCTTCGTTGGTCAGGCTGTTGAGCACCACGTCAACGCCCTCGCCGTCGGTGTCTTCGAGGATGCGGTCCGCAAATTCCGTTGTGCGCGAGTCGTAGACGTGGTCAAGTCCCATTTTGCGCAGCGTTGCGCGCTTGTGGGCGCTGGCGGTGGCGAAAACGGTCGCCCCGCATTGGCGGGCCAACTGGATCGCCGCCAGTCCGACACCACCGCTGGCGGCGTGGATCAGCACCCGGTCACCCGGCGTCAACTTCGCCCAGTCGAATGCGAGCCGCGCCGTCAGCGCGGCGGCCGGTATGGTCGCCGCGCCGACCGGGTCGATGCCGTCGGGAACCGCCGCCAGAAGCTGCGCGGGGACGTTGATCCGGCTGGCGAAGGCGCCCTGCATGAACCCCATGACCCGCTGACCGATCTCGAATCCGGTTACCTGCGATCCCAGACCGGTGACGATGCCGCAAAGATCGCCGCCGATCGGGCCCGGATCGCCGGGGTACAGGCCGAGCACATTGAGAACATCGCGGAAGTTGAGGCCGGCGGCCTCGACTCGGACTTGGACCTCGTGCTCGGCGGGCGGGGCGACCTCGATCTCGGTGAGGCGCAGATTGTCGATCGCGCCACGTTCGGTGGGGGCCAGGGCGTAGTCGTCGGCCCGCGGCATGGGGAGTTGGCCGCTGCGGGCCCAGTGCAGAAGCCGAGGGACGAGAAAACGCCCCTGACGGACAGCCACTTCGGGCTCGACGACCGGTGAGCCCAGCGCGCTCGCCAGCCACGCCCTGGATTCCTCGGAGGTGTCGCAGTCCACCAGCCGGCAGCGCAGCGGCGGTTGCTCGGCGATGATCGTGCGTCCCAGGCCCCACAGCGCTGCGTGCGCCGGGTCGACCTGCTCGCCCGGTTCGGTCGCCACCGCCCGCTCGGTGAGGATCCACAGTCCGCCCGTCAGCCCCAGCCCTTCCTCGGCCAGCGCGGTATGTACTGCCGCCAAAAGGGAGGAGATCTGCGCCTCCAGCCGCCCGGAAAGCTCGGCGGTCGAATCGTCGCCGGCGACGGGTGTTTGGGCTCGCCAGACGATCCCGGTGACCGGCGCGCCGCGCTCGGCGGCCTCGGCGAAGGTCCGTTGCCAGGCCTTCGGATCGTCGATCGGGTCGGGCGCCACAGCCCCCGGGACCGTGGCGGCCAGTTCGTCGAATCCCGCAATGAGCCAGGTGCCCTCCGCGCCTGGCCCCTCGGCGGCCTCCCCTTCCTGCGGCGCGGTCTCGTGCCAGCCCAGGGTGTAGAGCAGTCGAGTGGTGTCACCGCCGAGTCCCCGCAGCAAGGCCTCGCGGGGCGCCCGCTTGACCGTGAAATCGCGGATACCGCCCAGCCGGCGACCCGACGGGTCGACGAAGTCGATGTCGAAGACCTGGGTTTCACCTTCCAGCGGGCCCGTGTGCCAGCGCGCCCGGCAGAAGAACCGCCTCGGTATCGGCCCGCGCAACTCCACCTGTCCGTAGCGCAGTGGCAAGAAAAGTTCGGAGACGCCCTGCTGCGCCGCCAGCAGGGCGGGGAAGGCGGGGAAGGCCACACCGGTGCACAGGTCGAGCAACACCGGGTGGATGGGTTCGTTGCCGAGGTGCTCGGCGAGTTCGTCGCCGACCGACACATCGCCGATCGCCTCACCGTCGCCGACCCACAACGACTTCAGCGACGTCGACCAGGTCGGCCCCCAGGTGAGTTCCATGTCGTTGAACGTCTCGAACAGCTGCTGGGGATTGATGCGGTTGCACCGTTCCATGGCGTCCTCTGCCGGTTCCGGTGTCGGCGATCCCGACTCGGTTTCCTCGTCCGCCCCCGTCGTGACGCTGCCGTCGGCGTTCAGCGACCACTCCGCCTCGCGAACCCCGTTGGGGCGGCTGTGTATTTGGAACTTCCAGCCGTCGCCCGCTTCGGTGGGACGCATGGTCAGTTGGACTTCGCGAGCAGCCTTCTCGGGCAGGATGATCGGTTCATAGAAGAAGACGTCGGTCACCCGCGCGGGGGCGCCGGCCGCGGCCAGCGCCATGGCCGCATACGTCGCGCCCGGAACCACCACGGTGCCGTAGATGACGTGATGGGCCAGCCACGGCTGGGTCCGGACCGACAGCACGGTGCTGTAGACGGTCTCCCCGGATGCCAGGTCCTTGGCGCTGCCGAGAATTCCGGCAACGGCGGCGCCATTGCCCCGTATCCCGGAGATCTTGGGCCAGTAGCGCCGGCGCTGGAACGGGTAGGTCGGCAGTTCGAGCCGGCGTCCCGGGCGGCCCAACGCGGCGGCGAAGTCGGGCCGGTGCCCGCAGGTGTAGGCCGTCGCGAGCGCTTCGGTCATCTGTCGTTGCGCGTCCGTGCCCTTGCGCAGCGACACGATCGCCCTTGGCGGCGGCGAGGTTTCGGGCCAGATCTGCAGTGCGGCTGCGGTGAGGATCGGCTGAGGCCCGATCTCCATCAGCACCGAGCAGCCCAGCTTCGCCACCGTGCGCACACTCTCGGTGAACTGCACGGGCTGGCGGGAATGCCGCCGCCAGTAGTCGGCGCTCGGTGGTGTCTGTGTGCTCAGCAGTGAACCCGTTCGGTTGCAGACCACGGGCAGGCTCGGCACCTGGAACTCGAATTGCTCTGCGAACGTCTCGAACTCGTCCAGAACCGGATCGAGCAGCTCCGAGTGGAAGGCGTGGCTGGTCTCCAGCCAGGTGCAGCGATTCCCGTCTTCGGTGCAGGCTGCGACGATCTGTTCGAGATCCTCGCCGGGGCCGGACAGCACGGTGTTCTGGCCGTTGTAGGCGCCCACGGACACCCGCGGGAAGCCGGCGGCGGCGCGCTCGACGTAATCGGACTCGGCGAACACCGCCACCATCCGCCCGCCCGGCGGGAGGCTGCCGAACAGGCGGCCGCGTTCGGCAATCAGCCGGATGCCGTCCTCGAGGGTGAACACACCCGCCACGCAGGCCGCCGCATACTGGCCCACACTGTGCCCCAGGACCACATCCGGGGCGATACCCCAGGATTGCCACAGCCGGGCCAGCCCCATTTCGACGGCGAAGATCGCCGGCTGGGCGAAGCGGGTGTCGCGCAGGGTCTTCGCCGCCTCGCGGTCATCAGAGAACAGCACCTCGAGCAGTGGGCGCGGCAGCATCGGGTCGACGGCCCGGGCGCACTGACGCAGGGTGTCGGCGAAAACCGGTTCGGTGTCGAACAAGGCGCGGGACATGCCCGGGTACTGGCTGCCCTGTCCAGGGAAGAACCAGGCGGTGGTCGGGGGGTCGGTGCACTCGCCGCGGAACACCCCGGGGCGCAGTCGATTCTCGGCCAGGTCGTCCAGCAGCATCCGGGCTTCGTCGACCGAACCGGCGACCACCGCGCCGCGGTGCTCGAAGTGCGTTCGCCCGACTCCGGCGGTGCGACACACATCGGAGATCGATACGCCCGCGTGCTCGTTCAGCCACGCCGAGTAGCGCTGCGCCAGCGCCGAGAGCGCCTGCGGGGACCGGGCCGACAGTGGCATCACACAGGGTCGCTCCGATGGCCAGGGTGATTGCGGACCCGTATCCGCGGTTGCATCGCCCTCCCAGGCCGAGGACGACCTGGGTGCCTCCTCGATCAGAACGTGGGCGTTGGTCCCGGTGAAGCCGAAGGAGCTGATGCCGGCGCGGCGGGGTGTCTCGCCCACCGGCCACGGCGTCTCGGTGTCGACGACCCGCACCGGCAGGGAGTCCCACGGGATGTGCGCCGAGGGTTGGTGGAAGTGCAGATTCCGCGGGAGCAATTCGTGCTGCAGAGACAGCACGATCTTCACCAGACCGGCGACGCCGGCGGCGGACTCGAGATGGCCGAGATTCGTTTTGGCCGATCCGATCAGCAGCGGCCGGTCGGGTCGGCGGCCGGTGCCGTAGACGGCCGCCGCCGCCTGCACCTCGATCGGATCACCCAGCGGGGTTCCCGTGCCGTGCGCTTCGAGGTAGTCGACATCGCCGCCGCTGAGCCCGGCGCGGGCCAGTGCCGCGGCGATGAGACGTTGTTGGGCCCCACCGTTGGGCACCGTCAGACCGCTGGAGGCGCCGTCGGAGTTGACTGCGCTGCTACGGATGACCGCGCAGATCTGGTCGCCGTCGCGCCGTGCGTCGCTCAGCCGCTTGAGCACCAGGACGCCGCAGCCCTCACTGCGGGCGTAGCCGTCGGCGGCCGCGTCGAAGGTCTTGCACCGCCCGTCGGGGGACAGCATCCGGGCGCGGGAGGCGGCGATGGTCGAGGCCGGGCTGAGCAGGACGTTGACACCGCCGGCCAGCGCCATATCGCAGTCACCGGAATGCAGGGCCTGACTGGCCTGGTGAACCGCCACCAGGGAGGAACTGCAGGCGGTGTCCACCGCGACCGCCGGTCCCTCAAGGCCCAGGGTGAACGCCACCCGCCCGGCGATCGCGTTGAGGGCGTTGCCGGTGATGAAGTGGGCTTCGAGTCCCTCAAGTGAGTCATTGGACAACAGCAGCGAATACTCGTTGGCCGCCACCCCGACGAAGACGCCGGTCCGGGTGCCGCGCAGCGAGGCGGGCGAGTACCCGGCCCGCTCCAGGCCCTCCCAGGCGATCTCCAGCATCAGGCGCTGCTGGGGGTCGATCCACAGCGCCTCGCGAGGTGAGATGCCGAAAAACTCCGGATCGAACTCGTCGATGCGGTCCAGGTAGCCTCCGCTACGGGTGTAGATCTTGCCGGGGGTCTGCTGGTCTGGGTCGTAGTACTCGTCGATATCGAAGCGGTCTTCGGGAATCTCGCGGATCGCATCCACTCCGCCGGCCAGTACATCCCAGTAGGCGTCGGGGTCGGGCGAGCCGGGGAAGCGGCAGGCGACCGCGATGATGGCGATCGGCTCGTCGGTTGCCGACGTGGCCAGCGAGGCCGGTTGCGCTGCCGCCTTGCCGCCTGACCGTTCGCTGAGCTGCAGCACGTCGCTGAGCAGGTAGTCCGCCACGTCGGAGAGCCGCGGGAAGTCCATGGCCAGGGTCACCGGGAGTTCCGCGCCGACCGCCTGTTCCAGGCGGCGCCGCAACTCGACGGCCATCAGCGAATCCATGCCCAGGTCGAAGAACCCGGCCTCCTCGCGAATCTCCGCCGGGTCGATCCGGGTCACCTCGGCGACGGCGTCGCGGAGGTACTCCACGACCAGTCGTCTGCGCTGCTGGGCGGGGGCGGCGGTGAGTTGTTCCACCAGTCGCGTGCTCGCCGCTGCCGCCGTTGTGGCGGCGGCGGATCCGGGCACCTCACGGGCGATCTCGTCGAACAGGGCCCGCCGGCCCGCCTGCAGGTAGATCGGCAGGAAACGGGCCCAGTCCATCCGCGCCACGACGGCTTCGGCCAGCCCGGTGGCGGCGGACGCCATGACCTCGGCCATCCCGGCCAGCGCGTCGGCGGGCGACAGTGTTTTCACGCCGCGCCGGTCGAGTTGGGCGCGGGCGTCCGGGTCGGCCATCCCTGCCGACCACGGCCCGAAGTTGACGCCGACGGCGGGGATACCTTGCCCGCGAAGCCGCCAGGTCAGTCCGTCGAGGAAGGCGTTGGCCGCACTGTAGGCGCTCTGGCCGAAGCTGCCCCACACCGAGGAGATCGATGAGGTGGACAGGAAGAAGTCCAGTGGCAGATCCGCGACCGCCTCGGCGAGATGCCAAGCGCCCCACACCTTGCCGGCGAACACCCGATCGAGTTCGGCGCCCTCCAGCGCGCTCAGTGCGGCAGTGCTGTTCTCGCCCGCGGCGTGGACGATGCCGGCCAGTGGTGGCAGTTCGTTCTCGATCGTGGACAACAGTCGGGCGACGTCGTGCGGGTCGGCTACATCGGACCCGATCACCCGGATAGCGCAGCGGTGCTGTTCCTGCAGTGCGTCGATCCGATGCCGGGCGGCTTCGTCGGGTGCCCGACGGCTGGTCAGCACCAGTTGTCCGGCGCCGTGGGCGGCCAGGTAACCGGCGATTTCCAGACCGAGCGAACCCAGCCCGCCGGTCACCAGATACGTTGCTTCGGAACGCAATTCCAGCGATGCCGGATTCGGCTCCGCGGCGCGCCGCACCAGCCGCGGAAGGTGGACGTCGGGGCCGCGCAGCGCGATCTGGTCTTCGCCCGGCGACGGGGACAGGACGTGGTCGATCAGCTGAGACCACTCAGCGGCGCCGGCGTCGGACAGGTCGGCCAGGCCGCCCCATACCTGCGGGTATTCCAGTGCGGCGGCGCGACAGAATCCCCACACGCTGCTCTGCTGAGGTGCCACGGTGTCGTGGTCGGTCGCCCGTTGCCCACTGCGGGTGACCACCCAGATCGGTGCGCGGAGGTCAGCGGCTGCCGCGGCCCGGAACACCCGCGCCGTACCGCCAAGAACCCGGTGTTGCGTCCGCAACAGCGAGCGCATCGACGGCGGTCCGGCCGCGTCCAATGCTCCGAGGCACAGGATTCGCAGTTCCACTTCGTCGTGTGCGGCGGCACGCAATCGGGCGGCCAGGGTCTCCTCGTCGGCATCGGATGTCGGCAGGCTGATGGTGTGGTGCCGATACCCGCGCGCGGTGAGCGTTTCGACTGCGGGGCGCAGGGCTTCGTCGGCGTCGCCGATGATCAGCCAGGCGGTGTCGTTAAGGGCGGAGTCCGGCGCAGTGGTGGGAGCGGCCGTGTGCCAGCGGATCTCGTAGCGAATGTCGGAAAGGGACTCGGCGCTGCGCTGCCGGTTGTGCGCGGCGGCGAGCCGGTTGAGAACCTCGGCGGTGGTCGTGGCGCCGCCGCTGCGCCCGTCGCCGTCCAGCAGTGCGGCGAGTTCCTCGATCCTGCCGTCTTCCAGGAGTCGCACGGTCGCGGTGCGGGTGGCCGTGTCCGCGCTCGGCGGCTGCTCTACCGGCTGCTGGATCGGGTGGTCGCCGTCGCGGTACCAGTACCGGCGGTGCTGGAAAGGGTAGGTGGGCAGGTCGACCTTGGCGGCCCGGCCGCCCAGGAGGGCGGCGAAGTCGGGCAGATGTCCCGCGGCGTAGGTCTCCGCGACGGCCTCGGCGATCTGGCGGTGGTCGGCGCGGTTGCGGCGCAACGACGCGATGGCCTTGGGTGCGGTCGCCGGATCCGGCCAGGCCCGCAGCGCCGCGGCGGTGAGAACTGGCTGCGGGCCGACCTCGAGCAGCAGGGCACAGCCGAGTTCGGCCAGCGTCGCCACGCCCTTGGCGAACTCGACCGGCTGGCGGGCGTGGCGGCGCCAGTAGGCGCCGTCGAGTCGTGCGCTGCGGCCGAGGGCGGCGCCCGTCCGGTTGCAGACCAGAATCCGTTGTGGCGCTGCGAAATCGAAGCCGTTGGCATAGGACTCGAATTCTTCAAGGGCCGGATCCAGCAGCGCCGAGTGGAAGGCGTGGCTGGTGTCCAGCCAGTCGCAGCGCACCCCGTCGCCGGTCAAACCGGCCACCGCGAGTTCGAGGTCGGCCCCGGGGCCGGACAGCACCGTGGTGGCGCCGTTGTAGGCGGCCACCGAGAGACTGGGGAAGTTGTCGGTCAGGCGCTCGACGCTATCCGGGTCGGCGAAGATCGCGCACATCCGTCCGCCGGCCGGCAGGTCCCCGAAGAGGCGGCCCCGCTCGGCCAGCAGTCGGGCGCCGTCCTCGAGGCTGAACACACCGGCGACGCAGGCCGCCGAATACTGGCCGACGCTGTGCCCGAGCAGTACGTCCGGTTCGAAGCCCCAGGACTGCCACAACCTCGCCAGGCCCATCTCCACCGCGAAGATCGCGGGCTGGGCGTAGCGGGTCTGCTGCAGCGTCTGCCCGCCGTCGGCGTCGAAGATGACGTCCAGCAGGGGGGCATCGAGCATGTCGGCGACGGCCCCGGCGCAGCGGACGACCGTCTCGGCGAACACCGGCTCGGTCTCGAACAACTCCCGCGCCATGCCCGCGTACTGGCTGCCCTGCCCCGGGAACAACCACGCGGTCTTGGGGGCGTCGGCGCGGTCGCCGCGGACCAGGCCGGGAGCCGGCCGTTCGTCGGCCAGCGCCGCGAGCAACTCCCGTGCGGACTCGACCGAATTCACCACGCACGCGCCGCGGTGCTCGAAGTGGGCACGTGCGGCGCCTGCGGTCAGACACACCCCGGCCAGCGTCGCCTCCGGATGGCGGTCGAGCCAGTCGCGGTAGCTCTCCGCGGTCTCGGCCAGGGCGGCCGGGGTGCGCGCCGACAGTGGCAGCACCATGAACCGACGGTCATCGACGCTCCCGCTCGGAGTCTCCGGGGCCGACGGATCCGGCTCGGGTGCCTCCTCGAGGATGACGTGGGCGTTGGTGCCGGAGAACCCGAACGAACTGACACCGGCGATGCGGGGTCGTTCGGCGCGCCGCCAGTCCATAGCCTCGTCGACCACCCGTACCGGGATCCGGTCCCAGGGGATGTGCGGCGAGGGCCGCCGGAAGTTGAGGTGTTTGGGCAGTGCCGAGTGTTCCAGCGAGAGGACGACCTTCAGGACGCCCGCAACACCCGCGGCGGCCTCCAGGTGCCCGATGTTCGTCTTGGCCGAACCGATCAACAGCGGATGGGCGCTGTCGCGGCCGCGGCCGAGTGCGGCGGCCGCCGCTTGGACCTCGATGGGGTCGCCCAGCGAGGTTCCGGTGCCGTGCGCCTCCAGGTAGCCGACGTCGCCGGGTGCCAGGCCGGCGCATTCCAGCGCCTCGGTGATGACCCGTTGCTGCGCGACGCCGTTGGGCACCGTCAGCCCGCCCGACGCACCGTCGGAGTTGACCGAACTGCCGCGAATCACCGCCCGGATCCGATCGCCGTCGCGGAGCGCGTCGGCGAGCCGCTTGACCACGATCACGCCGCAGCCCTCGCCGCGTACGTACCCGTCGGCCGCCGCGTCGAACGTCTTGCATTTGCCGTCGGGGGCGAGCATCCGCGACTGCGAGAAGGTGATCATGGTGGCCGGGCTGAGCAGCACGTTAGCCCCGCCGGCCAGCGCGAGATCGCATTCGCCCAGCCGAAGTGCCTGACACGCCTGGTGAATCGCCACCAGCGACGAGCTGCACGCGGTGTCGACGGTGACCGCCGGGCCCTGCAGCCCCAACCGGTAACTGATCCGCCCCGCGCCCGCCGCCCCGGCCGTACCGATCGCCATATAGGCCTCGATCTCGGGGTAACTCAGCTCGGAGGAGGCCATCCCGAGGTAGTCATGGGTGGACAGGCCCACGAAGACCCCGGTGCGGGTGCTTGCCAGATCCGTCGGCGCGGTACCGGAATGTTCCACCGCCCGCCAGGCGGTTTCCAGCAGCATTCGATGCTGCGGGTCCATCAGGTTGGCTTCCCTCGCCGACACCCCGAAGAACGGTGCGTCGAAACCGATGGGGTCGTCGACGAAGCCCGCCCTGCGGGTCACGACCTTGCCGGGGGCACCCGGGTCCGGGTCGTAGAACTCATCGATGTCCCAGCGGTCGGGCGGGACTTCGGTGATCGCTTCCCGACCGTTGCGCAGCAGTTCCCAGTACTGGTCAGCATCCGCAGCACCCGGGAAACGCGCCGCGTAGCCGATGATCGCGAAGCGATCGGACCCCGGCGAGGGCTGCTCGGTCGATGACAAGCGTCGCTCTCCCCTCTAAGGCCGGTGAGGTTTTCGGTGTCATGCGGGAGGCGGCGTGGGCGCCGGGGACGGAGCTGATCGGCTTCGGCCGGGCTGGCTCGCCGCACCACGACAGGCTCATCTCCCGACCGCCAGTATGGCACGCGGTGCGGGGCCGATCCCGTTCGGAGGCCGGTGCCGGTGGACGGCTGTGATCAACATCCCGACGGGACAGGTGCGCGGCCATCGGGGATATCGTGGTGGGCAGTGTTGCCGGGCCCACGCCGTCGTCGGCGTGCAGCGGGAGGGGACTTTTGCAGATCGGGAAAATCACGGTCGGCACCGTCGATGACTGGACGCCGACCCCGGGTGAAGTGATCTCCTGGCACCCGACCGCGGAAGCGGCGCAGACGGCCCGCAGTGCCCCCGTCAGCGCGGTGCCTGTCAGCTATATGCAGGCCCAGCACATCCGGGGCGTTTACCACCAGGAGGCCGCCGGCCTTGACTATTCCCGGCAGATCATCGCCACCTGTGAAGTTCCTGGCCGATGCGATATCGAGGCGATGAACCATGCCGTCAACGCCTACCTGCGTCGGCACGACACCTATCGGAGCTGGTTCGAATACGACGGTGCCGGCGACATCGTCAGGCGCAGCATCGCCGACCCCGCCGACATCGAATTCGAGCCCGTCGCGCACGGGAACATGGATGCCGACGACGCTCGCAAACACATTCTGGCGATTCCGACTCCGCTGGAATGGGGCTGTTTCTCCTTCGGGATCGTGCAGAGCGAGGACCATTTCGACTTCTACGCCAGCATCGACCACGTTCACGGCGACGCGGCTCTGGTCGGCATCACCATGCTGGAGGCCCACGGCATGTACACGTCCCTGACCGCCACCGGACTGCCGATGACGATGCCCGACGCCGGCAGTTTCGACGATTTCTGCGTTCAGGAACT
>JAGQTO010000105.1:6628-11867 GCA_020439025.1 Mycobacterium sp. | reverse complement strand
GGCCCGCCAGCCCAGAACGCTGGCGTTGTTGACGATCGCGCCACCGTGGCCGGCGTCGCGGAAGTACCCCAGCGCGGCCCGGGTGGCGCGCATCACCGAGGTGAGGGTCACGTTGAGAACCCGGTCCCATTCCTCGTCGGTCATCTCGATCACCGGGGTATTGCCCCCCAGGCCGGCGTTGTTGACCAGCACATCCATCCGTCCCAGCCGGGCGGTGGTGCAGGAGATAAGGTCGTCAACCTGGGCCGAGGAGGTCACGTCGCACAGCACCGACTCGACCCGACCCGATCCCAAACCAGCCAAGGCCTCCCGGGTCTCATCGAGCCGGCGTTCGTGGTGATCGGAGATCATCACGTCGGCGCCCTCCAGGAGTGCCCGGCGGGCGGTGGCCGAGCCGATCCCGGTGCCGGCGGCCGCGGTGATCACGACGACCTTGCCCTCCAGCAGTTGGTGGCCGCCGGTCTCCTCCGGAGGGGTCGACAATGGCCCCATCAGCCGCGGGCCTCTCTCGGCAGGCCGAGCACCCGCTCGGCGATGATGTTGCGTTGAATCTCGTTGGATCCGCCGTAGATGGTGTCGGCACGCGAGAACAGGAACAGCCGCTGCCACTCGTCGAACTCGTTGTCCACCAGCACGAGTCCGGCCTTGCCCCGGATTTCCATGGCGAGTTCACCCAGATCGCGGTGCCAATTGGCCCACAACAGCTTCGACACTGAGTCGTGGCCGGCGGCGTCTTTTCCGGCAGCAGGGCCGCCATCCTCGGCATCCATCGTCGCCAGCGCGAAGGACCGCATGGCCTGCAGGCCGGCCCAGGCCCGGGTGAGGCGCTCCCGGATCATCGGGTCATCGGCCGCGCCCGTCTCGCGAGCCAGGTCGACCAGGCCGGAAAGTTCACGCCCGTAACGGATCTGTTGTCCCAACGTGGAGACGCCGCGCTCGAACATCAGCGTTCCCATCGCCACCCGCCAGCCGTCGCCGGGCGCGCCGACCACCATGTCCGCGTCGGTGTGGGCGTCGGTGAAGAACACCTCGTTGAACTCCGAGTCACCGGTGAGTTGCACGATCGGGCGGATCTCAACGCCAGGCTGGTCGAGGGGAACCAGCAAGTAGGACAGACCGGCGTGACGTCGCGAACCCCGCTCGGTCCGCGCCAGGACGAAGCACCATTGCGCCCAGTGCGCCAGCGAGGTCCACACCTTCTGGCCGTTGATGACCCACTGCTGGCCATCGAGGACCGCCGAGGTGGCGACGTTGGCCAGGTCGCTGCCCGCGCCCGGTTCCGAATAGCCCTGGCACCACAGTTCGGTGACATCGCGGATCGCGGGCAGGAACCTTCGCTGCTGTTCGGGTGTCCCGTACTCGATCAGGGTGGGACCGACGAGTTCCTCGCCGAGATGGTTGACCTTGTCCGGGGCATCGGCGTGCGCATACTCCTCGTAGAAGGCGACCCGGTGGGCCACCGAAAGGCCGCGGCCGCCGTGCTCGACCGGCCATCCCAGACAGGTCAATCCGGCGGCGGCCAGCGCGCGGTTCCAGGCGAGCCGTTCGGCGAAGGCCTCATGCTCACGACCGGGTCCGCCGAGGCCCTTCAACGACGCGTAGTCGCCGGCCAGGTTCTCGGCCAGCCAGTGGCGGACCTCAGCCCGGAACTCCTCGACCGCGATCACCTCAGTAGGCTAACCTACCAAGCACTTGCTTTGTCGGCCTTGTGCCAGGTAGGAGCGCGACAGTGGCAACCGGCGGCCCGGACGGTACCCACCGCCTCACTACGCCGGCGGTGCTGTACCGGATGGCATTCGACCACGCCGACGACGCCGCCGTCCTCACCGACGAACGGCGTCTGACGTTCGCCGAGTTGCATCAGGAGGTCCGGCACACCGCCGCCGCCCTCGCCGGGCTGGGGGTGCACCCCGGCGACCGGGTCGCCATCTGGTTACCGAACACCTGGCACTGGGTCGTCGCCTGCCTGGCAATCCACTACGCGGGCGGTGTGGTGGTGCCGATCAACACCCGCTACACGGCCGAGGAGGCCGCCGACATCCTGGCCCGTACGCGCGCTCCGGTTCTGATCGCGATGGGCAGGTTCCTCGGCGTCGACCGGGTCGCCGATCTGGACCGCGCCTCGCTGCCGGCGCTGCGGCACATCGTCCGGGTGCCCATCGAGGAACCCGACGGAACCTGGGATGAGTTCCTGACCGGCCCGCAGGTTCCACTCGCCGAGGTCGACACCCGGGCGGCGGCGGTGCGGCCCGATGACGTCTCCGACATCCTGTTCACCTCCGGAACCACCGGCCGCAGCAAGGGCGTCGCGTGCGCGCACCGGCAGTCACTGGCCGCATCGGCGGCGTGGGCCGACTGCGGCCGGATCACCAGTGCCGACCGCTACCTGTGCATCAACCCGTTCTTCCACAATTTCGGCTACAAGGCCGGGATTCTGGCCTGTCTGCAGACCGGCGCAACACTCATTCCGCAGCTCACCTTCGAACCCGAACAGGCCATGCGCACCGTTCAGGACATGCGGGTGACCGTGCTGCCCGGACCGCCGACGATCTACTCGAGCCTGCTCGACCATCCCGCCCGCGCCGACTACGACCTCGCCTCACTGAGGTTCGCCGTCACCGGCGCGGCCGTCGTGCCGGTCGTCCTCATCGAACGCATGCAGGCCGAACTGGACTTCGACATCGTGCTGACCGCCTACGGGCTCACCGAGGCCAGCGGATTCGGCACGATGTGCCGACCCGACGACGATCCTGTGACCGTCGCCACGACCTGCGGACGCCCCATCGCCGGCTTCGAGGCGCGCATCGCGAACCCCGACGACGCCGGAGCGGGCGAGGTCCTGCTGCGCGGACCCAACGTGATGCTGGGCTACCTCGACGACCCGCAGGCCACCGCCGCCGCGATCGACGCCGACGGCTGGCTGCACACCGGTGACATCGGCACCATCGACACCGCGGGAAACCTCCGAATCACCGACCGGCTCAAGGACATGTACATCTGCGGCGGGTTCAACGTCTACCCGGCCGAGGTCGAGCAGGTGCTGGCACGGCTGGACGGGGTGGCCGACGCCGCGGTGATCGGGGTTGGCGACGACCGTCTCGGCGAGGTCGGCCGCGCCTTCGTGGTCCGGCGCCCCGGCGCCGATCTCGATGAGGACGCCGTCATCGCCCACACCCGGCGTCATCTGGCGAATTTCAAGACACCCCGGTCGGTGGTGTTTCTCGAGCAGTTGCCGCGCAACGCCGGGGGCAAGGTCGTCAAACCAATTCTGCGGGAGATGATCTGATGGATCTCGGCTACGACGAGGCCACCCGCGCGTTTCGCGAGGAGGTGCGCGACTTCCTGGCCGCCAACACCGATCACTTCCCCACCCGGTCCTATGACACCGCCGAGGGATTCGACCAACATCGGCACTGGGACCGGGTGCTCTTCGACGCCGGCCTGTCGGTGCCCACCTGGCCCGCCAAATACGGCGGGCGCGACGCCACCCTGCTGCAGTGGATCGTTTTCGAGGAGGAGTACTTCCGCGCCGGCGCTCCCGGCCGGGCCAGCGCCAACGGCACGTCCATGCTCGCGCCGACGCTGTTCGCCCACGGCACCGACGAACAGCGCGACCGCATCCTGCCGGCGATGGCCAGTGGCGAACAGATCTGGGCCCAAGCCTGGTCGGAGCCCGAGGCGGGCAGCGACCTGGCCTCCCTGCGTTCCACCGCGACACCCACCGACGGTGGCTGGCTGCTCAACGGCCAGAAGATCTGGAGCAGCCGAGCGGTGTTCGGCGATCGCGCCTTCGGGCTGTTCCGCTCCGATCCCTCCGCCCGGCGTCACCGCGGGCTGACCTACCTGATGTTCGACCTGCGGGCCGACGGCGTGACGGTACGTCCGATCGAACAACTCGGCGGGACAACCGGATTCGGTGAGATATTCCTCGACGACGTGTTCGTACCCGATCGCGATGTGATCGGCGGTGTGCACGACGGCTGGCGCGCGGCGATGAGCACCACCAGCAACGAGCGGGGAATGTCGCTGCGCAGCCCGGCCAGATTCCTCGCCGCCACCGAGCGACTCGTGCGTGCCTGGAGGGCCGGCGGTGCCGACCCCGCCTTCGCCGACCGGGTGGCCGACGCCTGGATCAAGGCGCAGGCTTACCGGCTGCACACCGTCGGGACCGCGACCCGACTGGCTGACGGCGGGGAGTTGGGCGCCGAGTCGTCGGTGACCAAGGTGTTCTGGTCCGACCTCGATGTGGCGCTGCACCAGACCGCGGTGGAACTGCGGGGGCCCGAAGCGGAACTGGCCGACCCGTGGATGGAGGGACTGTTGTTCGCGCTGGGCGGGCCGATCTATGCGGGTACCAACGAGATTCAGCGCAACATCATCGCCGAGCGGATCCTCGGCCTGCCCCGCGAGGGCGCGCAGCGATGAGGTTCGCCCTCGACGAGCAGCAACGCGCCTTCGCCGCAAGTTTGGACGCGGCGCTGGGACGTGCCGATGTCCCCGGCGTCATCCGCTCCTGGGCCGCCGGCGACACCGGACCGGGGAGAGGGCTGTGGGCTCTGCTGGCCGAGCTGGGCGTGACCGCGCTGGCGGTGCCGGACGAGGCGGGGGGTCTCGGCGCCGGACCGGTGGACCTCGTCGTCGCCGCCGAATGCCTGGGCCGGTGGTGCGTTCCCGGGCCGGTCGCCGAGTCGATCGCGGTGGCCCCGGTGTTGCTGGCCGGCGACCGGCGGTGCGCCGAGCTGGCCAGCGGCGAGATGATCGCCACGGTGGCGATGCCCCCGGCGGTACCGCGTGCACCCAACGCCGAGGTTGCCGACCTTGTGTTGCTGGCGCGCGACGGCACCGTCGCGGAGGCGACCCCCGGCTCCTCGCACGACTCCGTCGATCCCAGCCGCCGACTTTTCGATGTCGCACCCGCCGGGGCGGCCCGCCCCGCCGACCTCGCTCGCGCCCACGAGTACGGCGTCCTGATCACCGCGGCCCAGCTGGTCGGGGCCGGACAGGCGATGCTGGCCATGTCGGTGGACTACGCGCGGACGCGAACCCAGTTCGGCCGGGTGATCGGCAGCTACCAGGCGATCAAGCACAAGCTCGCCGATGTCCACATCGCGCTGGAATTGGCCCGCCCGCTGGTCTTCGGCGCGGCGGTCGCGCTGGCCGAGGACTCGCCGGACACCGTGCGTGATGTCAGCGCCGCCAAGGCCGCCGCTTCCGACGCCGCGCTGCTGGCGGCCCGGGC
>JAGQTO010000105.1:1238-6531 GCA_020439025.1 Mycobacterium sp. | reverse complement strand
CGGCGGCGAGTGCTGGCGGCCCTGTAATGCGAGTGCTGGCGGCCCTGTAATGGTGGTTGAACATCGATGAGAAGAGAACTGTGACGACCACATCCGAACGCCACCTGCTGCGCCAGAGTGTCACGGCCCTGGTCGACAAACACGCCGCCCCCGCCGCGGTGCGCAGGGCCATGGTGTCGCCGCTCGGCTACGACGAGTCGCTATGGGCCATGCTGTGCGAGCAGGTCGGGGTGGGCGCGCTCGTGGTGCCGGAGTCACTGGGCGGTGCAGGCGGCGAATTCGCCGACGCCGCAGCGGTTCTCGAAGAGCTGGGCCGCGGCCTGGTGCCGACTCCGCTGCTGGGCACCACGCTGGCCGAGTTGGCCCTGCTGGCGGCCGATGATCCCGACGCCGCGGCGCTGGGGCGACTGGCGACCGGGGAGTCGGTCGGCGCGGTGGTCTTCGATGACCACGACTACGTGGTCAACGGCGCCGCCGCCGATGTGGTTCTCGCCGTGACCGACGGCCGCATCCTGCGGTGGACGGACGTGACCGCCGAACCCCGCCAGAGCCTCGACCCGACCCGTCGGCTGGCCCGCGTCAGGCCCGGCGGCTCGATGCAGATCGCCACCGACCCCGGCATCGCCGACATGGCCGCCATCCTGCTGGCCGCCGAGCAGGTCGGGGCGGCGCAGCGGTGTCTGGAACTCACCGTCGACTACACCAAACAGCGGGTCCAGTTCGGCCGCCCGATCGGCAGCTTCCAGGCGCTCAAACACCGGATGGCAGACCTCTACGTCGCGGTGCAGGCCGCCCGGGCCACGGTGGGCGACGCCGTCGCATCCCCCGGGCCGGTAAGGGCGGCGCTGGCCCGGCTCGCGGCCACCGAGGCGTTCTGCACGGTGGCCGGCGAGGCCATCCAGCTGCACGGCGGGATCGCCATCACCTGGGAGCACGATATGCACCTGTACTTCAAGCGCGCGTACAGCAGCGCCCAGTTGTTCGGGCCGCCCCGCGAACAGTTGCGCGCGCTCGAGGACGAAGTGTTCTAGCGCGTGTTCTAGCCTGACCGGGTGAGCGGTAACGTCGCGCGCCGGGCCGGCATCCCGCCGTTCTACGTCATGGACGTCTGGCTTGCCGCGGCCGAGCGCCAACGCACCCACGGCGATCTGGTGAACCTGTCTGCGGGTCAGCCCGGCGCCGGGGCTCCGGCACCCGTGCTGGCCGCCGCCGAACGGGCGCTGCGCAGCGGCTCACTGGGATACAGCGTCGCACTGGGAATACCGGAGCTGCGCGAGGCCATCGCACGTTCGTACAACGCCACGTACGGGATCGATATCACCGTCGACGAGGTGGTCCTGACCACCGGTTCCTCCGGCGGCTTTCTGCTGGCGTTCCTGGCCTGCTTCGACGTCGGCGACCGAGTCGCCATCGCCAGCCCGGGCTACCCCTGCTACCGCAATATGCTGTCGGCGCTGGGCTGCGAGGTCGTCGAGATCGAGTGCGGCCCGGACACTCGGTTCCAGCCGACCACGCAGATGCTCGACGAGTTGGATCCGCCGGTGAAAGGGGTCGTCGTCGCAAGTCCGGCCAACCCCACCGGTACCGTCATCCCGCCCGCCGAACTGGCCGCGATCGCCAACTGGTGTGACGCCCGGGATGTGCGGCTGATCAGCGATGAGGTCTACCACGGACTGGTGTATCCGGGTGCGCCGGAAACCTCGTGCGCATGGCAGACCTCTCGCAACGCCGTCGTGGTGAACAGCTTCTCGAAGTACTTCGCGATGACCGGATGGCGGCTGGGCTGGCTGCTGGTGCCCGGGGAACTGCTGCGGGCGGTGGACTGCCTGACCGGCAACTTCACCATCTGTCCGCCCGTGCTGGCCCAGCACGCCGGGGTCGCCGCGTTCACCCCTGAGGCCCGCGCCGAGGCCGAGGGCCACCTGCGGCATTACGCGGCCAACCGCGAAACGCTGATCGCGGGCCTTCACCAGCTGGGCATCACCCGGGTGGCGCCCGCCGACGGCGCCTTCTACGTGTACGCCGACGTTTCGGACTTCACTGCCGACTCGCTGCGGTTCTGCGAGCGACTCCTGGCCGACACGGGTGTGGCGATCGCGCCCGGAGTGGACTTCGACACCGTCCGCGGCAACGCCTCGGTCCGGTTCTCCTTCGCCGGTCCGGCAAGCGACATCGATCAGGCGCTGCACCGCCTGGGTCCCTGGCTGACCCGATAGTTGTTGTCAGCGGGCATTCAGCAACTCTGCGACCTCGACCAACACCAGTTCGTTATCGTCGACCCGCGTCGGCTCTCGGCTCCTTGAGTAGGGCAGGTTGTTGTCGTTGCCCACAACGATGTGGCGGTCATCGACCACGTCGACACCCTCGATCGTCACGAACGGAAACGCCAGCACCCCGTTCGTCAGCGGCTTCAACGCCCGCCCCCTCGGATCGGCGATGGACATCAGATCCACGTAGCCGATCTTGCGCACCGAATCGCCGACCCTGCGCTGGTCAAGTTCGATCTTGTACACCCGTTTGAACTTGGCCGGATCCGGAAAGCAGTCATAGTGATTCGGGCCAGCTGGACAGGCCCTATCGACCGTCCCGAAGCCGAGATCACGCTCGATTACCAAAGCCGTCGTCGCGTCGATCATCGCCACGTCCCCCACCGCGTGCGACGGTTTGTGCAGGACGTACTTCCAGTGCCGACCAGTCCAGTGGCGCCCCGCAACATCGAACTCAAGAATGCGGACCACTCTGGCGTCGGAAACCGCATCTTCGTACAACGGACCTTCCAGCATGGGGTAGAGCACCGTACCGTCTGGCGAAGCGGCCAGGGCTTCGAGCCCCTTCGACCGTTGCACCCGAGCCGATGAAGAACCATCCGGATGGTCCGGCGAGCGGGCCGGACGGCCGTCGATAAGGGTGTCGAAGACCTCCAGAAGGCGCCCCCGCGAATCGAACTTGAGCAGATACGGGCCGAACTCGTCGCCTATCCATATCGCATCGGCAGTGAATGCAAGACTCTCCGGATCAAAATCAGCTCCGGTCAGGTACCTCTCGGCAGTACCGGCGGTGACAATGGGGAAAGGTGCCCGACTCTGCGGGTCACTCAGGAAGACCGTCTCTAGACGGTCAAAGCTGCCGCTATCGAAGTCCACCCGGTATCGACTCAGGTGCAGCATGAAGTCTGCGGCATTGTCTTTTCTCCCGGTGCCGTTATCGCTCACCAGCCAGAAGCTTCCGTCAGGCGCCCGCCGGATCGCCGAGTGACCTTGGGCCGGTTGACCGGCGAACGGAGGCACGACATCACCCGAGGCGGGTCGCGGTGCTGTTTTTCCGCTGGTCTGCAGCGACGCGGGGGCATCGGCTGGCGGGGCGAGAAACGTCGGCGCCGGCAAGATGGCATGCCCTGCGAGGTTCGCTGGAAACACGGCCTCCGCCGCAGTGGCCGAAGAACCACTGCATCCGATCGCCAGAAGCCCCGCAAGCAGGATGGACGCCGGTCGGGATCGACTCATGGCATCGGCCTCCTTGCAGGCGAATATACCCACCAGCCGATGATGGACGCGGCTCCGCACTGCCGATGCCGACCGTCGCAAGGCTGCCGTGCACGACACCGTCCCGATCGCCGACATCGACAAGGCGCTGCACCGCCTGGGACGCTAGCTAACCTTGCTGTCTTGGCGCGAACAGGCGTAAAAGCCCCCTAACACGCGGGTTTTTAGGTGACTTTCACGTCGGCTCGCGCAAAAAGGGGAGGCGCTACAGCCAGGTGTCGGGCGTGGTGGCGGTCAGGAAAGCCTCCAGGTCGTCGCGCCATTGCGCCGGGGTGTTCTTGTCGGGCTCGATACCGGTGTACTCGCCGCGGTAGAACAGCAGCGGCCGTGGTTTGACCGTGGGAACCCCCGACAGCGCACGCACGGCACCGAACACGACGAAATGGTCGCCGCCGTCGTGCACCGAGGCCACCGCGCAGTCGATGTGGGCGAGCGAGCCCCCGAGAACCGGGGACCCCGAACCCGACGGGGTCCAGTCCACACCGGCGAACTTGTCGGGATCCCTGGACCCGAACCGGACACAAACCTCACGCTGCTGCTCGGAGAGAATGTTGACACAGAACGTCCCGCTGGCTTCGATGGCTTTCCACGAGCGGGAAGCCTTTGTCGGACAGAACAACACCAGGGGCGGGTCAAGGGACAGCGCGGCGAAGGACTGGCAGGCGAAGCCGTGCGGAACCCCGTCCGCCATGGTGGTGATGACGGTGATCCCGGTGCAGAACTGACCGAGCACCTGCCGGAAGGCACGCGGGTCGATCGAGGATTCTGACATCCGGGCTACTTGGCGCCGTAGGACCCGATGCTGAAATCGTGGCCCCACAGACTGACCGCCGTGCTCTCCCTGGCGATCCAGTCCGCGTCGGCCACTTGCATTCCCTCGCAACCGAATTCGACGTCGAAACCGCCCGGTGTCTTCATGTAGAACGACAGCATCTTGTCGTTGACGTGGCGGCCCAGGGTGGCCGACATCGGCACCTTGCGGCGCAGGGCGCGGTCCAGGCACAGCCCCACGTCGTCGCTGTTCTCCACCTCGACCATCAGGTGCACGATGCCGCTGGGGGTGGGCATCGGCAGGAAGGCCAGGCTGTGGTGGCGGGGGTTGCAGCCGAAGAACCTCAGCCAGGCCGGCGGTCCGTCGGCGGGACGGCCCACCAGTTGCGGGGGCAGCCGCATCGAATCCCGCAGCGCGAATCCCAGCACGTCGCGGTAGAAGTGCAGCGCCTCGGCGTCGTCCCGGGTGGAGAGCACGACATGCCCGAGACCCTGCTCACCGGTGACGAACCGGTGGCCGTAGGGGGTCACCACCCGCCGGTGTTCGAGGGCGGCACCGTGGAAAACCTCCAGCCGGTTGCCGGACGGGTCGGCGAAGGTGATCATCTCGTCGACGCGCCGGTCGGCCAGTTGGGCTGTGGTGGCCTCCTTATAGGGCACACCCTCGAGGTCCAGCGCTTGCCGGATCTCCTGCAGCCCCGCCGAGTTGGCACATTCCCAGCCCGACTCCAGAAGCCGGTCGCGCTCGCCGGGCACGATGACCAGCCGGGCCGGGAAGTCATCCATCCGCAGATAGAGGGCGCCGTCGATCGCTCCCCTGCCCTCGACCATCCCGAGCACTTTCAGGCCGTACTCCCGCCACGCCGGGACGTCGGTGGACTCGATCCGCAGGTAGCCCAGCGAACGGATATTCATCGGGCTCCTCCCAGGAAGTCGATGGTCAGCCGGTTGAATTCGTCGAACTTCTCCAGCTGCGCCCA
>JAGQTO010000105.1:0-1099 GCA_020439025.1 Mycobacterium sp. | reverse complement strand
CGCCACATCATGCCCAGTTCGAAGTCCGGTCCGGCGAACGATTTGCCCATTGCGCGGGCGGCGGCCAGAGACTCCGGGGTGCTGGCGATGGCGAACCGCTCATCGATCAGTTCGGGGGTGATCAGCTTCTGGTCGTAGACCATGATCCGCAGGAATCGCTCCATGTTCTCCCGCGTCGGTTCGGCGGTGAAGCGACCCAGCAATTTCACCCCCTCGGTGGGGTCGGGGGCGAAGAGGTTGACCGACAGACCGCCCGGTCCCATGAGCACGAGACGGCCGGCCCGGTCGGGGTTGTCCAGGGCGAAACGCACCGCGGTGCCGCCGCCGAGCGAATTGCCCACCAGGGCCGCGCGGGTGATGCCGAGTTCGTCGAACAGCGCCAGTAGGACGTTGGCGCTGTAGCGGTTGTACTGCTCATGCTCGGTGTGCTTGTCGGAGTGGCCATACCCCGGTTGGTCGACGGCGATCACCCGGAAATGTCGGGCCAATTCGGGGATGTTGCGGCCGAAGTTCGACCAACTCGACGCACCTGGGCCGCCGCCGTGCAGCAACACCACCGTCTCAGCGTTGCCATCCCCGGCCTCGTGATAATGCAGGCGCACGTCGCGCTCCCCGGAGCGCACCTGGGCGTGGCGGGACGTCGAATCGAAAGTGATGTCGTTCTGGGACTGGGCCTCGCGAATGAAGGAGGTCACCGTCACACCATCGTGTCGCCGAGCGGCAGCCCGAACTCCTGGTTGCCGTACATCACATAGGCGCGCTCGGCGTCATTGGCGGCATGCACCCGGCCTGCGTGCGCATCACGCCAGAACCGTTGCAGCGCTTGGTCGCTGTTGAGCGCAGTGGCACCGGCCGCCTCGAAGAGACGGTCGATCGACGCGATGGCCCGACCGGTGGCACGCACCTGATCACGGCGGGCCCTGGCCCGAAGTTCCATCGGGACCTCTCTGCCCTCGCACAGCAGGGCGTACTCCTCGGCGAGGTTGCCTCGCAGTTGGAGCCAGGCCGCGTCGATATCGCTGGCCGCCTCGGCGATGCGAACCTTGGCGAACGGGTCGTCCTTGGCCTTCTCGCCGGCGAAGGCCGCGCGCACCCGCTT
>JAGQTO010000104.1 GCA_020439025.1 Mycobacterium sp. | reverse complement strand
TGACGCGGGTCCCCGTGCAGCGCCCGGTGCTGGGTTGCGCGTGGGACGCGGAGGACCATGACGAGTGCCGGGTCGCTCAGCTCTATGGGGGCTACCTGTTGCCGGGCAGCCGCCTCGACGTCCGCGGTGGCGTGGGATTGGTTGTGTCGCAGTGGAACACCGCCCGAGGTTGGCCGTACCGGGTCATGCAGTTCCGGGTGACGCTGCGCGACGACTCCCGGCCCGGCAGGTCTCGGGGGTGATGATAGGTTTGCCCGCCTTCGAGCGACAGGGCCGCGCGGGGGTCCGGTCGGCGCGCCGCGGCTTCCCACGACCCGAGGGATTGTCGCTCGGAGGCGGGCAATAGTCGTGGTGGTACCCAGCGTCGGCCCGCGTCGCCGACCTACCGGGGCGCCCGCCACATCGGCCACAGCGGCGGTCCGCCACCCGGCATCGCGATCTCACCGGTGACCTCGAAGCCGAACCGGTGGTAGTAGCCGATGTTGTCGGGGTTACTGGACTCCAGGTAGGCCGGAGCCCCCTCGGCGTCGCAGCGATCCAGCCGCGACCGCATCAACGCGTTGCCGAACCCGCCGCCGCGCATCACTGGATCGCTGCCGATCATCGCCAGATACCAGTGCGGCTCCTCCGGGTGGCTGGCCTTCATCTCCTCGGCCAGAGCCCGGGCGATGCCCAAACGGCCGCGGAAGGCGCGGAGCACCGCTGGGACCATGGCGACCTGCTCCCGCGTCGTCTGCTCCCAGCGTCCGGGCGGATCCCATAGCGCGGCGGCGCCGACCCCGGACTCCGAGACCGCGACCTCGACCCCGCCGCCGGCCAGGAAATGATGCCGCGCCATCGCGGCGAAGAACCCGGCCAGCGTCGCGGCGCGTCTGGCCGGGTCGGGCTGTAGCCAGCAGATCACCGGGTCGTCACGGAAAGCCCGGCCGAGAACCCGCGCCAGGGCGGGAACGTCGGTCTTGCTCGCCGGGTACGTGTCGATGCCCATCGACGGTCAGGCTATCCCGTCAACCGAACAGCGCCGTCGCGCCGAGGGTGACCACGCACAGCACCACCGCGGCGGTGGTCGCGCCGTAGACCAGGGTTCCGGTCCGACCGGTCGCGAAGCCGCCCATCAGGTTGCGGTCGCGCGCCAGCCCGACCATCGCGATCAGCAGCGGCACCAGCAGCACCGCATTGAGTACCTGGGTGCCCACCAGGATGGCGACCAGCGGCAGTTCGGGAGTCAGCACGATGACCGTCCCGACCAGGGTGATGATCCCGTAGGTCAGATAGAACGTCCGGGCCTCCCGGTAGGGGTCGTCGATCGCCGCCTCCACGCCGGCGTACTCGCACACCGAGTACGCCGTCGACAGCGGCAGGATGGACGCGGCCAGGAAGGACGCCCCGATCAACCCGACCCCGAACAGCGTTGCCGCGGCCTCACCGGCCAGCGGTTGCAGCGCCACCGCGGCGTCGGCGGCATCGGTGATCCGCAGGCCGTCCCGGTGCAGGGTCGCCGCACAGGCCACCACCACGAAGAATCCGATCACACCGGTCAGCACCGCACCGGTGATCACGTCCACCCGTTCCAGGGGAAGGTCCTCGGTGCGCAGCTTCTTGTCCACCGCGTAGGACTGCATGAACGACAGGCCCCACGGCGCCAGCGTCGTACCCAGGGTCGCGGTCACGATCGCCACCGCCTCCCCGGTCATCGGCATCGTCGGCACCACGGTCCCGCGCAGTGCCGCGCCCCAGTCCGGGTGGGCCAGAAAGCCCGAGGCGATATAGGCCAGGAACACCGTCGACACCAGCAACAGCAGCCGCTCGACCCGGTGGAAGCTGCCCCGCAGCACCAGCAGCGACACGGCCACCGCGGCGACCGGAACGCTGACATAGCGGCTCACCCCGAACAACTCGAAACCGGCTGCGATGCCGGCGAACTCGGCGCAAGTCGTACCGATGTTCGCCACGACGAGGGCCGCGAGCACCGCACCGCCGACCCCCACCCCGTAGCGCTGGCGCACCAGACCGATCAGCCCCTGGCCGGTCACCACGCCCATCCGGGCCGCCAGCCCGTGAAACACCACCAGCGCGACCGTCGACAGCAGCAGCACCCACAGCAACTGGTAGCCGTGATCGGCGCCCAGCACCGAATAGGTGGTGATCCCGGCAGGATCGTCATCGGACAGCCCGGCGAGCAGGCCCGGCCCCACCACAGCCAGCAGGGCGGCCCACCGGGCGTCCCGGCGCCGAAGCCTCATCTCCGTCGACCGCGGATCAGATGACGTCGCCGAGGCCACACCGCGGAGCGCAGGAACCTGCGGCCCAGCAGGGCGGGCCGGCGGGAGAGCCGATCCCGCCAGCGCAGGGCGTGCTCGGCCGGCATCGCCTCGACGATCCGGTTCGCCTGGGGCTCCGGCAGGGCACGCAACACCCGTTCGCCGACGTCGGGATTTGCTTCCCGCACCGCGGCGGCGGCCACCGCGGGGTCCTGGCCGACCAGGATCTCGGTAGCCGATTCGGTGTCCACCCGGCTGACCAGCGCAGCCAGGCTCCGCGGACCCAGGCGGTGCACCGCGGCCCGCGGGGCGGCCAGTTGCACGGCCTGCCCGCGTTCGGAGGTCAGGTGAAGATCCGACCAGGCGACGACGTCGGTGGTGGGTCGGGCGACCAGCGACCCCAACCCCAGCCGCCGCAGCACACCGCCGAAACCCACCTCCACGCCGAGAACCTCCAACCGGGCGTCCGGCGTGCGGGCCAGCACCACGTCGGCGACCCGGGCCAGCCGCTGGCCGACGACGTCGACCACCTGGGTGTCCAGCACGTCGCGCGACAGAAGAATCTCGTCCTCGCCCAGCGCGTCGGCGACCGAACTCACCTCGAAAGCGGCCGCCTCGTCGGCACACAGCCCGAGCACCACTCGACCGGACTGCAGATTGGCCACCGCATCCCAGCACAGCACCAGCGGGGGGGCGTGGCGCCGCGCGATGACCACCCGCTCGACCAGCCGCGGTCCGGCCGGGCGGCCCAGCGCGACGGTGAGGTCAGCCAGCCGGCCCACCGCATTGCCGTTGGAGCCCACCACGTCGCGGCCGGTGATCCTGCTCAGCAACAGCACGCCCGCAAGCATGCCGTATTCGCCCCCATCGACGGTCCGGACCCGATCTAATCGAGGACGGGGTGGCAAGGACGGGAGCGGAGAGGCGATGCGGGCACTGCGAATGGTGGGATTCGGCCGCGAACCGGAGTTGACCGAGATACCGCGGCCGGAGCCGGGTCCCGGCGAGGTCCTGGTCAAAGTCGGCGCCGCGGGGGCCTGCCACTCCGACCTTCACGTTCTCTACGAATTGGACGCCTCCTCCGTCTGGCGGTTGCCGATGACCCTGGGACACGAGACCGCAGGCTGGGTGCACGCCACCGGCACCGGGGTCAGCGGGCTCGCCGAAGGCGATCCGGTCGCGGTGTACGGCGCGTGGGGCTGCGGGGTCTGCCGGCGC
>JAGQTO010000103.1:911-2327 GCA_020439025.1 Mycobacterium sp. | reverse complement strand
GCCGCCGAACTTCACCGTCAGGCCCGTTGCCTGCAGGAGGGTTTCACCTTCGGCCGCCCGCATCTGCCGGTGCAGGGCGGCCATCTCCTCGTCGATCGCCGGTTCGATCATGATCCAGCCCTGGCCGAGCCCAGCAATCGGCGGGCGGACTTGCCGTAGGTCAGCAGTTGCTGCCGCACCGGGAACAGCCCCTGCGGCCGGAAGATCATCAGGACCACCAGGGCCAGGCCGAAGAACAAGTATTTGAGGTCGCCGAGGTTGATGCCCATGACCTCGACGCCGAGCAGCCGGTTGGGCAGGTAGACGATCACGAACGCCCCGAAGATCACCCCGAGCTTGTTGCCCTGGCCGCCGAGCACCACCGCCGAGAGGAACAGCATCGAGTTGATGATGTTGAAGGTCGGCGGGGCCACGTACTGCACCTGCCCCGCGTAGAGCGCCCCGGACAGCCCACCGATCGCCGCACCGATGACGAACGCCCAGAGCTTGAAGCGGAAGGTGTTGACGCCCATGACCTCTGCGGCGTCCTCGTCCTCCCGGATGGCCACCCAGGCCCGGCCCACCCGGCTGCGTTCGAGGTTGCCGACCAGCAACAGGATCACGACGATGAGGATCAGGCCGAGCCAGAACCACCAGGTGCCGTAGTTGGCGTCACCGGAGGAGTTGCCGCTGGAGAACACCCCGTCGGGCAGCTCCTCGCTCTGTCCGATACGCGGGTAGGCCACCGCGTTCAGACCCCGGGGCCCGTTGGTGATCCCGGAGAGGTTGTCGGCCATCAGCCGGATGATCTCGCCGAAACCGAGAGTGACGATGGCCAGGTAGTCCCCGCGAAGCCGCAGCGTCGGAGTGCCCAGGATCAGGCCGGCCAGCGCGGTGGCGGCCATGGCGATCGGCACACAGGCCAGCCAGGCCCACTTCTCGCTGAGGAACCCCCCCACCCCCACCTGATTCCACGGGCTGTCCGGGCTGGTGAGCAGCGCGACGGTGTAGGCGCCGACGGCGTAGAACCCGACGTAGCCCAAATCAAGCAGGCCGGCCTGGCCGACGACGACGTTGAGCCCGATGGCGATGATGGCCAGCATGGCGAACTGGGCCATGGTGCCGCCGAAGCTGATTCCGGGAGTGTCCAGGAACCCCGGCGTGTAAAGCGGGAGCAGAGCGAGCGCGGCGAAGGCCAGCACGCCGAAACCCCACTTCTGCACTCGGCCGAGATCGGCCCACCACCGGCGCAGCGCATCACCGGGCGCCAGTGCCGCACTTGCCGCGTGAGCGCTCATACCCTGGCCTTCCCGAGGCTCTCGCCGAGGATCCCGGTGGGCCGGATCAGCAGGACCAGCACCAGCAGGACGAAGGCGACGACATCGCGCCACTGGGTGCCGAACACCGCCTGCCCGTAGTTCTCCATGATGCCCAGCA
>JAGQTO010000103.1:258-731 GCA_020439025.1 Mycobacterium sp. | reverse complement strand
ACGCGTTCCCGCGACACCCCCATCAGCGTGGCGGTCGTCGGATCCTGGGCCACCGCGCGGATACCACGGCCGAATTTGGTGTGGTGGACGGCGAGGTAGGTGAGCCGGGCCAGCACCAGGGCGGAACCGATGATGATCAGCGTGATGTTGGAGACCGTCGCGCCGAAGATGTGGAACTGGGTCTTGGGCTGAACCAGGATGATCGGCTGCTGGGCGTTGCTGCCGCCGTAGCCGTCGATGATCTTGGGCAGCACGAAGTGGACGAATTCCTGCAGCACGAACGACATGCCGATGGCGGTGATCAGAAAGGTCAGCGGCCGGGCGTTGCGCCGCCGCAGCGGCCGGTAGGCCACCGCCTCCAGACCGACCGCGGCCGCGCCGGATACCAGCATGGCGAAGATCATGGCGATGCCGAGGTACAGCAGAGTCAGCGCGACGCCGCGGTTGTAGGCGTTGCCGCTCGGGGTGAAGCC
>JAGQTO010000103.1:0-171 GCA_020439025.1 Mycobacterium sp. | reverse complement strand
CCGAACACCAGGGTGTAACCCACCGCCACCAGCGCGTAGATGGCCCCCCAGGCCAACCCGTCGACGGTCAGCTGCCAGAAGCCCGCCCGCAGGTTCTCGACGTTGAAACCGATATCGCCGGCGAGGCAAGCGTACTGGGCCCCCACATCACTGAGGCACTGGTGAATCATC
>JAGQTO010000390.1 GCA_020439025.1 Mycobacterium sp. | reverse complement strand
TGTCACCTACCGCGACCGGTCCCGAGGCCGAAGCCGTGCTCATCGTCGCCCAGGAGGACCGCATCGACGGCGCTGACACCGCCGCCACGCTGCTAGATTCGATGCTGTCGCTCCCGGACAAGGAGCGCGAATCCATTGCGTCGACCCTGGCGCGCGTGATGAACATCTACACGTCCAGCTCGGCGCTGCGCGCCGGGATCGACCCCAATTTCGACGTGCACGCCTTCGTGCGCAGCACCGATACCGTCTACATCACCGCCCCGGTCGACCGGCAGCGCGATTACGCCCCGCTCATCGCGGGATTCTTGGAGTCAATCAGGCTGGCCCAATACCATCGCCGCCAGGCCGTGGACCTCGGCACCGAAACCCAAGACGCCCCGGTGACGTTCGTCCTCGATGAGGCCGCCAACACTGCCCCAGTTCCGTTGCCCAACATCGTTTCTGAGGCGGGCGGCCAGGGTCTGCACCTGGTGGTGGCGTTCCAAGACCTGTCCCAGGCGCGGGCCCGCTGGGGCCGCGCCGCCGAGGGCTTTCTCACGCTGTTCCCCGAAAAGCTCGTCCTGTCGGGGATGGCCGATCGCGACACCGCCGAAATGCTGTCCCGGATGTCGGGTGACTACGACCGAATGACCATCAGCGTCAGCACCCCCGGACGCACCCGCAGCCGCCGCGGCGGCACCAGCCGATCCGAGCCCGGCTACTCCTACAGCAGCACCCGTACGGCAGTCCTCAGCGTCGCCGACATCACCGGCATTCCTCCGGGCCGCGGCTTGTACTGGTCGCCACGCGGTTGGGAACTGCTCACCATCAGCCCGTGGTGGCAGCAGCGCAGTGCCTACGGTCTTTAGGGCTCCCGCCCGACCCCTGCGGGGCCGGTTGGGTCTGAATATCCCCTGCCGCACCTGCTGAGGTACTGAATTACTGAACTACTGATGGAGTGGTGATGACCGTTCTTGGCTATGCCCGAGTGTCGACCGCGCACCAGAACGCCGACATGCAGGTGCAGGCGTTGACCGCCGCAGGAGCAGAGCGGGTTTGGACAGAACACATGTCGGGCAGTCGTGACGACCGCCCCGAGCTGGCGGCGCTACTGAACTACGCGCGGGCCGGGGACGTGCTCATGGTGTGGCGGCTCGACCGCCTCGGCCGATCCCTGCCCCATCTTCTGCGCGTCGTCGAGGACCTGGACGCCCGCGGCGTCGAACTGCGGTCCCTGACCGAATCCATCGACACCACCACCGCAGGCGGGCGGCTGGTGTTCCACGTCTTCGCCGCCGTCGCGCAGTTCGAGCGGGCGTTGGCCGTCGAGCGGTCGGCGGCCGGGGTGGCGGCCGCCAGGGCGGCCGGGCGGGTGCCGGGACGGCCGAAGCTCCCCGCGACCACAGTCGAGGCCGTTCGCGCCCTCGACCAGGCTGGTACCTCTCGAACGAATATTGCCCGCTCCCTTGGTATTTCGCGTTCCAGCGTGTACCGGGCGCTGGTGTCGTAATTTGGCCGGCGTTTTCCCCTCGGCCCCTCCCCCGATCTTGGATTCTGCCGCGGGCGGGTGTGCTGTCAAGGCTCGGCCTTCGGCCGACCGCCGCGGCGGCTTCGGCCTTGACAGCACACCCGCACGAGCGCGGACACTGGCCTATATCGGGGAAGGGCAGCAGGTGGTGCGTGCCGCGGCCGTTAGGCCGCGACATCGAAATGCAGCGGGTTGTTGTCGTGTGCCGGGCGTAGCATCGGCGCGCACCTCAGCACCGGCCCACAGGGGGGATCACGTGAACATCATCGAATTACGGGACACCATCACCAATTCCGATGACACGGAGTGGCAGCGTGTCGGGCGGATGGGACCGACCTACCGTGATCGGTTCGACCCGTGGAGCGGCCCCGGCGATAAGACCGGCGTCGACATCGAAACGCACAGCTCAGTGGCGGTGTACAAACCCGATATCGACCTCACCATCGTCTACGGAATGTCCGCGCCCGGAGCGCCCAAGGAACCGTCTTTCAAGTGGGCCACCTTCCCCGACCCCGCGGTGTCGATTCACCTGGCGGACGTGTTCTGGCGCGGGTCGCTGGTCGATCGCGTCGATTTCGTTTACGTCGATGGCGGCCGCTGCATCCTGCCCATTGGCGAAGGGCACCAGGG
Organism: Mycobacterium sp.; assembly: GCA_020439025.1. Lineage (GTDB taxonomy): Bacteria > Actinomycetota > Actinomycetes > Mycobacteriales > Mycobacteriaceae > Mycobacterium. Next base: position 48 of record JAGQTO010000390.1, on the reverse strand, counting down.
CTTGCGGATCACCCGCTACGAGTACGCCGTCGCCCGGCTGCTCGACTC
>JAGQTO010000102.1:2663-5743 GCA_020439025.1 Mycobacterium sp. | reverse complement strand
GACGCTGCAGGGCGTCCTCGACGGCCGCGACGCCCCCCTGCTACCCATGCCGGCGGGCAACCTGCGGGAAAGCACGGTACTGACGACGGCGCTGCGGGTGGGCGAGGAGATCGACGATGAGATCGCCCTGGTGGTCCCCACCTCCGGTACCACCGGCACCCCCAAGGGCGCGATGCTGACACCGGCCGCGCTGATCGCCAGCGCGTCGGCCACCCACGATCGCCTCGGCGGTCCGGGCACCTGGCTGCTGGCGCTGCCGGCCCACCACATCGCCGGCATCCAGGTGCTGGTTCGCAGCGTGCTGGCCGGCACGGTGCCGGCCGAACTCGGCCTCACCGACGGGTTCGACCCTTCCGGATTGCCCGGCGCGGTGGCGAAGATGGGTTCTGGACGCCGCTACACCGCGCTGGTGTCCAACCAGCTGGCCAAGGCACTCGCCGACCCCGCCGCGACCGAGGCGCTGGCCGGCCTGGACGCCGTGCTGCTGGGTGGCGGGCCCGCTCCGCGGCCGGTGCTCGACGGTGCGGCCGAGGCGGGTATCGCCGTGGTGCGGACCTACGGTTCGAGCGAGACCGCCGGCGGATGCGTGTACGACGGGGTGCCACTGGACGGCGTGGAGGTGCGTATCGACGCCCCCGGGCCGGGCGCCGACGGGCGGGTCGTCATCGGCGGCGCCACCCTGGCCGTCGGGTACCGCAATCCCCTTCCCGACGACCCGTTCGCCCACCGGGGCTGGTTTCGTACCGACGATATCGGCCGGTTCGACGACTCGGGCCGACTGGCGGTGCTGGGACGTGCCGACGAGGCGATCATCAGCGGTGGCCTGACGGTCATGCCGGCTGCGGTGGAGGGGGTGCTGAGCAAGCACCCGGCGGTGGCCGAGTGCGCGGTGTTCGGGGTACCCGATGACCGGCTGGGCCAGCGGGTGGCGGCCGCGGTGGTGGTGTCGTCCATGGAGCCGGAGCCGGGTCTGGCCGAACTGCGGGAGCTGGTGGAGCAGTCGCTGGACCCGACCGCGGCGCCCCGCGAACTGCACATCGTCGATGAACTGCCGCGCCGCGGAATCGGCAAGCTGGACCGCAGGGCGCTGCGCGAACGCTACGGATGAACGGCCATGACAAAAGCGTGACGACCCGGCCTGGAAGCCCGGGCCGCCGTTAGGCTCGGAGCCATGCCGGCCCGGGTTCTGATCGCCGACGACGACTCCGTCGTGCGTGACGTCGTGCGGCGCTACCTCGAGCGCGACGGCCTGGAGGTCCGGGTGGCCGGGGACGGCAACGAGGCACTACGCCTGCTGGGCACCGAACATATCGACGTCGCCGTGCTCGACGTCATGATGCCCGGACCCAACGGACTGTCGCTGTGCCGGACCCTGCGCCAGGGCGGGGACTACTCGGTGCCGGTGATCCTGCTGACCGCACTCGGCGAGGAGGATGACCGGATCGCCGGGCTGGAAGCCGGCGCCGACGACTACCTGACCAAGCCGTTCAGCCCGCGGGAGCTGGCGCTGCGGGTCCGCTCGGTGCTGCGCCGCGCACCGGCGGCACCCTCGACCATCCCGCTGGAGATCACCGTCGGCGCGCTCACCGTGTCGACGGCGTCACGCTCGGTCACGGTGGACGGCGAGCCGGTGGGCCTGACCAACCGGGAATTCGACCTGCTGATGTTCTTCCTGGCCCACACCGACACCGTGTTTTCCCGGGAGGAACTGCTCAAGCGGGTGTGGAACTGGGACTTCGGCGACCTGTCGACGGTCACGGTGCACGTCAAGCGGCTGCGGTCCAAACTCGGCCAGCACCACCGCATCCAGACGGTATGGGGCCGCGGCTACCTGTGGCGGGGCGCCTCCGCCGGCGGTGACGGTGCCCGGGCATAGCCTGGCCCAGATCGCCCTGCTGGCGTTGAGTTGTTCACTGCCGGTGGTGCTGTTCGGCGCACTGGTGATCCGCCTCGCGCGGTCGTGGTCGATCACCGTGAGTATGGTCGCGCTGGTGCTGATCCCGACGCTGGCGACCCTCGCCGGGGTGTTCTGCGCGAGCCGGTTCATGACCGGGGGCGCCTTCCGCACCATCGCCGTGGTGCTGGTGGTGGTGGCGGTGGTGACGCTTCCCGCCGCGGTGATGCTGGCCCGGTTCCAGGCCCGCCGGACGGTGTGGGAACAGGAGATCCAGGAGGCCGAACGGGCCGCCGAGAAGTCCCGGCGCCAGCTGGTCGCCTTCGTCAGCCACGATCTGCGCACGCCCCTGGCCGGAATCCGGGCACTGTCGGAGGCCATCGCCGACGGGGTGGTCAGCGACGACGAGGTGCGGGCTCAGGCGAAGAACATCGAGCAGGAGAGCATCCGGCTCTCGGAGATGGTCGATGACCTCTTCGAGATGGCCAAGATCAACGCCGGCGCGGTCAACGCCCCCTACGAGCGGGTGGCCCTCGACGAGGTCGTCGACGACGTGCTGAGCACCCACCGGATCGCCGCCGAGCGCGCCGGGGTGACCCTCCGGGTGGACCTGCCCGCCCAGCCGGTGCGGGTCATCGGCAGCGACCGGGCGCTGGTGCGGGTGCTGTCCAATCTGGTGGCCAACGCGATCGCGCACACACCGGCCGGGGGCACGGTCACCCTGTCGATCGGGGCCGACCGGGAAGGGGCCTGGGCCCGGGTGGACGACACCGGGGTGGGCATCGACGCCACCGACCTGCCGCGGGTGTTCGACGTAGCCTATCGGGGGTCCAATCACCGTGTGCCGCGGGCTGATTCGTCGCTGCCCAGCGGATCCGGTCTCGGCCTGGCCATCGCCGCCGGCCTGGTCCGGGCGCACCGCGGAACCCTGTCGGCACACAATCTCGACCGCGGCGCCCGATTCGAGGTGCGGCTACCACTGGCCGCCGGCTGACCGGATCAGTCCTCGAGGGTGCCACCGAGCCGCTCGGCGGCGGCGACGTAGTCCTCGATGAACTCCAGGATCACCTCGCGGGCGGGCTTGATCTTGTTCATCAGGCCGACGCCCTGCCCGACGAAATAGGTGGACAGCGCCTGCGCGCCCGGGTGGCCGGTCTCGGCCAGCTTGTCGATACGGCGCAGCGCC
>JAGQTO010000102.1:0-2569 GCA_020439025.1 Mycobacterium sp. | reverse complement strand
GAGGGCTTGCCGGTGCGCCCGGCCGATCGGACGGTGTCACGCGAGGTAGCGGTCAGCATCTTCTGTTTGGTGTGCGGGGCGGTCTCGGCCTCCTCGGTGGTCAGCCAGACCGAACCCGTCCACGCCCCGGCCGCGCCCATCGCCACACACGCGGCCATCTGCCGCCCGGTGACGATCCCGCCGGCCGCCAGCACCGGCACGTCGCGTCCGCCCGGTATCTCCGAAATCGCTTCCAGCACTTCAGGAATGAGCACCAGCGTGGACACCTCGCCGCAGTGCCCGCCGGCCTCGGTGCCCTGCGCGACGATCAGGTCGACCCCGGCGTGGACCTGCTTGATGGCATGCTCCTTGGCCCCGACCAGGGCGGCGACCGGGATGCCGCGCTGCTTGCCGGCCTCGATCATGTAGTCCGGCGGAACCCCCAGGGCGTTGGCCATCAGCTTGATCGGATGGTTTAGCGACACCTCGAGCAGGCTTTGCCCGGTATTGCCGGACAGCGCCGAGGAGGCGACCCGCAGCTCCTCGATCTCGATGCCGTGCGCGGCGAGCAGTTCATTGATGAAGGCGCGGTGTTCGTCGGGGATGCGCTGCGCGAGCTGGTCGCGGGTGAGGTTCTCGCCCTTGCCCTCGTACTTGGCGGGCACGATGATGTCGACGCCGTAGGGCTTGCCGTTGACGTGGTCGTCGATCCAGCACAGCTCCTTCTCGAGCTGGTCGGGCCGGAAGGCGACCCCGCCGAGGACACCCATCCCGCCCGCGTTGCTGACGGCGGCGACGACGTCGCGGCAGTGGCTGAAGGCGAACAGCGGGAATTCGATGCCGTACTGGTCACAGATCTGTGTCTTCACCCTGCCAGTATCGCGGTCATCCGGTAGCGCGGTCAGGGCAGGTCGAAGGGAAGCTCCACACCCTCGTGCGCCAGGCAATGGGTGCACACGCGCTCGGAGGCCACCCGGTCGATGGCCAGGTGCACCAGCTGTTTGAACGGCCCGATGTTGCGTTCGAACTCGGCGAACACGTCGACCGCCCGGACGCCCTCGCCCACGGCGACCCCGGCGTCCACGTCGGTGACCAGAGCTATTGCGGCGTAGCACATCTCGAGTTCCCGGGCGAGAACGGCCTCCGGGTAACCGGTCATGTTCACCAGGGTGAAGCCCTGCCGGGCGAACCACTGGCTCTCGGCGCGGGTGGAGAACCGGGGGCCCTGGATCACCACCATGGTGCCGCCGTCGACGACGCCGGGCGCTTCGGCGGCCGCCGCGCGCAGCGTCGGGCAGTAGGGGTCGGCGAACTCGACGTGGATGCCGCCGGCGTCGAAATAGGTGTCGTCGCGGCCGCGGGTGCGGTCGACGAGTTGGTCGGGCACCACGATCGCCCCCGGCGGGAGGTCGGCGGTCAGGCTGCCGGCCGCGCACGGGGCGAACACCCGTCGCACACCCAATGCCCGCAGCGCCCACATGTTGGCCCGGTAGGGCACGGTGTGCGGGGAGAACTCGTGGCTGCGTCCGTGCCGGGGCAGGAAGGCCACCTCGTGCACGCCCACCCGGCCGATGGTGATCGGGGCGCTGGGTTCGCCGTAGGGCGTCTCGACGACGACGCTGCGCGCGTCGGGACCGAAGAAGGTGTAGAAGCCGCTGCCGCCGATGACGCCAATCACGGGTCTCATTGTGCCCCGGCGGCCGAACCGGCTGCGCTGATGTGTGCCGTGGCACGATTGGCCGATGGCCACCTTCGAGCAATGGGTGCAGGGTGCGCGCCCACGCACCCTGCCCAACGCGGTCGCCCCGGTCATCGCCGGAACGGGCGCGGCGGCCTGGCTGCACTCGGCGGTCTGGTGGAAGGCGCTGCTGGCGCTGGCGGTATCGGTGGCGCTGATCGTCGGGGTGAACTACGCCAACGACTACTCCGACGGCATCCGCGGGACCGACGACGATCGCAGCGGACCGGTTCGGCTGGTCGGGGCCAAACTGGCCGCCCCGCGCGCGGTGCGAAACGCCGCGATGCTCAGCTTCGCCCTCGGCGCGGTCGCCGGGGTGGCACTGGCCCTGGTGAGCGCACCGTGGCTGATCGCGCTCGGCGCGGTGTGCATCGCCGGGGCCTGGTTCTACACCGGCGGCTCGCGGCCCTACGGCTACGCCGGGCTGGGCGAGGTCGCGGTGTTCGTGTTCTTCGGCCTCGTCGCGGTGCTGGGCACCCAGTACACCCAGGCGCTGCGGGTGGACTGGGTCGGTCTGGCGCTGGCGGTGGCCGTCGGCGCGTTGTCCTCGGCGGTGCTGGTGGCCAACAATCTGCGCGACATCCCGACCGACCGGGTCGCCGGCAAGATCACGCTGGCGGTGCGCCTCGGCGACGCCGGAACCCGCCGGTTCTACCAGGGGTTGCTCGCGCTGGCGGCGGTGATGACGCTGGCGTTGATGGCGGCGACGCCGTGGTGCGCGGCCGGCTTCCTCGCGGTGGCACCCGCGTTGCGGGCCGCCGCGCCGGTCCGCGGCGGCAAGACCGGCCGTGAGCTGATCCCGGTGCTGCGCGACACCGGCCTGACGATGCTGATCTGGTCGGTGGCGGTGGC
>JAGQTO010000389.1 GCA_020439025.1 Mycobacterium sp. | reverse complement strand
CGCACCGGGCGGCTATCCCCCGCCCCCGCCGGCTGGTTACCCGCCGCCGCCGGCCGGCGGCTATCCCCCGCCCCCGCCGGCCGGGTATCCGCCGCCGCCGGCACCCTACGGCCCGGCGGTCGGCTATCCGCCGCCTCCCCCGCTCGGCTACGGAGAGCGGCCCGGCGGCCTTGGCGTGCGGTTCGGCGCTCGCATCATCGACGGACTGCTGGTCGGGATCGTGGCCGGGGTGCTGGCGGTGATTTTCCACTCCGCCGACAACATCATGGTCACCGGCTTGTTCTCGGGCGTGCTGATGTTTGTCTACTTCGTCGGCATGGAGGTCACCCAGGGCCGCACGGTGGGCAAGATGCTGCTGGGCCTGCGGGTGCACGGTCCGGGCGGGGCGCCGAAGCCCGATGTGAAGCAGTCGGCGATCCGCAACGCCTTCACCCTGCTGTCGGTCATTCCGTACGTCGGCGGACTGCTGGCACTTATCGCCTACATCGTGATCGCCGTGACCATCAACAGCAGCCCGACCAAGCAGGGCAAGCACGACGAGCTCGCCGGCGGAACCCAGGTGGTCAAGGGCTGAGTCGCGTCCCGCAGGCGGCGGGGGCTTGGCGGTTGCAGCTGTTGAATGCTTCGCCTGGCCTACAATCGCCGGCGACTGCGGAAAAAGCGGCCCGTGGATCTGTCTCCGCGAGACCATTGGCCATGGTGGGCGTTAGCCTGAGCCATGGGGACGTTCCTCCGGGCTGCCTGCGCCCTCGGGTTTGCTGTGGCGGTGGGTCTCAGCCCGGCTGCCGGCGCCGCGGCGCCAGAGACCCGGCTCATTGTCGGGGGCGCGGAATACGCTTTAGCCGAGACTTTCCCGGCACTCGCTTCCTTACCCTTGGTGACCAGGTACATCACCCCGAACCGTCAGATAGGCGCCGGATTTTTTCCTGGCACCACGCCGGTACTGATCGACTACCCGGCCTCGATCTTCAGGGCGGGGAGCGCCAACGAACACATCAGCGTCGGCGCGGCGAACCTCATCGCCGCGATCGGGGATGTTTCCGGACCGCTGGCCATTGTGGGCCAGTCCGAGGGGGCAGTGGTGCTGGACACCGTGCGCGCCCGCCTGGTCAACGACCCCAGCGCCCCGCCGCCGGACCAATTGAAGTTCGTCCTGTTCAACTCACCGACCCGCGGACTTGCCAGCACGCTCTTCAGGGACGGAACCCGCATCCCCTTCGTAGACGTCACCGTGACTCCCCCGGTAGACAGTCGCTACGACACGTCGGCGGTGATCCACGAATACGACTTCTGGGGCGATTTCCCCGACCGCCCATGGAATCTGCTAACGCTACTCAACGCGGTTGCGGCCATGGCGTTCGTCCACCAACTCGCCAATGACATCCCCGCGCAGGTCGCCCCGGAAAACATCACCACCGTCGTCAATTCCAAGGGTGCCAGCGACACCACCTATTTCGTCCCCACCATGACACTGCCGTTGACTGAGGTACTGCGCGTCATAGGGGTCCCGAACAGAGCGGTCGATGCCCTCGACAACGTGATCCGGCCGGTCATCGACGCAGGCTATTCCCGCAACGACAAACCCGGAGACCGGCGGCCCTACTTCGACCACGGCGTTCTCACCACACACCAGAGTTCCGATCCCAACGCGGTCGCGGCAGTCGGCATCCCCCGAGCCGGGCCGGAGGGCGGCTCAGAGCAGGCGCGGACGACGAGCACCGCTGCACGACGGCATTCGTTGGCACGACTCAACGGCCGCAACCGTTCCGTCCTCAGCGCCGATCGGGCTGTCGGGTCCATGCAGCCACGCAGCAGTGCGGCACGGTCGTTTCCGCCCGTTCGGTAGAGATCGCTCAGCGCCGGCCCGCAACCCGGGCGTCACGCTGACGACACCCGAATCGAGAGTCGAAGTAAGTTCTGTCCAGGGCGGTTTCGTTCTCGCGACGGCTAGTCCACGGCGGGCAGGTTGCGGTTCCACTCCAGCCATCCCACCCCATCGCGGCCGTCGGCGGTCCGCACCGCCGCCCAGGCGCGCGGGAAGAGGCTGACCCTGCCCTCGGGCGACACCAGCCGTACCGGCGCGTGCCCGAGGATGTCCACCGTGGCGGTGATCGGGCCGGGGTGCATGGTCAGCGTCGTCCCGATCGGCAGGCCGTCACCGGCGAAGTCCGCCTCGGCGGTGACCGACGCGGTCTCGACGACCGGCCTGCCGGGCGGTTGGATGTAACCGACGCTGACCGGGGGCATACCTGCAATCCGTAGATCGACCCCGTGCAGATGCGTGCCGTCGGTCAGGTGCAGGGCACTCCACACCCAGTCCATGCTCCACCAGTCGCGCACCCCGTGGGAGTGGTCACGCTGACCGGGGACCGCGGTGAATTCGTGGGTCCGGCCGTCGACGGTGACCGATCCGCTGACCGTGCAGGGGATCTCGTAGCGGGTGGCGATCCGGTAGGCGTAGGGGGTGCCGACGGTGGTCCAGGTCAGGTCCAAGCGCAGCTCGGCCGGGCGGCCCGGCGCCCCTGCCAGCAGCGCGGACGGGTCATCGTAGGCGGACGCGGGACCGGTCGCCTCGACCCGGTACTCGCGCAGCGGAACCGTTGCGCCATGGCGCAATTCGATATCCCCGTCGACTACGTTGTTGGGGTCGTCCGGCACCGGGGCGGCGAAGTCCAGCAGGGCCACGGTGGGAATGTCCGGTCCGCAGATCAGCACGTTGATCCAGGCCACTTTCTGGTTCGGGATCAGCCCCAGCCGGATCCAGCCGCCCACGCCCTGGCCCGGATCGGCGAAATCCCAATACCAGCTCTCGTTCCACAACGGCTCGTCGCCGGGCGTGTGAGCAGCCTCGTCGCGCGGATCCGGTTGCAGCGCAGGGCTTCCCTTGGCCGGGGGCAGAACCTCCAGAGCCCCGGTGTCCAGGACGTGGCTGCTGTGCCGTTCCAGCATGGCGAGGAACATCCGGTCGCCCCGCTCGGTGCGTTCCACCAGCATGGAGGACACGATCGTCATCATCACACCGAAGAAGCTCTGCCGGCGCACCCCATCGCGGACCTCGTCCAGCGACAGCGGCGGGTTGGGCCCCAGTCCTTCGTGGTAGGCCCGAAGTAGTTCCTCGTAGTGGGCGCGGCGGTCCTCGGGCCGCAACGCGCAGCCGAGGAAGTAGGCCACGTCGGTCATCGCCGGGCCCCAGGTGACGGTCTGCCAGTCCACCACTGTCAGATCGCGCAGCGAACCGGGCCGGCCGAAGAGCAGGTTGTCCAGCCGGTAGTCGCCGTGCACCAGGCCCATGGGCCGGCCCGGAGCCGCCTCAGCGGCGAGATGGGCGTCGAAGGAGTCGACGAGCCTCTGACAGACCAGCCGCTGGTCGGGGCGGATCGTGTCGCCGTAACGGTCGGCGAACCCCGCGAACAACTGGGTGATCAACCCCTGGTTCATCGGTGTCTCGCGGAGCAGCCAGTCCGCCCCGCCCGGCCCCGAAGCGCCGATCAGCGGTGCATGCAGCCTGCCCAACCGGGTCAGCGCCAGGGAGGCCTCGGCCAGGGTCGCACCCCGGATCTCATCACCCACGACGGCCGGCGCGGCGTCGTCGAGCAGCAGGGTGAACAGGCCGCTCTCCGGTCGGCAGGAGGCGTGGTAACACTGCGCAATCGGGCCGCCCAGCCGTGGGGCCAGATCGGCATAGAAGCGGACTTCACGCTCGTAGAGGCCCAGGGCGGCGCCGGTCTGCCTGCTGACCGCATCGCTCGCCGCGACTTTGAGCACCACCGAGGCGGGACCGGTTCCCTCCCCGTAGCTCAGCCCCACCCGGTAGCACTCGCTCATCTGCCCGGTCCCGATGCGCTCGACGGTGAATTCGTCGACCCGGCCCGCGCCCAGCGTCTCGGTCAGCCAGTCAGCCGTCAGGTCACCGGGGAGTTCGATCGGCGCGTCTGCTTTGTTCACCCCATCACGGTATGACGGGGGTCGGCGGTGCGCCCCGGAAACTGACTCCACGACGGGTGTCTCAGATTCCCACAGCGTTGATGAATGCGTCGGCGAAGATGTCACAGACGGTGTCGATATCGGTCTCGGGGTAGGCCGCCATCTCGGGCGCAGCGGGGGCGGCCAGAACGTGGATGATGATTGGCCCCAGGAGCTGTCGGGCCAGCAGAAGGCGAGGCAGATCCCGGATGCGGCCGGCTTGGACCTCTTGGTCGAGCCAGGCGTTGAGAATTCCCATCACCCTCGGGGCGGAGTAGGCGGTGAAGTCTTGCACGGCGAGGCTTTGCGGCCTGGCGAACATCTCCGCGAAGATTGCAGGTGCGATTCGCGGTGGTCGACTGAAGGCGGTAGCCACGGTTCCCAGCAGGCCTCTGACCTTTTCCCGAAGGTCGTCGTGCTCGCCTGCGGCAAGATAGTCTTCGATGTCGCGGATCGGGCTGTTGTGCTCGACGACCGCGCGGATGAGTTGGTCGCGGCCGCCGAACGCAGCGTGCAGACTGTAGACAGAGCAGCCGGCCCGCTTGGCAACCGCTTCCAGGGTTGTTGCCGCCAAGCCTGTTTCGCCGATCAGTTCCGCGGCGGCAGCGATGGCACGGACCCGCACGGGTGGCTGGCCGCCGGGATCCACGCCGGTGGCGCGCACCGCTTCGTCGAGGATCTCGCGGGCCCCGCCGAGCCGGCGCCACAGGGTGCTGCGCGAGATACCGGCCGTGGCGGCGATGACCGCGACGGGGACGTCGGCGACGTCGCAGCCCAGGGTGTCGGAGGCCTGAACCGCGGCCGCGATGAGTTCAGGGTCGACGCCTCCGGTGTCGACGGGGTCCGGTATCGCGGGAATTTTCGACGGGTTCATGTGATGGCCTCAGCCGCGATCCTACGTGTGCTACGTTGCGCCATTGAGTATGGGAAGACGTTTCATCTGCGACGGTGTCCAAGCCCAATCCGCCGAGCCAGCTAATTTTTCGAACGGTCCTAGGAGACAGCGATGACAGGCATCGAGTCAAGGGCCTCCGCGGCGGAAGCGCCGGCATTGGATCGCCCGTGGCGACGTCGCGGCGCGTGGCGTTACGGGCTAGGCAGAATCGGGGGTCTCATCAAACCGGCGGTGATCGTTAGACGGGAGCCCGCCGGGGTCCTCACCGACTGGGATGCTGCGGTTCCCGTCCGTGATGGAACCGTTCTGCGGGCCAATGTCTTTCGCCAAGACCGCCAACAGCCCGCTCCCGCGATCGTCAGCATCCACCCGTACGGGAAGGACAAGCTGCCGACCCGCCGCGGCCGCCGGTGGACCGTCCCGCTTCAATACCGCCTGACCCGCCAGCCCGAGACGTTGCGGATATCGGCCCTCACCGGATTCGAGGCCCCCGACCCGGCCTGGTGGACCGCTCAGGGATTCGCTGTCGTCAACGCTGACATGCGCGGCTGCGGGCACTCCGAGGGCACCGGGCGACGGTTGTCCCGCCAGGAGGGCGAAGACACCTACGACCTGATCCAGTGGGTGGCCGATCAGCCGTGGTGCGACGGGCGGGTGGTCATGCTCGGTGTGTCCTACCTGGCGATCAGCCAGTACGCAGCCGCCGCACTGCACCCTCCGGCACTGCGCGCCATCTGCCCATGGGAGGGCTTCAGCGATCTCTACCGTGACGCCGCGTTCCCCGGCGGGGTCCGGGAGAACGGTTTCATGCGCAACTGGGGCCTGGTTCTGCGTCGCTCCACCCGGCAGGCCTACGACATGCTGCGTGTCCAGGAAGCGCACCCGCTGCGCGACCAGTTCTGGCGCTCACTGGTGCCGGAGCTGTCGGCGATCGAGGTGCCAATGCTGGTCTGCGGCAGTTTCGCCAACCACAACGTCCATTGCAGCGGATCGATCCGCGCGTTCAACCAGGCCAGCTCCACCCACGCCCGCCTCTACACCCACCGTGGCGGGGAATGGTCAACTTTCTACTCCGAACCGGCGCGCGCGGAGCAACTGGCCTTCCTGCGTGGGGTGCTCGACGGCACCGCCGCCGATGGCCGCAGTGTGCGCCTGGAAGTCCGGGAGGACCGCGACACCATCGCCTCGGTCCGCGAGGAGAGCGAGTGGCCGCTGGCGCGCACACAGTGGCGGCCGCTCTACGTGACCGCACCCGGAAAACTGGCTACCGAAGCACCGGCGGCCCCGGGCAGCCTCACCTTCGATACCCGACGCCGAGCGGCGGCCTTCAGCTGGACCATCCCCGAGGACATCGAAATCACCGGGCCGATGGCCGCGCGGCTGTGGCTGGAAGTCAGCGGCGCCGACGACGTGGACCTGTTCGTCGGCGTGGAGAAATGGCGCAGCGGGAAGTTCGTCGGGTTCGAGGGCTCCTTCGGATACGGCCGGGACCGGGTCAGCACCGGCTGGCAGAAGGCCTCGCTGCGCGCACTGGACACCGAGCAGTCGGAACCCTGGCAACCGGTTCCGGCTTGTACGGACCCCCAGCCATTGCGCCCAGGACAAGTGATTTCCGTCGACGTCGCACTTGGCGCATCGGCCACCCTGTTCCGCGCCGGCGAGGAACTGCGATTCCTCGTCGCCGGCCGGCCGCTGGGCTCACGCAACCCGCTTAGCGGACAATTCCCGGCCGCGTATTCGCACCCACCGCGTGGCCGGGTCACCCTGCACTGGGGTCCGCACTACGACGCCCACCTGCTTATCCCGCAGATCCCCGACCCCCGCTGAACACGCTGCCGGCCCTCACCTCAGCCGAGGCCACGGTGATTGGTCACATCGCCCGGGGCCGGTCGGGCCAGCGCGATCCCGCTCAACCGGCAACCGCCCATCCGCTACCTTGCATTACTAGGTATGCAATGATGTTTCATCTCGTCGGGCGCTCGGCCTGATCCGCGACGCCGACGGATTTCCCGGTTCTGTTCACAGGAGGCAGCGATGACCGAGCCCGATTCGACGACCTGCGCGGTGGTCGGCGGTGGTCCCGCCGGGATAGTGCTGGGCCTGCTCTTGGCCCGCGCCGGCGTCGAGGTCACCGTGTTCGAGAAGCATGCCGACTTCTTCCGCGACTTCCGCGGGGACACCGTGCACCCGGTGACCCTGACCCTGCTCGATGACCTCGGGCTTTACCCGAAGTTCGCGGCGATGCCGCACAGCGAGGTCAAGTCATTCGACATCAAGGTCGGCGGACGCACGATCGTCCTCTCCGACTTCAGCCGGCTGCGGGAACCGCACCCGGTCCTGGCCCTGGTGCCGCAATGGGATCTGCTCAACCTGCTCGCAGAGGCCGCCAAGGCCGAACCCACCTTCACCCTGCGGATGCAAACCGAAGTCACCGGGCTGTTGCGCGAGGGCGACAGGGTCACCGGGGTGCGCTACCAGGGCCCAGACGGACCCGGGGAACTGCGCGCCGAATTGACCGTGGCCTGCGACGGCCGCACCTCGACGGTCCGCAGCGAGGCCGGGATGGTCCCGCAGGAGATTCCGGTGCCCTTCGACGTGGCCTGGTTTCGCCTCGACGCCACATCGGCGATCAAATACGAACTCGGACCGCGAATCTCCGACAAGCTCCTGCTCGTGCTCATCCCCCGCGAGGGCTATTTCCAAACCGGAGCCTTCCTGCCGAAGGGCAGCGAGGCGCAGCTGCACGCACGGGGACTCGACGCGTTCCGCGCCCAAGTCGCCGCTATCGTGCCCGAAGCCGCGGCCGATTCAGTGAAAACCTGGGACGATGTCCGGATCCTCGACGCCAAGGTCAACCGGCTGCGGCGCTGGTACAAACCCGGCCTGCTGTGCATCGGTGACGCCGCCCACGCCATGTCACCGGTCGGCGGGGTGGGAGTCAACCTCGCCATCGCCGACGCCGTCGCGGCCGCCGGCATCCTCGCCGAGCCGCTCAAACGGCACCGGGTAACCGACGCCGATCTGGCCGCGGTACAGCGACGCCGAAGACTACCGGCGGTCCTGACTCAGAATGCCCAACGTGTCATGCACCGCGGCTTCGCGAGGGTGCTGTCCGGCAAACCGTTGCCCAAAATCCCCGCTGTGGTGGGCCGCGGCGCGGCCGCACTGTGGAGCCTGTTCCCGGCCGCATCAGGGATCCAGGCCCACCTCGTCGGCGTCGGCATTCGCCCTGAGCGCGCACCCCAATTCGCCCGCCGCCCACCACAACCGGTCGACGAGAACCCATCGCAGCCCGCATAGATCGGCTAGCGACCGCGTCGAACACTAACGACGCGCCAAGGTGAATCCGGCCCAGGCCTCGCGGCGGTGCGGATGCGGGTCGTACTCGACGTGGGTGTGCCGGTCGAAGACCAGCACCGGACGCTGCACCCGGTTGTAGGCCGGCCAGTCCTCGCCGGGGACGCCGTTCTGCGCGAACGCGTTCCACCGGGTCTGCACCAGATGGCTGACCTTGACCGCGGTGCGCTGGTCCACCCCGGCGGTCAGCACCGCACCGACCCGGGAGCGGTAAATGCCGAAGACGGCCAGCAGTTCGGTGGCATGGGTGGCGCCCAGACCGGTCCAGTGCAGGGTCCGCGGCGCGTAGTCGTAGCGGTAGACGTAGGTTGGCGCCAGTTTGGCGTGCGCCTCGGCGATCTGCCAGGCCGCCGTCGAGAAGATCATGTCGCCGCCGAACTCCACACAGGCCTTGGGGTGCGGGTAGTGCGGGTAGGCGGCGAGGATCCGTTCCCGGACCTCCGCCGGGGTGTGGGAGAGGACCCGTTCGATGGCGTGCTCGGTGGTGGGCAGCAGTTTCAGGAACCGGGTGAACAATCGGCCCTCCTCGGCGTTGGTTCCCACGATCAGCGGAACCCTGTGCGCCAGCCCCTTGCGCATCGCCTCGAACGGCTCCAGCGGCAGATAGTCGTCACCGCAGGTGGGTCCTACCGCCGACGCGCCGAGCATGCTCTTCAGGCTGTGCCGCATCACATGGTCGGTGGCGTTGACCAGATCCGCGGCCTTGGCCTGCATCAACCCCTGCGCCGGGCGACGCCGATCCAGGTTCAGCACCTCGACGAACCGTTCGGCCACCTCCGCGGCCACCCGCTGGTCGCTGACCATCCCCGAGGCGGGACTCTGCGAGATCGCCCGGTGGAAAAGGCCTCCGGCCTCCGGAACCGCCAGCAGCGTCGCCACCGAGTGGGCGCCGGCGCTCTCCCCGAAGATCGTCACGTTGCCCGGATCTCCGCCGAACGCCGCGAT
>JAGQTO010000388.1:3936-4541 GCA_020439025.1 Mycobacterium sp. | reverse complement strand
GTGGCCGGAACGGGCAGCGGTTGCGGGGGATCCCCGGCCTTGGGCACCTCCGAGGAGTCCACCGCGGGAGGGGTGCTCACCCGGTACGGGCAGGCATTGGGATCCTGGGCCGGCATCGGCTCGGCCAGGGCCAGCGCGGGAGTACCCGTCATCACCAGCGCCGCCGCGATGGCGGCTGCGCGCCGCACCGTCGTCAACGTCGCCATGGGTTGGCAGGTTAGGCGATCCCGGGCCCGAAACCGGGGAGCCGCGCTGTGACTCGTGTGGCTATTGATGCAATTGTTAGATAGGCGGTGCTAGCTCGGAAGGGGGCAATGCGCAACCGCGGGGAAGCCGATACTGCTCATCCACAGCTCACCTCGGTGTTCGACCAGGCCGGTGACGACGCCGAAGTCCGAGCGGGTCATCTGCAACCCGGCCACGGCGGCGCCGTCGTCGGGGTCGAAGGCCACCGCCCACACCACCGGCTCGATCTGCGGCTGCAGCCGCTCGGGCAGGCGCCACAGCGCCTTCCGCAGCAGCGGTGCGCGCGGCGCCAGCCAGTCCGCCGCGGCGTTGGCCGGCGTGACCATCGCACACCAGATCCGGCCGTCTGATCCGGTCGA
>JAGQTO010000388.1:2675-3783 GCA_020439025.1 Mycobacterium sp. | reverse complement strand
GTTGGCGAAGTACAGGTTGTCCAGAACCTGGGTGACCGCCCCGCCCGGGTCCCGGCGGAAAAGTCCGCCGTCACCCCGGGCCTCGAAGATCGCCGCCTTGAAGTTCGCGTAGCTGAACTTCGCGGTGGACTGGGTGAAATAGATTGTGCCGTCGTCGAGTTCGACGACGTTGGAGCAGAAGGTCAGCTTTCGGCCGTCGACGCAGTCCACCAGCACCTCGATGCGGCCGGTGTCGACGTCCATCGCCAGTAAGCCGCGTGGGCTGTCGCAGATCAGCAACCGGTCGTCGCGGGCGACCGCCAGGCCGAGCGGGCGGCCCCCGGTGTCGCCGACCACGCGCACTCGACCGTCGGGGTCGATCCGCACGATGCGGCCGTCGGCCAGTCCGGTCCAGATCATCCCGTCGTCGTCGACAACGATGTCCTCCGGCGCATCGCCGGGGAGCGCGACTACGGTCAACTCGACCGCCCCGAACTCCGGCAGCGGCGCTGTCGGCGGCGGCTGCCAGCGAACCGGGTCGATCGCCGGCCTGGCCGGCTTGTCAGCGCCAGGCATCGCCGCGGGTCTGTAGGTGGTCCCAGGCCCTGGTGAGCACGGTCCGGAGGATCTGCTCGATCTCGTCGAACACCGCCTGATCGCTGATCAGAGGGGGCGCCAACTGGATCACCGAGTCGCCGCGATCATCGGCGCGGCAGTACAGCCCGGCTTCGAACAGTTCGGTGGACAGGAAGCTGCGCAACAGCCACTCGGAGAGTTCGTCGTCGAGGATCTCCTTGGTGGCCTTGTCCTTGACCAGTTCGATCCCGTAGAAGAAGCCCTCGCCGCGCACGTCGCCGACGATCGGCAGGTCGTGCAGGCGCTCCAGGGTCGCCCGGAAGGCCGGCGCGGTGTTCTTCACATGCTCGTTGAGGCCTTCGCGTTCGAAGATGTCGAGATTGGCCAGCGCGACGGCCGCGGACACCGGGTGCCCGCCGAAGGTGTAGCCGTGGGCGAAGGCGGTGACGCCGTCGTTGAAGGGCTCGAAGAGCCGGTCGGATGCGATCATCGCGCCGATGGGGGAGTAGCCGGAGCTCATTCCCTTGGCGCAGGTGATGATGTCGGGGGTGTA
>JAGQTO010000388.1:2204-2569 GCA_020439025.1 Mycobacterium sp. | reverse complement strand
ACCCGTTCGAAGTACCCCGGCGGGGGAGGGAAGCAGCCGCCGGCGTTCTGCACCGGTTCGAGGAACACCGCCGCCACCGAGTCGGGGCCCTCGAACTCGATGGCTTCGGCGATCCGGTTGGCCGCCCACTGGCCGAACTCCTTGATATCGGTGTTGTGGCCCTCCGGTGCCCGGTACCAGTTGGTGTTCGGCACCCGGAAACCGCCGGGGGTGATGGGCTCGAAGGGCACTTTGAAGGTGGGCAGGCCGGTGATCGCGAGCGCCCCGTGCGGGGTGCCGTGGTAGGCGATCGAGCGCGAGATCACCTTGTATTTTCCGGGTCTGCCGGTCAGCTTGAAGTACTGCTTCGCCAGCTTCCACGCACT
>JAGQTO010000388.1:1913-2051 GCA_020439025.1 Mycobacterium sp. | reverse complement strand
TCGGCGGCGGCCTGCGCGAGTTCGGCGCGGCCGTGTCCGACCTGGCAGGTGAACAGACCCGACAGTCCGTCGATGTACCGCTTGCCGTTGCTGTCCCAGATGTGGACGCCCTCGCCGCGGGTGATGATCGGCGGGCTG
>JAGQTO010000388.1:0-1714 GCA_020439025.1 Mycobacterium sp. | reverse complement strand
GCGCAGACCACTTCGACGATGGCGTCGAAGTTCCCGGCGGTGAGCACCACGTAGTCAACTGCCTTGAGCTTGGCGATCCGGTCGGCGACCTTGGTGGCATCGCCCTGGCAGCGGACCCCGATCATCGCCTGGCGGGAGAAGCCCAGTTGCATCGGGTCGGTGACCGCGACGATCTGCATCACACCGGCGTCGATGAGCCGCTGCACGCGCTGGCGCACGGCGGGCTCCGAGAGACGGACGGCCTTGCGGATTGCGGGGTAGGAGCGTCGGCCGTCCTGCTGAAGTTTCTCGATGATGGCCTTGGACATCTCGTCCAGTTGGACCGGGCCGGACGGGCGCGAATCACGCATGTGGTGATTGTGCACGGAATCCGTTGTAGTGGGCAACGTAAGCAACGAAATGCGTAGCATTGACCTGTGATCGCGAGTAGCTGGATCGATGGGGCGCCAGTCACCACCGGGGGTGACCGGCATCGGGTGGTTAACCCGGCCACCGGCGAGGTCGTCGCCGAACTGGCGCTGGCCACGCCCCCGGACGTCGACCTCGCCGTCGCCGCGGCGCGTGCGGCGCTGCCGGGCTGGTCGGGCGCGACCCCCGCGGAGCGTTCCGCAGTGCTGTTCAAACTTGCCGAACTGCTCGAGGCCCATGCCGGTGACCTCGTCGCCGAGGAGGTCTCCCAGACCGGCAAGCCGGTGCGGTTGGCAACCGAATTCGACGTTCCCGGCAGTATCGACAACATCGCCTTCTTCGCCGGTGCGGCGCGTCACCTCGAGGGCAAGGCCACCGCCGAGTACTCCGGCGATCACACCTCCTCGATCCGCCGGGAGGCGGTGGGTGTCGTCGGCACCATCACGCCGTGGAACTACCCGCTGCAGATGGCCGTCTGGAAGGTGATCCCGGCACTGGCCGCGGGCTGTTCGGTGGTCATCAAACCCGCGGAGCTGACGCCGCTGACCACTCTGACGCTGGCCCGGCTGGCATCACAGGCGGGTCTGCCCGACGGGGTGCTCAATGTCGTCACCGGCGCGGGTGCCGATGTCGGCCAGGCGCTGGCCGGGCATCCGGACCTCGACGTCGTGACCTTTACCGGGTCCACCGGGGTGGGCCGGAAGGTGATGGCGGCGGCCGCCGTGCACGGGCACCGCACCCAGCTCGAACTCGGCGGGAAGGCGCCGTTCGTGGTCTTCTCCGATGCCGACCTCGACGCCGCCGTGCACGGCGCGGTGGCCGGCGCGCTGATCAACTCCGGGCAGGACTGCACAGCTGCCACCCGGGCCATCGTGGCCGACCGGCTCTACGACGATTTCGTGGCGGGGGTGGCCGACCTGATGGGAAAGGTCGTCGTCGGCGACCCGCAGGATCCAGACACCGATATGGGTCCGCTCATCTCGGCGGCGCACCGGCAGAAGGTGGCCGGCATGGTCGAGCGGGCCCCGGCCCAGGGTGCGCGGGTGGTCACCGGCGGCCAGGCGCCTGAGGGTCCCGGCGCGTTCTATCTGCCGACGCTGCTGGCCGACGTCGCCGAGGACTCCGAGGCCTACCGCGAGGAGATCTTCGGCCCGGTTCTCACCGTGCGCCGCCACACCGGCGATGACGACGCTCTGCGCCAGGCCAACGACACCGACTACGGTCTGGCCGCCTCGGCCTGGACCCGTGACGTCTACCGGGCGCAGCGGGCATCCCGGGAGATCAAGGCCGGCTGCGTCTGGATCAA
>JAGQTO010000101.1:2384-3306 GCA_020439025.1 Mycobacterium sp. | reverse complement strand
CGCCTAACACCCGCTGGACTCAAACACCTTGACAAATTCCGGGAGGCCGACATGCCCAGCCACCCGACCTTCAACACCGGGGTGTCCCGACTGCAGCGTTCGGGCCGGGATACCAGCACCCTCCCCGAGACGCTGTCGCGCTGGCTTGCCGGTGTCATGCCCGGCGGTGTCACACCCGAGGTCACCGTGGAGAGCGGCGTCGACTCCAACGGCATGTCCTCGGAAACCATCATCCTGACCGGCCGTTGGACCGACGACGGCACCCGCATCGAAAAAAAGTGGGTGGTCCGCGTAGCGCCCGCCGCCAGAGACGTTCCGGTGTTCGCGAACTACCGGATGGATCACCAGTTCGACGTACTGCGCCTGGTGTCGGAACTCACCAGAGTGCCGATACCCGCGGTGCGCTGGATCGAGCCGACCGGCGAAGTGCTCGGCACACCGTTCTTCCTGATGGATCACGTCGAGGGCGCCGCCCCTCCCGACGTCATGCCGTACACCTTCGGCGGCAACTGGTTCGCAGACGCCCCCGCCGACCGACAACGCGAACTCCAGGACACCACTATCGCCGTCCTCGCCGAGTTGCACGGAATCCCGCACCCAGCAGACACCTTTGGCTTTCTCACCGAGTCCGAGCCGCCCGGTGATACCCCGCTGCGTCGCCGTTTGAACTGGCTGAGGGACTGGTACGAGTTCGCCGTCCCCGATCTCGGCCGATCGGAGTTGGTGGACCGTGCGCTGGCCTGGCTCGAGGAGAACTTCCCCACCGGCGTCGCCGCCGGGGAGTCGGTGCTGATCTGGGGCGACTCACGCATCGGCAACGTGCTCTACCGAGACTTCCGGCCGGTTGCGGTGCTGGACTGGGAGATGGCGACTCTCGGGCCCCGGGAGTTGGACGTCAGCTGGATCATCTTCGCGCACATGG
>JAGQTO010000101.1:1492-2328 GCA_020439025.1 Mycobacterium sp. | reverse complement strand
GGACGATGTCCGCGCCACATACCACCAGCTGACCGGCGTGGAACTCGGCGACCTGCACTGGTTCTACGTCTACTCCGCGGTGATCTGGTGTGTGGTCTTCCTGCGCACGGGCGCGCGCAGGGTGCACTTCGGGGAGATCGAAAAACCCGGGGATGTGGAAGCGCTGTTCTACCACGGAGGTCTGCTGAAGCGACTGATCGGAGAGGAGTGACCATGCTCGGCCCGCTCGACGAATACCCCGTCCACCAACTCCCCCAGCCGATCGCCTGGCCCGGCCCCTCGGACCGCAACTTCTACGACCGCTCCTACTTCAACGCCCACGACCGCACCGGCGACATCTTCGTCATCAGTGGAATCGGCTACTACCCCAACCTCGGGGTCAAGGACGCCTTCCTGCTCGTAAGGCGCGGTGATGTCCAGACCGCGGTCCACCTCTCCGACGCGATCGACCAGAACCGGCTGAACCAGAACGTCAACGGCTACCGCGTGGAGGTCCTTGAGCCACTGCGGAAACTGCGCATCGTGCTGGAGGAAACCGAGGGCATCGCCTGCGACCTGATCTGGCAGGGCCTCTTCGACGTCGTGCAGGAACAGCGCCACGTGATGCGATCCGGCGCCAAGGTCACCCTTGATGCCCAGCGTTTCGCCCAACTGGGCCATTGGAGCGGTCAGCTCGTCATCGACGGCGAGCGGATCGCCGTCGACCCGGCCAGCTGGATCGGCAGCCGTGACCGCTCGTGGGGCATCCGACCGGTCGGCGAAGCCGAACCGCCCGGCCGTCCGGCCGACCCGCCATTCGAGGGTATGTGGTGGCTCTACGTTCCGATCGCCTTCGA
>JAGQTO010000101.1:0-1430 GCA_020439025.1 Mycobacterium sp. | reverse complement strand
CTGGCGCGACGGCCGCATCGAACAGCTGGGCTGGCCCCGGGTGAAGATCCACTACCGTTCCGGCACAAGAATTCCGGTCGGCGCGACCATCGACGCTACCGACGCCGGTGGTCGGCCACTCCGGTTCGACATCGAATCCAAGCTGGCGGTTCCGATCCACGTCGGCGGCGGCTACGGCGGCGACGCCGACTGGCTGCACGGGGTGTGGAAGGGCGAGAAGTTCACCGAACGGCGGTCCTACGATATGACCGACCCCGGGATTATCGCCCGTTCCGGTTTCGGGGTGATCGACCACGTCGGCCGTGCGTTGTGCTTCGGAGAGACCAGCGCACCCGTTGAGGGATGGGGCCTGTTCGAACACGGCGCCCTAGGCCGCCACGACCCGTCCGGTTTCGCCGACTGGCTCTCCGTCGCTCCGTGACCGCCGAATTTCAAGCAGTTGAAGCGAGTTTTTCGACGATCTCCGCCAGCGCCTCCACCGGGATCGGGCCGGGCTGATAAAGGCACACGGTGTCGGCCAACCCACCGGCAGCCCCAACCCGCTCACGGATCTGCGCGGCGATCTGTGCTGGCGTGCCGCAGGCGGCGATCGTGTTCAGCATCTCGTCGCTGACTAGTTCCGCCATCTGTTGCCAGCGGCCCTGTTTGGACATTGCGTTGAGTTCCGGCTGCAACTCGCCCCAGCCGTGTAGTTCGAGCACCGGCCGGTAGGCGGGTGTGGAGCCGTAGAACGCCAGCAGACGCCGGGTCGCGGAGTGGGCTGAGTCGTCCTCGCCTACCGAGACGATGACCTCAGGTACCACCGCGAAGTCCGAACGCCCCGCGAGCCCCTCCCGCACCGTCGGGATGGTGACCTCGCCCAGGTAGCGGGTGGAGGAGAAGGGCATCACCAGCAGCCCGTCGGCCACCTCCGCAGCCGCCCGGGTCAGCCGCGGGCCGAGCGCCCCGAGGTAGATCGGCGGCGGCCCGAAGGGATTCGGACCCGGATTGAACGTCGGCGTCATCAGGGTGTGCCGGTAGAACTGGCCGCGGAAGTCCAGCCGATCGCCGTTCTGCCAGGCGCCGAAGATGGCCCGCAGCGCGGCGATCAGTTCCCGCATCCGTTCCACCGGCCGGTCGAAGGATGTGCCGTAGCGGCGCTCGATCTGGGCCCGGACCTGGGTGCCGAGCCCGAGGGTGAACCGGCCCGCGCTGAGCAACTGGTGGTCGTAGGCCTGATGGGCGAGCTGAACCGGATTGCGCGGGAACGCGATGGCGACGTTGGTCATCAGATCCAGCCCGCCGGCCGTCGACGCCAGGGTCAGCGGCGCGAACACGTCGTGCGGGCCCTCGAAGGTGACCACCCCGGCAGCCCCGGCGTCACGCCGGGCATGAGCGCGCCGGACGGCGTCGGGGGGGCCGAACAGGGCGGTGAGCGCTTTCACGGGCCC
>JAGQTO010000387.1 GCA_020439025.1 Mycobacterium sp. | reverse complement strand
TTTCCGGGTTCGCCGCCCAGCACCGCCGAGATCGGGACGCGGCAGTCCTGGAAGCTCAGCTCACAGGACTCCACGCCCTTGTAGCCGAGCTTGGGTAGATCCCGGGAGATGCTCAGCCCGTCGGTGGGCGATTCGACCAGCAGGACCGAGATCCCAGCGTGCCGGGGGCTGGCGTGGGGGTCGGTCTTGCACAGCAGCGCGATCAGACCCGACCGGCGGGCATTGGTGATCCACGTCTTGGACCCCGATATCACCCAGTGCTCACCATCGGGCCGGGCGACGGTGCTGATGTTCTGCAGATCCGAACCGCCGCCGGGTTCGGTCAGCGCGATGGTGGCCCGCAACTCGCCCGTCGCCATCGCCGGCAGGTAGGCTTGCTTCTGGCTTTCAGTGCCGAAGTCCTCGAGAAGTTTCGCCACCACGGTGTGCCCGCCCATCGCGCCGGCCAGGCTCATCCAGCCGCGGGCCAGTTCCTCGGTGACCTCGACGTAGCAGGGCATCGATACCGGTGAGCCGCCGTAGCGTTCGCTGACCGCCAGGCCGTAGATCCCGATCTTCTTCATCTGCTCGATCCACGGCGCGGGGTAGGTGTTGGCGTGCTCCACCTCGCGCACCGTCGGGCGGACTTCGCGATCGACGAACGTGCGCACCGTCTGAACCAGCAGGGTCTCTTCGTCGTTGAGTGTCATGGGTACGGCCATAGTGGCATGTCCTGCTCTTGACTTACCGGGCCGTGCTGTCAGCATTGTCAGTTGTGACGTTGTACGGCCACGTCGGGGCAGGCGGATCCGGCGGGCAGGAGCGCAGTGACCCGGGAATTGAATCCGGCGGGCCGTTCTTCGACGACCTGATGGTCGGTCAGGTCTTCGATGTCGCGCCGTCGATCACGCTCACCTCGGGGATCGCTGCGGCGCACCAGGCCATCCTGGGCGACCGGATGCGGCTGTCGCTGGACGCCGATCTTGCCCACGCGGTGACCGGTGTGCCCGGGGCGATGGCGCACCCCGGCCTGGTCTGCGATATCGCCATCGGACAGTCCACCTGCGTGACCCGGCGGGTCCGAGCCAACCTGTTCTACCGCGGTCTGGTGTTTCACCGGTATCCGACCATCGGTGACACCCTGTTCACCCGGACTGAGGTGGTGGGCCTCAAGCAGAACAGCCGCAAACCCGGCCGGGCGCCGAGTGGTCTGGCCGCACTGCGGATGACCACCATCGACCAGGCCGGCAGGCTGGTTCTGGACTTCTACCGGTGCGCGATGCTCCCGCTGAGCCCCAGGGCGGCCGACACCGGCCACGCCGACGACCTCACCGGACTAGGCGCCGGCCCGGTCCCGGAGGTGGAAGGGGCCGGCCACTGGGATGCCGAGGCCTTCCGCCGCCGGGTGCCCGGTCCGCACTTCTATCCCGATATCGCCGGGTCGGTGCTGCGCAGCTCCGCCGACGTTGTCAGCTCGGCTCCGGAACTGGCGCGGCTCACCCTTAACATCGCCGCCGCCCATCACGATGCGCGCGATTCCGGCCGGCGGCTGGTCTACGGCGGGCACACCATCGGCCTGGCGCTGGCCCAGGCGACGCGGCTGCTGCCTAACCTGGCGACCGTGCTGGGCTGG
>JAGQTO010000386.1 GCA_020439025.1 Mycobacterium sp. | reverse complement strand
ACACGAAACCAGTATCAGCGACCCCACCGGGCCCTTCGGACATGTAGGTTGCCAAACTGCGTGTCATTTGTCCGCGCGTCGACCAGGTGCAACCGTTGCATTGCCATTGAAATGTCGGCCGAGTTCTGCCATCTAAATGGCGAATCCTAGAACCAAACGGTTGTCCAAGAAATCGCATCGCGTCAACCGCTGACATCTCGCGCATGCAGCGCGACACGCGACCTCGAAGTTGTGAGCCGGCCGGTTGCGGTCTTCCACTTCTTCCTACGTCGCTAACGGGCAGGTGGGGTGGGGATTGGCATCTCCCATGTCACATGGTGTCGAGGCGGTCGCCATTGTTCTGCACAGCCTCGTTCACAAATCCGTTCACAATGTTCGTGCCGTCCGACCTCGACAGAAAGGTCGAAAGACCAGCCGGCTGGACGCTGTGATTTCGTTGTGCCTACCGAGCTAGACGCGCGGGGCGGCCCGTCTGCTTGGTGGCGATCTTCGACTCTTTGGCGTCGCTATCGGTCTTGCGGTGGGCGGCGAGAAAGTCATCGACGATGTTCGCGCAGTCATTGTGAGTGATGGTGCGAATCCCAGTCATTCGGCCGAAGGCGAGTGGTCCGACGAGTTGGCAGAGCGCCAGTTCCCGGTCGAAGTCGTCAAGTTCGGCTTGTGCTTTCGGGCTGGTGAGTATGGCGTCAAATGGCTGACGGTACTGGTCAACGACTCGGGCCCGTAGCGCCCCCGATGTGTGGCGGTCATCAGCTTCGTTATTGGAGCCGGTGGGCCCCAATGAGAGCCACGCGAGTGTCGTGACATGCAGCGGCGCGTCGTTGAAGAGTGCGGCTTGGCGGCTAAGCAATTCGATCAGCTGCTCACGGAGGGGTCCGCTGGTCGGTGCCGGAGTGGCCACTTGTGGAAGTAGGCGTTCGAACGTGGCTGCGAGCAAATGCGACGAACTGTGGAAGTGGCGGTACAGCGTGGTTCGAGCCACTTTGGATGCTTTGGTGACCGCATCAATGGTGACTGCTTCCACCCCCCCGGTGCTCAGAAGCGTTGCAGCAGCATCCAGCAGCCGGGTGCGTGACCGGATGCGCCGAGGGTCCACGTCGTCGTCAAGGACTGGCACTGACTGACTGTCGCTCACTCATTCACCTCGGCGGTCGATCTTTCACGCGATGCTGTCACAGCAGTCTAGCAGTGTGGTACTAACGGTAGCGCAGCGAAACCGATCGTATTGGAGGGTGATGGTGCCCAAAAGCGTGTTGCCGCCGGAGCGGCTGCCCTCGCACACCACGACCTGCATGGGTTGCGGCCCGGACAACCCTCACGGACTGCGGCTAGTGGTGCACCGCAGCGGCGACGCGGTGTACACCGATGTGACGTTCGACGAGCGGCATATCGGGGCCCCGGGCCTGGCTCACGGCGGGGCAGTGGCCGCCGCATGTGATGACGTCCTGGGCTTCACGTTGTGGATCGCCGGCACCCCAGCGGTCACCCGCACCCTGACGGTCGAATATTTGCGGCCGGTGCCGCTGCATCAGACCCACCGGATTACTGCCCACATCGTCTCTCGTGAAGGGCGGGCGCTGCATGTCACGGCGACAGGCACGGGTGAGGGTGGGATCGCCCGCTTCACCGCCAGTGCAGTATTCATTGCCGTCAGCCCTGAGCACTTCGCCGCACACGGCGATGTCAGCGCTTTCGGCGATCTTCTGGAGCAGTTCTCGCGCCGCGGCGGTCTCGACCCGGAGCCGTCATGACTTTCCCTCAGGCGCGCAGCCACGGGAAAACCCTGCCTTCGGAAGCGAACTCGGTCGCTACCGAGAAGCGGGCCGCTAACGCGTCGCGTTCACGCGCCTCCGCACGGCGCCGCGAAACAATTCTGGATGCAGCTTTGGCCGTGGCCGCGGCCGGTGGTTACGAGGCGGTTCAGATGCGGACGGTTGCCGAGCGGGTCGGCATCGCCGTCGGCACGCTTTACCGCTATTTCCCGGCGAAAACCCACTTGCTGGTAGCAGCGCTGACGCGCGAGTTCCGTCGACTCGACTCCGCCGGCGACTGGGCGAGTGGTGAGGGCCCACCGCTGCAACGGCTCGAACGCCTCACCGCACATCTGCATGACCGCTGGCAGCGCGACCCACGGCTGACGACAGCCATGACACGGGCCTTCGCCGTCGCAGACACCCGCGCCGCCGCGGAACTCGACCGCGCGGCCGATGAAATCCAGATCCTGCTGGCCCGCACGCTCAGGGGCGGCGAGCCCACCCCTACCGATCTGCACGTCGCTGGGGTCATCTCCGACATCTGGTTGGCCAACCTCGTGGCCTTCAGCGGCCACCGCGCGACAGCCGCCGACACCCGCGAGCGCATTGACCGAGCCACCAGGCGCGTCGTGACCAGCGCTGCTCGGCCCACCGCAAACCGGTAACGATACTATTAGTATCGCAGCGCTACTTAGCGTACTCTTTGGAGATACGGCCCATGATGCGTTCGAAAAGAGACTGCCATGTACACCCAATGGATCGAAAACCTTGTCGTACAACGCCTCTCGCTGCGCGGCGGCCTGGTTCTGGATTTCGATGACTACAACGAAATCGTCATCTCCTGCCCCCTGCTATTGACCCTTCCTGCCGTCGGCACCTACCCCATCGAGGCGGTGCGTATTGACCCCCTCAGGATCGCAACCCACGAACGTCCACTGCTGAACCTCGCCGGCGCGGTGTGCACCCAAGCCTGGTCCAGCGACGATGGAGGGCTACACCTGAGCTTCTCGGGCGGGCACCGCATCGATGTCGACCCCGACGCTGAACAGACAGCATGGGAGCTCTATGGCATGCGCCACGGCTACATGGCCTGTCTGCCCCGGGGGCGGGTTCGCGTGGTCCGCCATGACCTCCCCGACACCGACGACGCCAACATTCTCAACAGCGCCACGCAATCATCGGCGGGGTCGGCGCGGCAGACGCACTAAATGGGCCGCGGACACGGGGACGGGTCGACGTGGGCGGCAATGCGTCGATCAGGTTGAACGTGGACCGGACTGCCCTGGCGACATCGAGGCGGGCGAGCATTCCCCGATGATGCTGTCGAGGTTTTGCTGCACCCGTTCCGCAGCGATGCCAACCGATGGTGAATACAGCATGATGTGGTCGAGGACGCCTTCGTAGCGTCTCAGTTGTTCCCGGACCTCGTGTGCCGTCCCTGCGACGCCCATGGTGTCGATCATCTCCTCGGACACCGCGGCGAACATCGCCGGGAAATCGCGCTGGGCGAATGCTTCCCGGATGGTTCGGCCTTCGCTGGCGAAGCCGTTCACATCAAGTACCGTCTCGTAGGATTTGACCGAGGAGTAGAACGCAATCTGCTGCGCCAGTTCGCGCCTGGCGACCTCGGCGTCGTCGTGGATGGCGCACATCACCATGGAAATGATCTCCACGTCACTGGGGTCGCGGCCGGTGCGCGCGGCACCCCTGGCGATAGCGGGCCGGACTATCTCCTCGACGTAGGTGGTGGTGAACAGGGGATGTCCGGCCAGGCCGTCGGCCACCCGCCCGGCCGCCTCGCACATCCGGGGCCGGACACCGGCAGTGACGATCGGGATCGGCCGGCTGGGGGGACCCACGTCGCCGGTCGGGGTGAGATTCATTCTGTAGAAACGGCCCTCGTGATGGATCGGCCCTTCATGCAGGTTCCATATCCGGCGCAGCAGCATCACGAGTTCTTCCATCCGCAGCGCGGGTGCGGAAGTGTCGGGCACGCCGTGCCAGTCGCTCATCATCCGTTTGGTGCCGTTGCCGATGCCGAGCACCAGCCGTCCGTTGGAGAGTTCGTCGAGATCACGCGCCTCGGTGGCCAGCACCAGCGGGCTTCGGCCGACGCCGTAGAGAATGGAGGAACCGATCCGGCAGTTCTGTGTGCTGTTGGCCATCGCGGCCATGGAGATCGATCCGGACCGGGAGTAGAACTCCGAGGCCCATACGGCGGCGAACCCGGCCGCGTCGGCGGCCTGGGCGGTCTGGGCCAGTGACTTCAAATCCGCGCCGAGAACCGACAGGCCGTAGGTGCTCATGACTGGTCTCCTGTGCGCGGGCGCAGGCCGTCGAACATGACGGCGCTGAGGGTGCTGGCGACCACCGTCTCGTCGAGGTGGTTCCCGGTGACCAGGTACATGAGTGCATTGATGGTGACCGCGCCGAACAGCGCAATGGACGTCGATCGTGCATCGGGCTGAGCGACGAGGGAGCCGTCGCGGGCCCCTTCGACGAGCAGAGTTTCAACCGGTTGTTGGTATGCGGTATTGATCATCTCGGCGATGGCCGGCATGCGGGCCGCTCGTCCCAGTTCGCCGATGAGTGCACGGCATACCGCTGGCCGCTGCGCCATTGCCCGCAGTTGTGCGCGGATGACAAGTTCGAGGCGTTCGGCACCGGTGCCGTCGGTGTGCACGATAGCGGTCACGGCCTCGGAGATGTCCTTGAGGAGGTCTTCGAGCAGGAAGGCAAGGATGTCCTCTTTGCCGGCGAAGTAGTAGTACAGCGTCGCTTTCGGCACACCGGTCACCGCGGCGACGTCTTCGATCTTGGAGTCGTTGAGCCCCTTCTCGGCGAACAAGTCCGCCGCGGCGCAAAGCCGGTCAGAGATCTGACGTGGAATCTTGCGCATTGCCCCACCTGTCCCGTTCAGCCGGTTTAGACTGCCAGTCTAAACCGTCGTTACTTTGGTGGTAGGAGGGCTCGTGGTCTCGGTACAGATTCGTTACGACCCGTTCGACGCCTCGATCCTCAACGACCCCTATCCGACGTATCGGTTATTGCGTGACGCGGCTCCGGTGTACCGCGCCGAGGAATCCCATACCTGGGTGTTGAGCCGCCACGCCGATGTCCAGGCCGCAGCACTGGATCACGGCACGTACTCCTCGGTGGACGGCATCTTCCCCACCCCGCCGGGATCGGACTTCATCGGTTCGTTCCTGCCGATGATGATCGTGATGGACCCTCCGCGCCACGACCAGTTGCGTGCCCTGGTCAGCCGGGCGTTCACTCCCCGGCGGGCGGCCGGGCTGCAGGGCGCCATCACACAGATGGCCGCGGAGTTGTTCGAGCGCCTCGACGAGGGTTCCGGATCGGCGGACTTCGTGACCGACTTCGCCGCGATCCTGCCCGCCGCGGTGATCGCCGATCTGCTGGGCGTTCCCGCCACCGATCGTGATCAGTTCCGATTGTGGTCGAGCCAACTGGTCCAGGTCGACGTCAACCACGGACAAACCACCGACGCACTGACCGCCGCCGCCGCGATCTACGCCTACTTCACCGACTTCCTCGCCGACCGCCGCAAGAACCCCCGCGAGGACCTGATGTCGGCGTTGGCCAACGCCACAGTCGACGGGATCGGACTGACCGACGAGGAAGTCCTCGGCTTCTGCGCGCTGCTGCTCGTCGCGGGCTACGAGACCACCACCAATCTGCTGGGGAACTCCGCGGTCGTGCTGGCCCAGCATCGGCAAACCCGCCGACGCCTAGCCGCCGATCGAACACTGTTGGGGCCTGCGGTGGAAGAGTTGCTGCGTTACGACTCACCTGCACAGGGACTTTCACGAACCCTGACCCGCGACGTCACCCTGCACGACACGACGATGCGTCAAGGTGAGAAGGTGCTGCTGTTGTTCGGGTCGGCCAACCGCGACGAGCGTGCCTTCCCCGATCCGGACGTGTTCGACATCGAGCGCACCAGTGAGCACCAGGTCGCCTTCGGTCGCGGCATTCACTTCTGTCTGGGTGCGGCGCTGGCGCGGATGGAGGCCCGCATCGCTCTGGATGC
>JAGQTO010000100.1:2895-3052 GCA_020439025.1 Mycobacterium sp. | reverse complement strand
CACCTGAGGTCCCGGCCCCCGCCCCGGCAGAGTCCCATGAGACCGGTGCCGCGCCCGGGCCGGCCGCGATGGATCACGACGGCACCTTCACCGTGGGCACCGACATCCTTCCTGGCGTCTATACCTCCCCCGGCCCGCTACCCGAAGACACCTGCTA
>JAGQTO010000100.1:0-2847 GCA_020439025.1 Mycobacterium sp. | reverse complement strand
CCCCAGACGGTCACGATCGCCCCGACCGACGTCGCCTTCAAAACCAACGGATGCCAGGCCTGGACGTTGACCGACGCTCCCCCGCCGGGCCAGAACCCGCCATGGTTGTCGCAACTGCAGCTGCGGCACAGCCTCGACGTCCTCAACGGCCTGGCCGGCCAGTCGGGCAACGGCCAGCTGCCGCCGTACTGATCATCCGACCCGCCCCGGGCGACCAGCCGTGGATGACAAGCCTGCCATGCGAACCCTCGCGGCGCTGCTGGTCGTGGCGCTCGCCGGCTGCTCTGCCGCGCCAACGGAGCGGCACCTGGTCGTTTTCGCCGCCGCCTCCCTGCGGGGGGCGTTCACCGATCTCGCCGCTGCCTTCACCGACGTGGATCCCGGATCCGCCGTGGAACTCTCGACCGCGGGATCGGCGACCCTGCTCAGTCAGCTGACCCAGGGCGCCGCCGCCGACGTGTTGGCCACCGCAGACACCCCGACGATGGACCGGGCCGCCCGCGCCGGTCTGCTCGCCGGCCCCCCGGTCCCGTTCGCCTCCAACGTCCTCACCATCGCGGTCGCGCCGGGAAACCCGAAGTCGATCGAGTCCATTCGAGATCTCGACGAAGCGTCGCTGGTGGTGTGCGCGGTCCAGGTGCCCTGCGGCTCCTCGCTACCGCGGTTGCGGGACGAGACCGGCGTCCGGTTGGATCCGGTCAGCGAGGAGTCATCGGTCACCGACGTTCTGAACAAAGTGACCAGCGGGCAGGCCGATGCCGGATTGGTCTACCTCACCGACGCCCGCGCGGCCGGCGACAGGGTGACGGCCGTCCCACTTCCCGAGGCCGCCGGAATGCCCAACATCTATCGGATCGCCGTTCTGAAGGACTCAGATGACGCCGTCCTGGCGAGCCGGTTCGTCGACTTCGTCACCGCACCGGCCGGCCGCCGGATTCTGACCTCCGCAGGGTTCGGCGACCCGTGACCCAGCCGGCGGGTTAGCGTCTGGATCGTGATCGTGCTGCTGCCGCCGTCGGAAACCAAGCGCATCGGGGGCGACGGGTCCCCGCTGCGCCTGCCGGACCTGGGTTGGCCCGAATGCTCGGCGCTGCGTGCGGACTTGGTCTCCGAACTGGTTGATCTCGCCTCAGATCCACCGGCGTGCCGGCAGGCGCTGGGGATCTCTGTCGCCCAGGACGCCGAGATCGAACGCAACGCGACCCTGCGCGAGTCGCCGACCCTGCCGGCCATCAGCCGCTACACCGGGGTGCTCTACGACGCACTGGACATCGGATCACTGCACGGCGCCGCCGCAACCCGCGCACATGCCCGCCTCGCGATCGGCTCGGCGTTGTTCGGGCTCCTGCGCGCAGGCGACCGCATTCCGGCCTACCGGCTCTCGGCGTCGTCCAAGCTGCCCGGCCGGCCTGGCCTGGCGACCCGCTGGCGACCGGTGCTGGAGCCCGCTCTCGCCGGACTGGCCGGCCGCGAACTCGTGGTCGATCTGCGCTCGGCGGCCTACGTCGGCCTGGGCCGGCTCGCCGACGCGGTACGCGTCGACGTGATCACCGAGCACCCCGATGGCCGCCGGACGAAGGTCACCCACTTCAACAAGGCGCACAAAGGACGGTTGGCCCGCGCGCTGGCCACCGCAACCTCCGAGCCCGACGATGCCGCCGCGGTCGCCGCCGTCGCCGGTCGCGCCGGTATGCGGGTCGAGCGAGATGGCAACCAGCTGACTGTCGTGGTCGATCCCTGATAGTGCAAGGATGGTCGCGTGAACACCCGCTGGCAACGGCACGACTCGCCGCGTGGTGAGGTCTATGACAGCCGCTGGGAGTGTATGGCCGCCGCCGGGCAGAACATTCACGGTGAGGCAGACCTGGTCGAGGCGCTGCTCGCCGGCTCCGGCGGACGGTCGGTCCTGGACGCCGGCTGCGGCACCGGGCGGGTGGCGATCGAACTGGCCCGGCGAGGTTTCGCCGTCGTCGGCGTCGACGCCGACGACGCCATGCTCGGCACGGCCCGAGCCAAAGCCCCCGAACTGAACTGGATCACCGCCGACCTGTCCGATCTGAGCCGGGTCGACGATCGACTCCCCGACGCCGTCGACCTGGTGCTGCTGGCCGGCAACGTGATGATCTTCACCGAGCCGGACACCGAGGGGCGGGTGCTGTCCAATCTGTCCGCCCGGCTGGCTCCCGGCGGTGTGTTGGTAGCCGGCTTCAGCATCCGAGCCGACCGGCTTCCGCTGCAGCGGTACGACGACCTGGCGGCGGCAGCCGGTCTGGTGGCGGTGGACCGTTGGGCCACCTGGGAGCGCACGCCATTCTCCGGTGGCGACTACGCGGTGTCGGTGCACCGGGCGGCCCGATGAAATTTCTCGCCCGCGGCGTGCCCGACCAGTACTACACGGTGACCTCGCGTCTGAATGCCATGGGCCACCAGCGGACCGTGATGCGGTTGGTGGCGGGCTGCATTTTCCTACTCAGCCTGCCGCCGCTGCTGGCCGCCGCCAACCCGGCCGCCAGCACGATCCCAGGGGGCAGGGCAGTACTGGCTTTCATAGCGCTGGCCTGTGTGGCGCTGGCCATGCCGTGGTTGCGTTATCGGTGGCCGACCCGGGCTCAGTCCATCAGCATTGTGTTGCTGGGCTCGCTGTTGTTGGCCGCCGGTTGCGTGATCGGCGTAAACCCGATGTCCGGGCTTCTGATCTCGACGATTTTCCCGTTCATCCTCGGCTATGCCGCGTTGCTCCACAGCACTCGGGTGCAGGCGTTCGTCGCAGCGGTCGCGGCCGCCA
This sequence comes from Mycobacterium sp., assembly GCA_020439025.1. Lineage (GTDB taxonomy): Bacteria > Actinomycetota > Actinomycetes > Mycobacteriales > Mycobacteriaceae > Mycobacterium. The sequence continues at coordinate 62 of JAGQTO010000100.1, read as the reverse complement.
CCATCGGATCCCTCGCGGTCCGGATCGCCGTGACCGACGTGCCGACGGCACTGGCGGTGACG
>JAGQTO010000385.1 GCA_020439025.1 Mycobacterium sp. | reverse complement strand
ATAGGCGGTGACGACGAACGCGGTCGAGGCGGCCACGGTGATCGCCACCGCGATCGACAGGGCGGTGGCGTGCTGATAGGCCTGCTCGGCGTGGAACTGCTCGTTGGAATTGTGTTCCACCCCTGCCTGGTGCAGATGTTCGCGGAACAGCGGCGGCCCGACCACCGAAGCGACCACCCAGGTGGTGGCTCCTCCGGCGAGCAGCACCAGTGTCTGGGCGAGCAGCAGCCGCCCGCGCATCCCCATCCCCGGCCGCGGCGTCATCGCCCGGTTGCCATTCGGTAGCCCACCCCGCGGACGGTGAACACGAACCGCGGATCGGCGGGGTCGTCGCCGAGTTTGCGGCGAAGGTGCCCGACGTGGACGTCCACCAGGTGGTCGTTGCCCACCCACGGCTCACCCCACACCGCGTCGATGAGCTGGCGGCGGCTCCACACCGCACCCGGCCGCGACGACAACGCCGCCAGGATGTCGAACTCGGTACGGGTCAACGGGATCAGATCCCCCTCGAGGAACACCTGCCGGCTGGCCAGCTCGATCGACAGCGGCCCGAAGAGGCGGGCGGGCGGCATCTGCGCATCGGCAGCCGTTGCGCCCGGCGTCGCCGCGGCCGTGCGTGGCCGGCGCAGCATGGCGCGGATCCGGGCGACCAACTCCCGCGGGCTGAACGGTTTGGTGATGTAGTCATCGGCCCCCACCGAGAGCCCGACGATGGTGTCCATCTCGGTGTCACGGGCGGTCAGCATCACCACGTAGGCATCGGAGAACGTCCGCAGCTGTCGGCACACCTCCAGCCCGTCGATACCCGGCAACCCCAGGTCCAGCACCACCACGTCGGGATCGACCTCGCGGGCCACCGCCAACGCCTCGGCCCCGCCGTGGCAGACCGTCACCTCGAAATGTTCGCGCTGCAGATAACTGGCGACCACGTCGGCCAGGGCGGCCTCGTCATCGACCACCAACGCGCGATAGCCGAGGTCCGCGCCACCCCCGGCGGCACCGGGTAAGGAATTCATCCTCACATCGTGCCGCCCGAGCCGCGGCACACCGCGTCTTGAGCGAATCTTCACACAACCAACACCAAACCCCCGCACCCGCCGGACCACAGTGGAAAGCGCAGCCCCACAACGACAGGACCGGTGATGACCCAAGCGCCCCCGCCGGCGGTGCCGCTGACACGGCGGGGGTTTCTGGTGGCCGCCGCCGTCGGCGGTGCAGCCCTGGTGGGGTGTAGCCGCTCCACCACCGCCACCGCCCCGACCAGCGGCACCACCGAGGCGATCGCCGCGGCTGAGGCCGCCCGCCCCCACACCGGCAAGACCGTGACCGCCCGGTTGTCCCCAGGCGCCGCTGAAGTCGACCTCGGAGGCACCCGCGCCCGGACCCTGGCCTACAACAACCTCCTGCCCGGCCCGTTGATCCGGGCCAACGTCGGCGACGAGATCGCCGTCACCATCGACAACGGCCTCGACCACCCCACGTCGGTGCACTGGCACGGCATCGCGCTGCGCAACGACATGGACGGAGCCGCCCCGGCCACCCCCAACATCGACCCCGCAACGTCGTTCACCTACCGGTTCACCTCCCCGTACCCGGGCACCTACTGGGCGCACCCGCACACCGGCCTGGACACCGACTACGGCCTCTACGTGCCGCTGATCATCGACGACCCGACAGAACCGGGACGCTACGACGCCGAGTGGATCGTCATGCTCGACGACTGGACCTCCGGGGTGGGCAGCAGTCCCGAGGAGATCTTCAGCGGCCTCAGGTCGATGGGCATGGGCGCCCGATCCGGGCATGGCCCCATGGCAGGGATTCCCGCGAGGGGACCCATGGGCGATATGGGGCGCATGCCGGGAATGGGCGGCATGGGTTCGATGCCCGGGAACCCGGGTGCCGGGGTGGGCGCGGTGAGTGACCTGCTCGGCGGGGACGGCGGCGACGTCACCTACCCCTACTATCTGATCAACGGCCGAATACCAGCGGCGGCTAAAACATTCACCGCCGCACCCGGCCAGCGCATCCGCATCCGGATGATCAACGCCGGTGCCGATACCGCCTTCCGGGTCGCCCTTGCCGGGCATCGTATGACGATCACCCACACCGACGGGTTCCCCGTCGAGCCGGTGGACGTCGATGCGGTGCTGATCGGTATGGGGGAGCGCTACGACGTCCTCGTCACCGCGGGCGACGGGGTGTTCCCGTTGGTCGCCTCGGCCGAGGGGAAGAACGCCGTGGCCCGCGCGCTGCTGTCCACCGGGGCGGGCCGCGCCCCCGACGCGGCATTCCGGCCCGCCGAACTGACCCGCAGGGTGGGAACCGTCGACACCTTCACCGCCGCACCCCAGGTCCAACTGCCCACCACCAGTGACCTTTCCATGCAGGCCCGCCTGACCGGTTCGATGATGCACTACGACTGGGCGATCAACGGCCGGCCCTACGACCAGACCGTGCCGCTGACCATCCACGAGGGTCAGAACGCCACCCTGACCTTCACCAACCAGACCGCGATGTGGCATCCCATGCACCTGCACGGGCACACCTTCCAGGTGATCAAGGCCGACGGTAGTCCCGGTCCGCGCAAGGACACCGTCATCGTCACACCCATGCAGACCGTGTCGGTCCTGCTCGTCGGCGCCAACCCCGGCGTCTGTATGCTGCACTGCCACAACGGCTATCACATGGATGCCGGGATGATGACGACCCTCAACTACAGCAACTGACATCGCAGCGTCCGGAT
>JAGQTO010000384.1 GCA_020439025.1 Mycobacterium sp. | reverse complement strand
TTCGAGGGCGACGCCGCGCTGGCGGTGTTCGGAGCCCCTAGATCCATTGACGACCCGGAAAGTGCCGCACTCGCCACGACCCGGGCGATAGCCCGACGCCTCAAAAACGAGGTTCCCGAGTGCCCGGCCCGGATCGGTGTGGCCGCCGGCGAGGTGGTGGCCGGCAACGTCGGCGCCAAGGAGCGCTTCGAGTACACGGTGATCGGCGAGCCGGTCAACGAGGCGGCCCGGCTTGCCGAACTGGCCCGGTCCGAGCCGAGCCGCGCCCTGGCCTCCGCTGAGACGGTCGCCGCGGCCTCCGAACGCGAGCAACGGTTCTGGCGCATCGGGAGGCCGGTGCGGCTGCGCGGCTACCCCGAACGAGTCCGGATCGCCAGCCTGGTCGGCGGAACCTGACGGGGCTCAACCGGAGGGTGCCGACCGCAGCCATGCATCGGCAGCGGCCATCGCGTCATCGAGGTTGCCGAACACCACATCGTCATAGCCGCGGTCAGGCCGGATGACCACGGAGTCGGGGTCGACCACCAATCCCTTCTTGCCCGCCGCCCGCAGTACCGAATTCATACCGGCCAGCAGATGCCGGGCAGCGTCATTGATGGTGTCGGCCCGGGTGACGTCGAGGATGGCCACCGAAAATTCGTCGCTGTCGCGGTCGACGGTGCGAAGGACTTTCTCCACGCCGGCGAACATCAGGTCACCGTGCATCTCGTAGACCCGCACCCGGTCCCGCGGGGAGTAGGTCGCCCGGATCGTGGCCCGCGACTCGCGGCCGACGGTCAGGAAGTGCAAACCCAGTCGCTCCGAGAGTGCTCGGCAGGCCAACACTCCCCTAACGCTGTTTCCCCGGGTGTCCAGCAGCGGCGAGTACACGCCGATCCCGAGCTGTCCCGGCAATACCGCGGTGATCCCGCCGCCCACCCCGCTCTTGGCGGGCATGCCGACCGCGCTGACCCAATCACCGGCGCCGTTGTACATGCCACAGGTGACCATCACGCTCAGGGTGCGCTGGACCACCTTGGCCGCGGTGACCCGCCTGCCGGTCTGCGGGTTGATGCCCCCACGGGCCAGGGTCGCCGCCATCCGCGCCAGGTCCACGCTGGTCACCCGCAGTGAACACTGGCGGAAGTAGACGTCGAGGACGTCGTCGGGATTCTCCAGCACCCCGAAGCTGGTCAGCATGTAAGCGATCGCCCGGTTCCGGTTCCCGGTCGCTTTCTCCGAGCGGTAGACGTCCTCATCGAGTTCAAGGGGCCGGCCGGCGCAGGCGGAGTAAAACTGCGCGATCCTGGCGAAGCGCTCGTCGGGGGTGGCACCGGGAACCAACGAGACCGCGGCGATGGCCCCGGCATTGATCATCGGATTCTTGGGCGTCTTGGTGCGCTCGTCGACACTGATCTCGTTGAACGCATCACCGGAGGGTTCCACACCGATCTTGGCGTCCACCGCCTCCCGGCCCACCGCGTCCAGGGCGAGGGCATAGGTGAACGGCTTGGAGATCGACTGGATGGTGAACTCGGTTCTGGCGTCGCCGGATTCGTAGATGTAGCCGTCGGCCGAGGACACCGCGAGTCCGAACCCTCCGGGGTCGGCCTGGGTCAGCTCCGGGATGTAATCGGCCAGCGCTCCGTCTTCCACCGACGAGAACTCGGCCACCAAACGGTCGAGGTAGCGCTGAACCAGTTCGGCCATCGTCGGATCTAATCACGACGGAACAGCCCCGCACCCCGGAGACGACCCAGAAGACGTTGTGCGACGATCGGAGCATGACATCACTGCGGTACCGGACGGTGGACAGCCCGGTCGGCCCCATCACCCTGGCCGGCAACGGGACGACGTTGTTTCACCTGCGGATGACCGAACAAGCCCACGAA
>JAGQTO010000383.1 GCA_020439025.1 Mycobacterium sp. | reverse complement strand
CGGCATCCTGCACAGCGAACCGGTCCCCGGTGCCTCCACTGTTTTCGGGGCTCACGGGCCGACCGGCTGGATCATTCCGGGACTCGTCGACGCGCACTGCCACGTCGGTCTGGGACCGCAGGGTGCGGTCGAACTCGAGGAGGCGATCGCCCAGGCCCGCACCGAACGCGACGCGGGTGCGTTGCTACTGCGGGACTGCGGGTCCCCGACCGACACCAGAAGCCTTGCCGACCATCATGATCTGCCCCGGATCATCCGGGCGGGAAGGCATCTCGCCCGCCCCAAACGCTACTCCCGCGGGTACGCCGTCGAGCTCACCGACGAGTGGGATCTTCCCGGCGCGGTGGCTGAGCAGGCCCGACTTGGTGACGGCTGGGTGAAACTGGTGGGCGACTGGATCGACCGCTCGGTGGGGGACCTGACGCCGCTGTGGTCCGACGATGTGCTGGCGGCGGCGGTTCGGGCCGCCCACGACGAGGGGGCCAGGGTCACCGCCCACGTGTTCGGCGAGGACGCGCTGCCGGGTCTGATCGCCGCCGGGATCGACTGTATCGAGCACGGCACCGGGCTGACCGAGGACACCGTCGCGATGATGGCCGATCGAGGTACCGCGCTGGTGCCCACCCTGATCAACATCGAGAATTTCCCCGGATTCGCCGATGCGGCAACGCGATTCCCGGCTTACGCCGCGCACATGCGCGATCTCTACGCCCGCCATCGCGGGCGTATCGGAGCCGCCCGGGAGGCGGGCGTTCCCATTTACGCCGGCAGCGATGCCGGCGGCAGCCTCGCCCACGGTCTCATCGCCCGGGAGGTCGAGGCGCTCAAGGGGGTCGGGATGACCCCGACCGAGGCCCTCGGCGCCGCCTGCTGGGAGGCTCGCCGATGGCTCGGCAGCCCCGCACTCGCAGCCGGCGAACCGGCCGACCTGCTCTGCTTCGCCGAGGACCCGCGATCCGGGCCGGAGGTGCTCTCGCGGCCGGATGTGGTGGTCCTGCGGGGGCGGCTTTTCTAGCCGTACCGGCCGAATCCCCAGTCGAACAGGGCCCGTCCCTGATCCCACAGGTCGTCGTCGCCGTACATCTGCACCACGACGATGCGGTGCCCGTCGCGCTGTGCCATGCCGACGTAGGTTTCCTTGGCGAGGTTGGTGTAGCCGGTCTTGCCGCCGATGTAGCCCGGATAGCTGGGCAGCAGCCGATCCCGGCTGGCGATCTGCTTGAACCCGCCGCTGCCGTCGGGGAAGGTCGCCGTCGACTGGTGCAGGATCTGGGCGAACAGCGGATAGTTCAGCGCGGCGCGGTAGATCACCGCCAGGTCGTGCGGGGTGGTCACCGATTCCCAACCCGGGCCGTCGAGTCCGGACGGCGATGCTGCCCGGGTGTTGCGAGCGCCGACCTGCTGGGCCTTGGCGTTCATCTTCGCCAGCGCCGCCGGGGTGCCGCCGAGCATGTCGGCCAGCATGTTGGCGGCGTCATTGCCGGACACCATCAGCAGCGCGTCGAGCAGTTGTCGCGCGGGGTAGACCTGCCCGGGCACCAGGCCAACGCAGGAGCACTCGACATCGGTCTCCTCCGCCGTCGCGCGGGCGGCGGTGACGACCGGCACCTGGTCGAAGACGA
>JAGQTO010000099.1 GCA_020439025.1 Mycobacterium sp. | reverse complement strand
CCGGTGGTGGTGATGACCACCGAGGTGCTGCGCAACATGCTCTACGCCGGGTCTGAAACATTGCGTGCGCTGGCCTACGTGGTGATGGACGAGGTCCACTTCCTGGCCGACCGGATGCGCGGTGCGGTGTGGGAGGAGGTCATCCTGCACCTGCCCGAGGAGGTTCGCCTGGTCAGCCTCTCGGCGACGGTCAGCAACGCCGAGGAGTTCGGCGGCTGGATCAAGACCGTGCGCGGTGACACCGCCGTCGTGGTCGACGAGCACCGACCGGTCCCGCTCTGGCAGCACGTGCTGGTGGGCAAGCGGCTGTTCGACCTGTTCGACTACGACCGCGGGGCTGAGGGACCGGGTGGACGGCACCGGGTGGATCCCGAACTGGTCCGTCACATCGCCCATCGCCGCGAGGCCGATCGGCTGGTCGACTGGCAGCCGCGACGGCGTGGTCCGGGTGGTCGGCACGGCGGGCCCGGTCTGTATCGCCCACCGTCGCGCCCCGACGTCATCGCCACGCTGGACCGCGAGGGGCTGCTGCCGGCCATCACCTTCATTTTCTCGCGGGCCGGCTGCGACGCCGCGGTCAAACAGTGCCTGCGCAGCTCCCTGCGGCTGACCACCGACGCCGATCGCGCGCGGATCGCCGAGGTGATCGACCGCCGGTGCGCCGATCTGGCCGAGGCCGATCTGGCGGTGCTGGACTACTACGAGTGGCGGGAGGGCCTGCTGCGGGGGCTGGCCGCCCATCACGCCGGAATGCTGCCGATCTTCCGCCACACCGTTGAGGAACTGTTCACGGCGGGTCTGATCAAGGCCGTCTTCGCGACCGAGACACTGGCGCTGGGGATCAACATGCCGGCCCGCACGGTGGTGCTGGAGAAGCTGGTCAAGTTCAACGGCGAACAACACCTGCCGTTGACCCCGGGGGAGTACACCCAGCTGACCGGTCGGGCCGGGCGCCGCGGTATCGACGTCGAGGGCCACGCGGTGGTGCTGTGGAATCCGCAGGACTCCACCGCCGAGCCGACCGAGATCGCCGGTTTGGCCTCGACCCGCACCTTCCCGTTGCGCAGCTCCTTCGCTCCCTCCTACAACATGACGATCAACCTGGTCAGCCAGCTGACACCGGCTGCCGCCCGTCGGCTGCTGGAGCGCTCCTTCGCGCAGTACCAGGCCGACCGTTCGGTGGTGAGCCTGGTGCGCGGGGTGGAGCGCGGGGAGAAGATGCTCGCCGACATCGCCGCCGGGGAACTGGGCTGGGACCGGGGTGCGGGAGCCGTCGAGCCGGCCATCCTCGACTACGCGCGGCTGCGGGCCAGGATCGGCGAGCGGGAACGAGCCCAGTCGCGGGCATCACGGCTGCAGCGCAGGCAGGCGTCCACCGACGCGCTGGCGGCGCTACGTCGCGGGGACATCATCAGCATCACCCACGGCCGACGTGGCGGGTTGGCGGTGGTCCTGGAGGCCGCGCGCGATGCCGATGATCCGCGCCCGCTGGTGCTCACCGAGGACCGCTGGGCCGGCCGGATCTCCTCGGCCGACTACCCGGGCGGCGCCGGGCCGGTCGGCAAGATGCCGCTGCCCAAGCGGATCGAGCATCGACAGCCCAGGGTGCGCCGCGACCTGGCCTCGGCGCTGCGGTCGGCGGCAGAGGGCCTGGTGGTCCCGTCGGGCCGCAAGCGCCGTGGCTCCGAGGAGGCCCCCGACGTCGATCCGGAACTGATCGCGCTGCGGGAGAAGATGCGCCGCCACCCCGCACACCGGATGGCCGACCGGGAGGACCGGGTCCGGGCCGCCGAGCGCTACCTGCGGATCGAACGGGACAACGAGCAGATCCGCGGAAAGGTCAGCGCCGCAACCAACTCGCTGGCCCGGACCTTCGACCGCATCGTGGGCCTGCTGACCGAGCGCGGCTACATGACGGCCGCGGGAGAGAACGGCGAGGACGCCCCCCGGGTCACCGACGACG
>JAGQTO010000098.1:1602-2543 GCA_020439025.1 Mycobacterium sp. | reverse complement strand
GGCGGGACAGAAGTGCTTCTACACCACGCCGATCAAGGCGTTGAGCAACCAGAAACACAATGACCTGGTGCGCCGGTACGGGCCCGAGCGGATCGGGCTGCTCACCGGGGACCAGTCGATCAACGGTGACGCGCCGGTGGTGGTGATGACCACCGAGGTGCTGCGCAACATGCTCTACGCCGGGTCTGAAACATTGCGTGCGCTGGCCTACGTGGTGATGGACGAGGTCCACTTCCTGGCCGACCGGATGCGCGGTGCGGTGTGGGAGGAGGTCATCCTGCACCTGCCCGAGGAGGTTCGCCTGGTCAGCCTCTCGGCGACGGTCAGCAACGCCGAGGAGTTCGGTGGCTGGATCAAGACCGTGCGCGGTGACACCACCGTCGTGGTCGACGAGCACCGACCGGTCCCGCTCTGGCAGCACGTGCTGGTGGGCAAGCGGCTGTTCGACCTGTTCGACTACGACCGCGGGGCTGAGGGACCGGGTGGACGGCACCGGGTGGACCCCGAACTGGTCCGTCACATCGCCCATCGCCGCGAGGCCGATCGGCTGGTCGACTGGCAGCCGCGACGGCGTGGTCCGGGTGGTCGGCATGGCGGGCCCGGTCTGTATCGCCCACCGTCGCGCCCCGACGTCATCGCCACGCTGGACCGCGAGGGGCTGCTGCCGGCCATCACCTTCATTTTCTCGCGGGCCGGCTGCGACGCCGCGGTCAAACAGTGCCTGCGCAGCTCCCTGCGGCTGACCACCGACGCCGATCGCGCGCGGATCGCCGAGGTCATCGACCGCCGGTGCGCCGATCTGGCCGACGCCGATCTGGCGGTGCTGGACTACTACGAGTGGCGGGAGGGCCTGCTGCGGGGGCTGGCCGCCCATCACGCCGGAATGCTGCCGATCTTCCGCCACACCGTCGAGGAATTGTTCACGGCGGGTCTGATCAAGG
>JAGQTO010000098.1:0-1359 GCA_020439025.1 Mycobacterium sp. | reverse complement strand
CTTCCCGTTGCGCAGTTCGTTCGCTCCGTCCTACAACATGACGATCAATCTGGTCAGCCAGCTGACACCGGCTGCCGCCCGTCGGCTGCTGGAGCGCTCCTTCGCGCAGTACCAGGCCGACCGCTCGGTGGTCAGCCTGGTGCGCGGGGTGGAGCGCGGCGAGAAGATGCTCGCCGACATCGCGGCCGGTGAACTGGGCTGGGACCGGGATGCGGGAGCCGTCGAGCCGCCCATTCTCGACTACGCGCGGCTGCGGGCCGGTATCGGCGAACGGGAACGAGCCCAGTCGCGGGCATCACGGCTGCAGCGCAGGCAGGCTTCCACCGACGCGCTGGCGGCGCTGCGTCGCGGGGACATCATCACCATCACCCACGGCCGGCGTGGCGGGTTGGCGGTGGTCCTGGAGGCCGCGCGCGATGCCGATGATCCGCGCCCGCTGGTGCTCACCGAGGATCGCTGGGCCGGCCGGATCTCCTCGGCCGACTACCCGGGCGGCGCCGGCCCGGTCGGCAAGATGCCGCTGCCCAAGCGGATCGAGCATCGACAGCCCAGGGTGCGCCGTGACCTGGCCTCGGCGCTGCGGTCGGCGGCAGAGGGCCTGGTGGTCCCGTCGGGCCGCAAGCGCCGTGGCTCCGAGGATGCCCCCGACGTCGATCCGGAACTGATCGCGCTGCGGGAGAAGATGCGCCGCCACCCCGCACACCGGATGGCCGACCGGGAGGACCGGGTCCGGGCCGCCGAGCGCTACCTGCGGATCGAACGGGACAACGAGCAGATCCGGGGAAAGGTCAGCGCCGCGACCAACTCGCTGGCCCGGACCTTCGACCGCATCGTGAGCCTGCTGACCGAGCGCGGCTACATGACGGCTGCGGGGGAGAACGGCGAGGGCGCCCCCCGGGTCAACGACGACGGCCGTCTGCTGGCGCGTATCTACAGCGAGAGTGACCTGCTGGTCGCCGAATGCCTGAGGGCCGGGGTCTGGAAGGGTCTGGCGGCCGCTGAACTGGCCGCGGTGCTCTCGGCGATGGTCTTCGAGACCCGCGGCGGCGACGGGCCCACCCCGGTGCACGCCGTGGAGATGCCCACGCCGGCGGTGCGCCGGGCGCTGGCCGAGACCCGCCGGCTGTCCGGCCGGCTGCGCGCCGACGAGAAACGGCATTCCCTGAACCCCTCCCGGGAACCCGACGAGGGTTTCGCCCCGGCGGTCTACCGGTGGGCGACCACCGGAAGCCTGGCCGCCGCGCTGGCCGCCTCGGATGTCGCGGGCAACGGCTCCCGGCGGTCCGTTGGCGACTTCGTACTGTGGTGCCGGCAGGTGCTTGACCTGCGTGATCAGGTGCGCAACGCGGCCCCCGACGC
>JAGQTO010000097.1 GCA_020439025.1 Mycobacterium sp. | reverse complement strand
GAACTTCCCGGTCACGGTTCGGGTTTGTCCGGCGGTGCCGCCGGCGGGGACCGTGGCAGAGGTGAACTCCGCTCTGCGGGAGGAGATGAAGCGCAACCTCCACGAGGTGCAGGAGCAGTACCCGCACCCGGCCGGCGCTTACTGGGTTCCGCGCCGGCTTGGCGGCAGCGCGCCGACGCCGGAGGAGGCCAGACGGCTCGATGCCGCCGAGCGGGTGCAGCGGGCGCAGCGGGCCGGGGGGCGTTGCTGATGTTGCCCGCGCTGATCGCCAGTGACGTCGACGGCACGCTGCTCAACCCCGGCGAACGGGTGTCCGCGCGCACCCGCGACGCGGTACGGGCCGCGGTGGCCGGTGGGGCGCAGTTCGTGCTCGCCACCGGCCGGCCGCCGCGCTGGATACCGCCGGTGGTCGAGGAACTGGGATTCGCGCCGATGGCGGTGTGCGCCAACGGTGCGGTGATCTACGACGCCGAAACCGACCGCGTGGTGTCGGCGCGGACGTTGCCGGTCGACACGCTGACCGAACTCGCCGAGATCACCGCCCGGGTGGTTCCCGGGTCAGGGCTGGCCGTGGAGCGGATCGGCCGCAGCGCCCACGACACCGCCACGCCCCAGTTCGTCAGTGCGCCCGGCTATGAGCACGCCTGGCTCAATCCGGACAACACCGAGGTGTCCTATGAGGATCTGCTGAGCGCTCCGGCGGTCAAGTTACTGGTCCGCAAGACCGGGATGCCTAGTTCGGAGCTTGCCGCCAAGCTTGCTCGCCACGTCGGAATCCTGGGCGATATCACCTACTCCACCGACGACGGTCTGGTGGAGATCAGCGCCATCGGCATCAGCAAGGCCGTCGGCGTCGACGAGGTCGCCCGACGCTGGGAGATCACCGCAGAGGACGTTCTCGCGTTCGGGGACATGCCCAACGATGTGCCGATGCTGCGCTGGGCCGGCCACGGGGTGGCGATGGGTAACGCACACCCGGAAGCCGTCGCGGCCGCCGACGAGGTGACCGCACCCAACGGTGAGGACGGCCTTGCCCTCGTGCTCGAGCGCTGGTGGCTGTAGCAGCGAAAACCCGCTCGATCCCGTTGACCTTCGCTGGTAGCCCCAAGACTCCTTGCGAATACCCGTGGGGGTATGTAATCTGGTCCGCGGGGATACCCCTGGTGGTATACGAACCGGAAAAGAGGCGAAGCTGATGTTGGCCGACGAACGCAATGTCGCCGAGATTCTCAACCGTTTGCGCCGTGCTCAGGGCCAGCTGGCCGGAGTCATCGGCATGGTCGAGCAGGGCCGGGACTGCAAAGACGTGGTCATCCAGCTCGCCGCGGTCTCCAAGGCGCTGGACCGCGCCGGGTTCAAGCTGGTCGCCTGCGGGCTTCGCGAGTGCGCCGCGGGCACCCCGCCCGCCGAAGGCAAGGCGTTGACCGAAGAGGAGCTGGAAAAGCTGTTCCTGACCTTGTCCTGAACCCCACAACTCTGCCCGACCCTGACCCGACCCAAGAGATCACCACCTTCGAGGAGGAGCCATGAAGTTCAACCAGTACTACCTGGATTGCCTGTCGCACGCGTCGTACCTGATCGGTGACGAAACCACCGGACGCGCCGTGGTCGTCGACCCGCAGCGCGATGTCAGTGAGTACATCGCCGACGCCAAGGAGCTCGGCATGACCATCGAGTTGGTCATCGAGACCCACTTCCACGCCGACTTCATCTCCGGGCACCTCGAGCTGGCCGAGGCCACCGGCGCCAAGATCGTCTACTCCTCAGTGGCAGAGCCGGAGTTTGACTTCATGGCCGTCGCCGACGGCGAGCGGTACTCCCTCGGTGATGTCCAGTTGCAGTTCCTGCACACCCCCGGCCACACCCCGGAGTCGATGAGCATCGTCATCTACGAGCACGCCGAGGACGCGGTTCCCAACGGCGTCCTGACCGGTGACACCCTGTTCATCGGTGATGTCGGCCGGCCCGACCTGCTGGCCTCGATCGGCTTCACCCGCGACGAGCTGGCCGCCAAACTCTATGACTCGCTGCACAACAAGCTGATGCCGCTGCCGGACGCCACCCGGGTGTACCCGGCCCACGGCGCCGGTTCGGCCTGCGGCAAGAACCTGTCGACCGAGCTGTGGTCGACGATGGGGGAGCAGAAGAAGACCAATTACGCGCTGCGGGCCTCCACCAAGGAGCTGTTCTTCGACCTCGTTACCGAGGGGCAACCGCCGGCGCCCGGCTACTTCGTCTACAACGCGATTCTCAACCGCCAGGGACGCGAACTGCTCGACGAGTCCCAGATGCCCCCCGCGATGACCTACGACGAGGTCAAGCAGGCTCTCGCGAACGGGGCGGTGCTGGTCGACGGTCGACTTCCTGAGGAGTTCGCCACCGGGCATTTCAAGCCTGCGATCAACATCGGCCTGGAGGGTCGCTACGCGGAATTCTGCGGGTCGGTCATCAAGCCTGATGTCGACATCGTGCTCATGACCGACCCCGAGCGCGAGCTCGAGGGCAAGAACCGGCTGGCGCGCATCGGCTTCGACCGGGTCGTCGGCTACCTGAAGGATCCCTACGCGGTGATGTTCGAGAACCAGGCGGATGTGGAGGTGGCTTCGCGGCTGACCACCAATGCCCTCGACGAACGGATCGCGGACGTGCCCGAGTTGCAACTCGTCGACGTGCGTAATCCGGGTGAGGTTGCCGGCGGGATGATCGCCAACGCGGTGAACATTCCGGTGGGCCAGCTGCCGGACCGGATCGAGGAACTGGACCCGCGCCGTCCGACGGTCGTCTACTGCGCGGGCGGGTACCGCTCATCGGTGGCGGCCAGCCTGTTGCGCCAGAATGGTTTCGATGATGTCAGCGACGTCCTCGGCGGGTACAACGCATGGGACGAAGTGACCCAGAACGCCTGAAATCCGGAACGCCTGAAACCCAGAAACGGGGTAACCGAATGACCGTCACCGCGAAGCACCACATCGTCATCGTCGGCGGGGGAACCGCCGGGATCACGGTCGCGGCCCGACTCCGGCGCAAGGGCTATTCCGGTATCGCAGTGATCGAGCCCTCGGATCAGCACTACTACCAACCGTTGTGGACGCTGGTGGGCGGCGGCCAGGCCAAGGCCTCGGCCTCCGCCCGCCCCGAGGCGTTGGTGATGCCCAAGGGGGTGACCTGGATCCGCGCGTCGGCCGGCGCGTTCGACCCGGACGCCAACACCGTCAGCTGTTCGGACGGGTCGACCTACGAGTACGACGCCCTGGTGGTGTGCCCGGGGATCCAACTGGACTGGAACCGCACCGAGGGCCTCGAGCGGGCCATCGGCACGGAGTCGGTCGCATCGAACTACCGGTTCGACCTCGCGCCCAAGACCTGGGAGTTGATTCAGGGGACCCGCTCGGGCTCGGCGGTGTTCATGATGCCGTCCGGACCGATCAAGTGCGGCGGGGCTCCGCAGAAGATCGCCTACCTGGCCGCGGACTACTGGCGTCGCCAGGGCGTCCTCAAGGACATCGACATCCATCTGGTGGTGCCGACACCGCGGATCTTCGGCATCCCGCCGATCGCCGACAGCCTCGATGAGGCGATCGCCGACTACGGCATCCAGTTGCACACTATGTCGGAGGTCACCTCCGTCGACGCCGACTCCCAAAAAGTCACGGTGACCGCGGTCGGTGAGGGTGGAACCGACACGACGCTGCCGTTCGACATGCTGCACGTCGTGCCCCGGCAGTCGGCGCCAGACTGGGTCAAATCCAGCGCCCTGTCGACCGGCGACGACAACGGGTATGTCGAGGTGGACAAGTTCACCATGGCGCATGTGCGCTACCCGAACGTCTTCGCCCTCGGCGACGTCGGTTCGACCCCCAACGGCAAGACCGGGGCGGCGATCCGCAAGCAGGCGCCGGCTGTGGTGGCCAATATCGACGCCTACTTCAAGGGGTGTCAACCGACGGCGAAGTACGACGGGTATTCGTCGTGCCCGATCGTGACGTCCACCCGCGAGATGCTGATGGCCGAGTTCGACTACGACTTCAACATCACGCCCACCCTGCCATTGGTCGATTCGACCAAACCGCACCGGGCGTACTGGTACCTCAAGAAATACGGACTCCCGGCGCTCTATTGGAACTTGATGCTCAAGGGCCTGGGCTGATCTGAGCCGTCTGGCGACTCAGGCGTCGAGGTCCTTCTCGACCAGCGCTGCAATGGCGTTGACCACGGCCTGATCGTCGGCGGCGACTGTCACCAGTGCGCCATTGCCCGCGCCCAGGGTCATGATCATCAAGGCCGATCCGGCGTCCACCGGCTCGGCGCCGTCGAGGGAGAGGGTGACCGGGACGCCGGCGTTGACCACGGCCTCGGCGATCACTGCGGCGGGGCGGGCGTGCAATCCGACCGCCGAACCGACGATGACGGTCTTACTGGGCATGGGTGACTCCTTCGTTGTGCGCCGGGATCGGCGATGGGAACCGGGATCGACGATAGGGAATGTTTACTCGATGTTCTACGCCGTTACGGCCCTTTCCGGTGAAGGCGCCGATGCCTCGGGCCGTGCCCCGGTGAGTTGCTTGGCCGTGATGACGGCCACCGCGCCCACGACAGTGCCCGCGGCCAGGGCGATGAGGAACCACGCCAACTTGCCGATCGCGAAGAACACGAAGATTCCGCCGTGCGGGGCCTTCAGCGTCACGTCGAAGGCCATTATCAGCGCGCCGGTGACCGCTCCGCCGGCCATCATCGACGGGATCACCCGGAACGGGTCGGCCGCGGCGAAGGGGATCGCGCCCTCGGAGATGAAGGACGCTCCCAGGAGCCAGGCCGCTCGTCCGTTCTCCCGTTCGGGCTCGCTGAACAGACGCGGTCGCAGCATGGTGGCCAGTGCCATCGCCAGCGGGGGCACCATCCCGGCGGCCATGACAGCCGCCATGATCCGCAACGACGCCGGTTCGGCGATATTGAGTCCCGCGGTGGCGAAGGCGTAGGCCGCCTTGTTCACCGGCCCGCCCAGGTCGAAGCACATCATCAGGCCGAGGATGATCCCGAGGATCAGCACCGACCCGCCGGACAGCCCGCCCAGCCAGTTGGTCAGACCCGAGGTGATCGCGGCCAGTGGACGGCCCAGCAGCAGGAACATCAGCAGGCCCACGATCAGTGAGGCCAGCAGTGGGATCACCACCACCGGCATCAGCCCGCGGAACCACTGGGGTACCGCCCAGCGGCTGATCCAGAGCGCCGCGAAGCCGGCGATCAGGCCGCCGACGATACCGCCGATGAAACCCGCGCCGACCATGACGGCCACCGCGCCGGCTGTGAAGCCGGGTGCCAGACCAGGCCGGTCGGCGATCGCGAAGGCGATATACCCGGACAGCGCGGGCACCAGGAAGCCGAACGCCAGACCGCCGAGCGTGAACAGGACCGCGCCCAGATACTGAGTGAGGCCACCGTTGGGCAGGTCGGTCAGCGAGGTGCCAATGGCGATGGTGTGGGCCAGTGAGTCCGAGGCGCCCTCGGGGGTGTCGGCGATGCCGTAGCCGGCCAGCAGGAAGCCCAGCGCGATCAGCAGGCCGCCGGCGGCGACGAACGGGATCATGTAGCTGACGCCGGTCAGCAGGATCTGCCGCAGCCGGGTGCCCCAGCCCAGGGTTCCCGCGGGGGCGGACCCCGCCGCGTCGGCGGCCGCGGTGCCCTCTGCCCGCGCCGCGCCGGGATCGTCGACTGCGGCGACGGCTTCGGCGATCATCGTGTCTGGTTCGTTGATGGCGCGCTTGACCCCCGAGGCGATCACCGGCTTCCCGGCGAAGCGCTGGCGGTCCTTGACCCCGACGTCGGTGGCGAAGATGACGGCGTCGGCCTCGGCGATCGTCCCATCGGCCAAGGGGGTGCTGCCAGAGGAGCCCTGGGTTTCCACGCTGATCTGCACCCCGGCCCGCTCGCCGGCCAGTTTCAGCGCGTCGGCGGCCATGTAGGTGTGCGCGATACCGGTCGGGCAGGCGGTGATCGCGACGATCTTCTTCGCTCCGCGCGCAGTCGGTTGCGCGGCGGCGGTCGGGGCCGCGGGCGCCCGGCCGACCACCCCGTCGACGAGCGCCACGATGTCAGCGGGGGTGCGCGCCTGCCGCAGCGACTGCACGAAATCCGGCCGCACGAGGGCACGGGCCAGGCTGGAAAGAAGCTTCATGTGCTCGGACCCGGCACCCTCCGGGGCAGCGATGAGGAACACCAGATCCGCCGGCCCGTCGGGCGCGCCGAAGTCCACCGGGGGAGCCAGCCGGGCGAAGCCGATGGAGGCGTGCCGCACCTGTGTCGAGCGGCAGTGCGGGATCGCGATCCCGCCCGGAAGGCCGGTCGCCGACTGCTCTTCCCTTGCCAGCGCGGCCTGCGCCACGGCGGTACCGTCCTCAGCCCGACCGGCGTCGGCCAGCACCCCGGCCATCCTCCGGATCACCGCATCCTTGTCGGCGCCGCCGGCCTCGTCGAGCAGCACCAGCTCAGTGCTGATGATTGCAGGGGCATTGCCCGTCGGATTCGTCATTTCTTGCCTTCGGGTCGGGGATCGTCTTCGGGTCGGGGATCGGCAAGGAGCGCGGTGAGGGCCACGTCGTCGAGATTGATCTGCGCCGGGGCAGGTAGCGCCGAACCGGGCAGCGCCGCGGCAGCGCTGCCATAGGCGACCGCCATCTGCAGCCGGCCGGGGCTGCCCGCCCCTTCCACCTCGGCGCGCACATAGCCGGCCAGCGACGAGTCGCCGGCACCGACGGTGCTGCGAGGCCGGATCGGCGGTGGGGTCGCCAGCCAGGCGCTCTCGGCGTCGACCAACACCGCCCCGGCTGCGCCGAGGGTGGCCAGCACCGCGCCCACCCCGCGGTCGATCAACTGCCGTGCCGCTGCGACAACCGGTGCGGCATCGCCGTGGTGCACCGCGCTCTCCAGTGACTCCGCGGTGACTCCAGCCAGGCCGGCGAGCTCCTCGGCGTTGGGTTTGAGCAGGTCCGGAGCCGCACGCTGCAAATCAGCGGCGAGCGCTGCCAGGGGGGCATCGGAGGTGTCGACGGCAATCTTGCAGCCGAGTGGGCGCAAGGCGGCCACCATGTCGGCGTACCAGGAGTCGGGCAGCCCCGGAGGCAGTGACCCGGACAGCACGACCCATCGCGCCGAACGGGCGTGATCGGTGACCGCCCGGGCCAAGTGCGCTGCCTCGGCGACGGTCAGGGTTGCGCCAGGCTCGTTGATTTTTGTCGTGGTCCCGTCGGGTTCTGTCAGGGTGAGGTTGGTGCGCACCGTTCCGGCGGCGCCTATGGCGTGGACAGCGACGCCGATGGACCGCAGGCCGGCCAGCATCGGATCGTGCTCGGCGGCGGGTAGTACCGCCACCGTTCCGAACCCAGCCAAGGTCAACGCGCGGGCGACGTTGACGCCCTTTCCGCCCGGCTCGGAGGACACCGCCGTTGCTCTCAGGACGGCCCCGCGCACCAGTCGGTCCGGCAGATTCACCGTGCGGTCGATACTCGGGTTGGGGGTGACGGTGACGATCATGTGCGCTCCCGGGCGAGGATGACCTCTACGCCGCGCTCGATGAGCGAGGCGTGGTCGGCGGGGCGGAGTTCTGAATCGGTCACCAGGACGTCGATCGCGTCGATCGGGGCGAAGCCGACCAGGTTCTCGCGCCCGACCTTCGAGGAGTCGGCCACCACCACGACAAAGTTCGCGCAGCCGACCATGGCCCGTTTGACCGCCGCTTCGTCGGGGTCGGGGGTCGACAGGCCGTGTCGGGTGGTGATCCCGTTGGCGCCGATGAAGGCGACGTCGATGCGCAGCGACTCCAGCGTCCAGACCGCCTGTTCGCCGACTGCGGCCTGGGTCAATCCCCGGACCCGGCCGCCCAGCAACTGCAGCGAGACCTGAGCCATGGTCGCGGTCCGCGCGGCAATCGGCACTGAGTTGGTCACTACCAGCAGGTCGCGGTCGGAGGGCAGTAGGGCCGCCACTCGGGCAGTGGTGGTGCCGGCGTCGAACAGCACGCTGGAGCCGGCCTGGGGGATGAAGCTGGCCGCCGCGCGACCGATCGCCTGCTTGTGGCCCGCGCGGGTGGACTCCCGTTGGTCGACGCTGGGTTCGACCAGATGCAGGCCACGTGCGGGCACCGCCCCGCCATGTACCCGGCGCAGTACCCCGGCGCGGTCCAGGACCGCTAGGTCGCGGCGCACGGTCTCGGTGGTGACGGCGAAAACCTGCGCTAATTCGGCGACTGAGGCCCGGCCTTGCGAGGTCACCCGTGCGGCGATGGCCTGCTGGCGTTCTTCGGGATACACGGCGCTCCGGGATGTGGTTTTATACACGATTTGTGTTGATATATGTTGTTTTACCGCCACCCCTGTGGCGGTGTCAACGGTTTGTTGTAATCCACTCCATGGCTGTTCCCCTTATCCCTGTGCTGACCGGAGTTCCCGTCGTCCCGGGCGTTCGGTTCGCACCCGTGATCCGCGTCAACCGATTGCCCGCCCTCGAGGAGCTCGATCCGGGTGACGAGCTGTCCGAGGCGGATCGCCCCGCCGAGGCGGAGCGTTTTGGCGTCGCCGCCGCGGCGGTGGCCCAGCGGCTCCGCGAACGTGCCGCCGCGGCGACCGGTGCCGCCTCCGAGGTGCTCAGCGCGACCGCTCAGCTGGCCCAAGACCGGGCCTGGCTCGGGGCGGCCGAGAAGGCGATCAACGCCGGGATGCCGGCGGCGCGCGCGACGATGGCGGCCGCAACGCAGTTCATCGAGATGTTCACCAAAATGGGCGGCCTGATGGCCGAGCGGGTGACCGACCTCAAGGACATCCGGGACCGGGTGGTGGCCGAACTCGCTGGTTTGCCCGAGCCGGGCGTCCCGGTCCCATCCGAGCCGTCGATCCTATGCGCTGAGGATCTCGCCCCGGCCGACACCGCCGGTCTGGATCCGCACCGCGTCGTGGGCCTGGCCACCACTCTGGGGGGTCCCACCAGTCACACCGCGATCATCGCCCGCCAGCTGGGCATCCCGTGTGTGGTCGCGGTCGGCGGTCTCGATGCCGTGCCAGCCGGCGCCATGGTGCTGCTCGACGGAACCCGGGGCACCGTGACGGTGGACCCCGACCGGGCCGCGGCCGCCTCGGCGGTCGCCGCAGCCGACGCCGCGGCGGCCTCGGTGGCGAACTGGAGTGGACCGGGCGCCACGGCCGACGGCCATCAGGTCTCGATCC
>JAGQTO010000096.1 GCA_020439025.1 Mycobacterium sp. | reverse complement strand
TACCGACTATCAGGGTCTGGGCACACCCGGTATGCACCAGTACACCGTCAACCGCACCAACGCGCGTGATGCGGTCAACATCGCCCACGCCGCGCGTCAACTCGATATCGGTGCGGGTACCGCGTTGGGCTGCATGGGTTGGTCCCAAGGCGGGGGTGCCGCGGCGGCGGTTGCCGAACTCGACCCCGACGACTACCGGGATTTGCAGCTGGTCGGTACGGTGCCGATGTCACTGGGCATCGCCAAGATCGCGATTGCCAACCCGGCCGGTCTCACCGCCGCGCTGAACGATCCGTCGATTCCGCCGGACTCGCACCTGATCATGATTCTGGCCGGGCATCAGGCGGCGAACCCGTCGACGCTGAAACTGTCCGATGTGCTCACCCCGTTGGGTGTGGAGTTCATCGAGAAGAGCTACAACGTCCAACCGGTGCACCACCTCAACGACACCATTGGGCGCCTTTTCCTGTTCAAAGGGCAGGTGATGAACGCCAAGCCGACCAACTTCGAGGCATGGGAGGCCGCCATCGTCGCTGCTTCGGCGGCCACCCGGAAACCGGTCGCGCCGATTCTGGTGTGTATCGACTCGTTCAAGGGCGGAACGATGATCCCGGCAGCCTGGCAGAAGTCCTATGTCGACGCCATCACGGCGCTGGGCGGGACCGTCGAGGTCCGGGACTACCCCCACGACGACCATTTCTCGCTCCCGCAGAGTTGCGTCGCCGACGCGCGGGACTGGCTGGCCGCACGCCTTCCCTGACGCCCCTCGTGTGAAGAAGCCCGCCGATGAGGGTTTGCCGACGGCGACTCCGCGGAGTCAGTCCAGCGCCGACGGTGAAACGCTGCGCGGTCTCGGGGTGAGGCGTCCGGATCAGCGTCCGTGGAACATCCCAGGATTGATGTGGGGCACGTTGATGTTCGGCACCGGAATGTTGGGGATGACGTTGGCCACCGCGTTGAGGTTCGGCACACCGACGTCGCCGCACGCGGAAACCCCTGCCACACCGACACAGCCACCCACACCGGGATCGGCGGAAGCCTGGCCCGGGAGTGCAGCCGAGGCCGTTAACGCGACGGCTGCCGCGGCCGCAATCGCCACGAGCCGCAGATCTGTGATTCGCATGGTGGTCATCCTTTACAGACAGCGGGTTTCGAAATCAGCCAACGGCTTGCGGATGCTCTGGAGCTGGTCCCGTATCTGCGGGTTCGCACTCAAATAACTCTCGACGCTGACCTCCAACTCTGCGGGGTCCTGGCCCTTGAGTCCAGTGAAGAAGGCATTCACCTCGGGTTGACCGGCCAGGTAGTCCGCCGTGGCGTTGGATACCCCGGCTGA
Source organism: Mycobacterium sp. (assembly GCA_020439025.1). GTDB lineage: Bacteria > Actinomycetota > Actinomycetes > Mycobacteriales > Mycobacteriaceae > Mycobacterium. Next base: position 1,336 of record JAGQTO010000096.1, on the reverse strand, counting down.
GACCCGGGCCAAATCCGCGGCGGTGCACGCCGGCGGCGGATCCGCGGCGGCAACCGCCGGGGTGAACAACAACACCGCGCCACCGGCCGCACCGGCGGCCAGGGTGCGGACGGCGACGGGAACCGAGAAAATCACGGTGATCCTCCTGCGGAATAGGCGTGGGTTAGACCCCATTGGGGGCTAGATTTTAGGACATCAGAGCGGCCTCGCGTCGTGAATGTCGGATTCCTTCAACGTCAGCGCTGGTGCCCACGCATCAGGCGCGAGGCACCCGCGCCACTCGCCTGTCGAGCACGGCCGAGCTGGATCGAAGCGGGTTCCGTTGGCGTCGTCGCACCTTTTCCCGGCGGTGACCGAACGGCGGTGCACCCCCCACATCGACACCTACGGCCGGCAGTTTCACACCGACCCGAAGCACCGCGTCAAGCAGTTGACGTGCCGACAGTCCACCGGCTCCGAAGTCCCCCATACCCGGGGCGTGGCCGATAGGACGTCTACACCCGCAACGGCCCGACTTCGACGGCCTCGGTGAGGTGATCCGGGTGGTCGGAGTCTGAGGTCCGGGCCGCGCCCGTCCCGGGGGGCCGAGCGGTGCTCAGCGGGGACTATCGCGCCGGTGACCGACTCGTCCCGAGCTGGTTCTGGTCATATCGCCTGGGCGACAGGGATTTCCGCAAGGGCCAGGCGCCGGTCATCCTGATCTCTAGCGAACCTTGCCGGCCGGCCGCAGCCCGCAGACCCCGCGGCCACATGATCGGTGCATCAGGCCTGGCCGCGATCCGCGTGACCTCCAAGCGGCGATCAGGTGAACGGTTCGCTTCCGAGCTACGGCGGGCGTCTCCCTGCGGTCATCATGGGATGTTGCCGTCGAGTCGGGAGGACGTCGCAGATGGGCTGTGTCATCAAGTCGGGAGTTGCACTGATGTCGTTGTGCGCCCTCGTCGTCGCGCAAGGCTGCTCCAGGAACGCGGCGCCGGAAGAGAGTGCGCAGAGTGGGGCGAGTGCGTCGCCGGACGTGGCGGGGTTGCCGTCGCTGCCGGCGCAGGCCCAGAACCCCGGGCCGCGGATCACCCTGGCGGACAAAGAACGCGCCGGCGCCGACGCCACCAAGCACATCGTCGTGGTGTTCATGCAGAACAACAGCTTCAACAAGCTCTTCGGCACCTGGGATCAGGTCAACGGCGACCCGGTGGACAACATCGCCAAGGCCAGCCCCCAGAACACCATCCAGGTCGGCCAGGACGGCACGCCGCTGGGTTGTCTGCTCGTCAACGACGTCAACCTGCAGCCCGGAAGTCTCACCGGTCCGCCCGCGTGCACCGGCGAGGCGGCGGGC
>JAGQTO010000382.1:6097-7488 GCA_020439025.1 Mycobacterium sp. | reverse complement strand
CACCGCAAGGGCCGCAACAACGCGGTCACCGCCGAACCCGGCGACGTCGGCTCGCCGTGGGCGATCGGCAGCGACGAGGGCGGCCACGACGCCGTGCACCCGGCGCTGGGCACGATCTCCGATTTCGACGCCTTCGTCGCCGCCGCGAACGGACTGGGCATGGAGGTCGCCCTCGATCTGGCGCTGCAGTGCGCCCCTGATCACCCCTGGGCAAAGGAGAACCGGCACTGGTTCACCGAACTGCCCGACGGCACCATCGCCTACGCGGAGAACCCGCCGAAGAAGTACCAGGACATCTACCCGCTGAACTTCGACAATGACCCCGACGGGCTCTACCACGAAGTCCTGCGGGTGGTGCGGCACTGGATCGACCACGGCGTCAAGATCTTCCGGGTCGACAACCCGCACACCAAACCGCCGGACTTCTGGGCGTGGCTGATCGCCGTCGTCAAGGCCACCGACCCCGATGTGCTGTTCCTGTCGGAGGCCTTCACCCGCCCGGCCCGGCTCTACGGCCTGGCCAAACTCGGCTTCACCCAGTCGTACTCGTACTTCACCTGGCGGACCGCCAAGTGGGAGCTCGAGGAGTTCGGCCGCCAGATCGCCGAACACGCCGACTACGCCCGGCCCAACCTGTTCGTCAACACCCCCGACATCCTGCACGCGAGCCTGCAGGACGGCGGCCCCGGCATGTTCGCCATCCGCGCGGTGCTGGCCGCCACTATGGGCTCGTCCTGGGGGGTGTACTCCGGCTTCGAGCTGTTCGAGAACACCGCGCTGCATCCGGGCAGCGAGGAGTACCTGGACTCGGAGAAGTACGAACTGCGTCCCCGGGACTTCGACCGCGCATTGCAGGAGGGCCGCTCGCTGGAGATCTTCCTGGCCCGGCTCAACGAGATCCGGCGGGTGCACCCGGCGCTGTGCCAGCTGCGCACCCTCCGGTTCCACGGTGTCGACAACGACGCCCTGATGGCGATGAGCAAGTTCGACCCGGTGACCGGGGACACCGTTCTGGTGGTGGTCACGCTCAACCCCTTCGCCGCCGAGCAGGGCTTCGTCTGGCTCGACATGGAGGGATTGGGTATGCACCCCTACGACCGCTTCTGGGTCCGCGACGAGATCACCGGGGAGGAATACCAATGGGGCCAGTCGAACTACGTGCGCCTCGAGCCGGCCAAGGCGGTCGCCCACGTTCTGACCATGCCGTCGATCCCGGAGGAGCAGCGGGCTCTGCTGCTGCGTCGGGAATGATCCAGCCATGACACGTAATCCGATCAGCCCCAACTTGTCTCCCGACCCGGGCGAGCTGGCCCGGCTGGTCGCCGGGGTGCACCACAACCCGCACAGCATCCTCGGCGCGCACGAGTACGACGAACACACCGTGGTCAGGA
>JAGQTO010000382.1:2154-6036 GCA_020439025.1 Mycobacterium sp. | reverse complement strand
ATCGACTCCGGCCTGTTCGCCGTCGCGCTGCCGTTCACCGATCTGGCCGACTACCGCCTCGAGGTCCGTTACCCGGGTTCCGACGGCAGCCCCGTCGTCCACACCGTCGCCGACGGATACCGGTTCCTGCCCACCCTCGGCGAGGTCGACCTGCATCTGTTCGCCGAGGGCCGCCACGAACGGCTCTGGGAGATCCTCGGCGCCCACCCCCGCTCGTTCACCACCCCCGACGGTGTGGTCGAGGGCGTGTCGTTCGCGGTGTGGGCCCCGAACGCCAAGGGCGTCAGCCTGATCGGGGAGTTCAACGGCTGGGACGGCGCCGACGCCCCGATGCGGGTGCTCGGTTCGTCCGGGGTGTGGGAGTTGTTCTGGCCGGGCTTCCCGCCCGGCGGCCTGTACAAGTTCCGGGTGCACGGCATCGACGGCGCCGTCACCGACCGGGCCGACCCGATGGCCTTCGCCACCGAGGTCCCGCCGCACACCGCATCAAAGGTGTTCGTCTCGGGCTATGAGTGGAGCGACGACGCATGGGTGGCCCGTCGCGCCGGGACCAACCCGGTGTTCGAGGCGATGAGCACCTACGAGGTGCACCTGGGCTCCTGGCGGCCGGGCCTGAGCTACCACGAGTTGGCCGAGCAGCTCACCGATTACGTTGTGGGCCAGGGCTTCACCCATGTGGAACTGCTGCCGGTCGCCGAGCACCCGTTCGGCGGATCCTGGGGCTATCAGGTCACTTCTTACTACGCCCCGACCTCGCGGTTCGGCAGCCCCGACGACTTCCGGCATCTGGTGGACCGGCTGCATCAGGCCGGGATCGGGGTCATCATGGACTGGGTCCCGGCGCACTTCCCCAAGGACTCCTGGGCGCTCGGCCGCTTCGACGGCACCGCGCTGTATGAGCACTCCGACCCCCGCCGCGGCGAGCAACTCGACTGGGGCACTTACGTCTTCGACTTCGGCCGGCCCGAGGTCCGCAACTTCCTGGTGGCCAACGCCCTGTACTGGTGCCAGGAGTTCCACATCGACGGCTTGCGGGTCGACGCGGTGGCCTCGATGCTCTACCTTGACTATTCTCGCCCCGCCGACGGCTGGACGCCCAACGCCTACGGCGGCCGGGAGAACCTGGAGGCGGTGCAGTTCCTGCAGGAGATGAACGCCACCGTCCACAAACTCGTCCCGGGCATCGTGACCGTCGCCGAGGAATCCACCTCCTGGCCTGGGGTGACCCGGGCGACAAACCTCGGTGGCCTGGGCTTTTCGATGAAGTGGAACATGGGGTGGATGCACGACACCCTGGACTACGTCAGCCGCGACCCGATCTACCGCAGCTACCACCACCACGAGATGACGTTCTCGATGCTCTACGCCTACAGCGAGAACTACGTGCTGCCGATCAGCCACGACGAGGTGGTGCACGGCAAGGGGACACTGTGGGAGCGGATGCCGGGCAACGACCACGTCAAGGCGGCCGGCGTCCGGGCGCTGCTGGCCTACCAGTGGGCCCACCCCGGCAAGAAGCTGTTGTTCATGGGCCAGGACTTCGGACAGCGCGCCGAATGGTCCGAGGAACGGGGCCTGGACTGGTGGCAACTCGAGGAGCCCGGTTTCTCCTCGGGCATCGCGCGCTTCATGGCCGACGTCAACGGCCTGTACCGCAGCCGTCCGGCGCTGTGGAGCCAGGACACCCTGCCGCGGGGCTACTCCTGGATCGACGCCAACGACTCGGCCAACAACGTGCTCAGCTTCCTGCGCTTCGGCGCCGACGGTTCGGTCATGGCCTGCGTATTCAACTTCGCCGGGGCCGAACACAGCCGCTATCGGCTGGGTCTGCCGCAGGCCGGGACCTGGCGCGAGGTGCTCAACAGCGACGCGACGGTCTATAACGGCTCCGGCATCGGCAATCTCGGCGCTGTGCGGGCCGTCGACGAGCCGTGGCACGGCCGCCCCGCCTCAGCGCAGCTGGTGCTGCCCCCCAACAGCGCGATCTGGCTCGAACCCGCCTAATTTTCCGGCGCGGGTCCCCCGTACCCGACGAGCAGACGCAAACGACCCGGAAACCCACGGCGTGTCGAGACACTTTGTGTCTGCTCGCGCCGAAAAAATCAGTACAGGGCGTTGGCGAGATTGCGTCGGCCGGCGATCACATCCGGATCGGCCGCGTCGAACAACTCGAACAGCTCGATCAGCCGGGTGCGCACCCGGGAGCGATCGTCCCCGGAGGTGGCTTTCACCAGTCGGGTCAACCGCGCGAAGGCTCCAGCGGCATCCTGGCCGAGGATCTGCAGGTCGGCGGCGGCGAACGCCGCGTCGATATCGTCCGGGGCGGCATCGGCGACAGCGACGGCGTCCGGCGGCTGGGCCGAGGCGCGCTGCAGAAAGCCGATCTGCCGCAGCGCCCCCTTGGCCTCCTCGTGGTTCGGGTCGCGCTCGAGGATCGCCCGATAGGCGGCCCCGGCGCCAGCGAAGTCGCCGGTCTCCAGTTTCTCGCGGGCGTCATCCAGTGCCGGATCGACCGGCGGCTCCTCGGCCCCGCCCCCGGCCAGCTTGCCGGCGGTGGCCGAGAGCAGCGAGTCGACCCAGCGGCGCAGCTGCTCCGGTGGCTGGGGCCCCTCGAAGCTGGCGATCGGCTGCCCACCGGCCAGCGCGACCACCGTGGGCACCGCCTCGACGCCGAACATGGAGGCCACCCGCGGCGCCGCATCGACGTTGATCGTCGCCAGGGACCACTTTCCGTCGTCGGCGCCGGCCAGCGCGGCCAGCGCGTCGACGAGTGCCACGCAGACCTCGCTGCGCGGGGACCACAGCACCACGACGACCGGGACCTGGCCGGACCTGACCAGCACCTCGGCTTCGAAGTTGGCCTCGGTCACCTCGACCCCGGCGCGGGAGCCGCCGGCACCCTGCTGGGCGCGCTGCTTGAGGCCGGAGAGATCGACCGCTCCGGCCATGGCCGGAGACATTCTCGGACGAGGACGAGTCACGCCGACAAGTCTGTCACGTCAGGGGTTATGACCAACATCACACCGCCGCGGCGGCCGGCGTCCCAGCAACGATGCCGACCGGCTAGCCGGCCCGCAGGATCAGCGCGTCGCCCTGCCCCCCGGCCCCGCACAGCGCTGCCGCCGCGTACCCGGAGCCGCGCCGCGCCAGTTCCAGTGCGGCGTGCAGCGTGATGCGCGCCCCGGACATTCCGATGGGATGGCCCACGGCGATCGCCCCGCCGTTGCGGTTGACCTTCTCCGGGTCCACCCCCAGCTCGCGGGTCGAGGCCAGCGCGACGGCGGCGAAGGCCTCGTTGATCTCGATCACGTCGAGTTGATCGGCGGTGATGCCCTCCCGGGCGAGCGCCTTCTTGATCGCGTTGGCCGGTTGGGACTGCAGGGTCGAGTCCGGGCCGGCGACGTTGCCGTGCGCGCCGATCTCACACAGCCAGGTCAGACCCAGTTCCTGGGCCTTGGCCTTGTTCATCACCACGACCGCGCAGCCGCCGTCGGAGATCTGCGAGGCAGACCCGGCGGTGATGGTGCCGTCCTTGCGGAATGCCGGGCGCAGGCCCGCCAGCGACTCGGCGGTGGTGTTGGCCCGGATGCCTTCATCCTCGGCGAAAACCAGCGCATCGCCCTTGCGCTGCGGAATCTCCACCGGCACAACCTCGTCGGCGAACACGCCGTCCTTCCAGGCCGCGGCGGCCTTGCGATGCGAGCCGGCGGCGAACTCGTCCTGCTCCAGACGGGTGAACTTGTCGGCGTCGTTGCGCTGCTCGGTCAACGCCCCCATCGGCTGGTCGGTGAACACGTCGTGAAGGCCGTCGTAGGCCATGTGGTCCTTGACCGTCACATCGCCGTACTTGTACCCGGCGCGGCTGTCCATCAGCAGGTGCGG
>JAGQTO010000382.1:0-2037 GCA_020439025.1 Mycobacterium sp. | reverse complement strand
GCCGGAACATCCCATCCGATTCCGGCCGCGACGGCCGACTGCCGGGCAGGCATCTGGCCCGCCCCGGCGGTGAGCACCTGGCCCATGATCACGTACTCCACCAGCGAAGTCGGAACGTTCGCCTTTTCCAAGGCCGCCCGGATGGCGACGGCTCCCAGGTCGGTGCCGGAGAAGTCCTTGAGCGAACCCATCAGGCGACCAATCGGCGTGCGGGCTCCAGCAACAATCACCGACGTCGTCATTTCTACCTCCAGGGCGATGGTGGCCGAGCGATCCGATGATCGACTCAGCGTGTCTGTGCCCGTCAGGTTACCGTTGTGTTATGACCACCGAGCACGTCGACGCCCGCCCCTTACTGGCGAGCGCCCTGGTCACCGCTATCGACCACGTCGGCATAGCGGTCCCTGACCTGGACGCGGCCATCGCCTGGTACCACGACAACCTCGGGATGATCGTGGTGCACGAGGAGATCAACGCCGAGCAGGGCGTACGCGAGGCAATGCTGTCGGTGCGGGCCGCCCCGCGGGGCAGTACCCAGCTGCAGCTGATGGCCCCGCTGGACGACACCTCGACCATCGCCAAGTTCATCGACAAGCGCGGCCCGGGCATCCAGCAGCTGGCCTACCGGGTCAGCGATCTCGACGCACTCTGCGCGCGGCTGCACGCGCACGGTGTGCGCCTGCTCTACGAGGCCCCGCGGCGCGGCACCGCAAACTCCCGCATCAACTTCGTCCACCCCAAGGACGCGGGCGGCGTGCTGGTGGAGTTGGTCGAACCCGCCGAGAACTGACCTTCCCGGCCCAGAAAAGCGTCAGGACCAGCGACGGGTGGGGCCGCGATTGGCCCGTTTGGACCAGCACGGGGTGTGCCAGTGACGGCGGTCGGTCGCGTCGGCGTCCTCGCTTCGCCAGACCACCACGTGGGGCGTACCGGCGGGGATCTCGTGGTCACAGCCCGGACACCGGTAGGGCTTGACGGCCCGGGCACCCGGCACCGGCCGCACCTGGTAGGGGTGGCCATCCGCACCGGTCTCGACCCGTTCGGGCATCGGCAGCGGGGGCAGATCGCGCCTGGGTGCTCCGGGTCGCTTCGATCGACGTTGGGCCATAGCGGTCAGAACAATCGGTACTCGTCGCTGTCCATACCGCGCATGACGTCGTAATCCAAAGTCAGGCAACGTATTCCACGGTCGGTTGCGAGCGTTCGGGCCTGCGGCTTGATCTGCTGGGCGGCGAACACCCCGGTGACCGGCGCCAGCAGAGGATCCCGGTTCAGCAGTTCCAGATATCGGGTCAGCTGTTCGACCCCGTCGATCTCGCCGCGGCGCTTGATCTCGACGGCCACCGAGCGGCCCTGCTCGTCGCGGCACAGAATGTCGACCGGGCCGATCGCGGTCATGAACTCCCGGCGCACCAGCGTGTAGCCCTCGCCGAGCAGTTCGATGTGCTCGGCCAGCAGTTCCTGCAGGTGCGCCTCCACCCCGTCCTTGACCAGGCCGGGGTCGGTGCCCAGTTCGTGGCTGGAGTCGTGTTCGACGTCCTCGAGGGTGATCCGCAACTGTTCACCGGACTTGTTCTCCACCACCCAGACCTGCGCGGCGCCATCGTCGGTCTCGCTGAGCCAGCAGGGCGGGCTCATCCAGTTCAGCGGCTTGTAGGCGCGGTCGTCGGCGTGCACGCTGACCGAACCGTCGGCCTTGATGAGCAGCAGCCGCCGGGCCGACGGCAGATGAGCGGTGAGCCGGCCGAAATAGTCCACGGTGCACTGGGCGATTACGAGTCGCACCCGTTCAGCTTAGGGGGCCGCTCACACCGAATTAGGCTGGCGCCACCATGAGTTCACAACCGGGCGTGGCACAGCGACTGGGCCGCATTCTGGAGCGGATCACCCGGCAGAGCGGACGCTTGTCGTCGGTACCGGCCTACGGGACTCTGTTGCTGGGCCGGTTCAACGAAAGTCCCGAGCGCCGGCGGTGGCGGGTCCAGGTAATTCTCACGGTCTTCACCGCCACGGTGAACATCGTCGCCATGGCGCTGT
>JAGQTO010000381.1:5209-6569 GCA_020439025.1 Mycobacterium sp. | reverse complement strand
GCCATGAATTCCGGCATCCCGCGCACCACCTGCCAGCCGGCGGCGTATCCCCAGTCGGTGAGGTTCTCGGTGAACGGCAGCCTCACTGCTGTGCCTTTCCCTCGTCGGGATCGTCCGTGTCGGCACCCGGCGGGGCCAGCGCGTCCATCGCCCCGGGAGAGCTGCGCACCGTGTGCAGGCGCTGCCCGACCGTCACCAGGCTGGCTACCGCCAGGACCCACATCGCGACGTGCAGGGCGATGGGCACGGGGAAGAACGGCAGATCCGACAGTCCCGCGCCGGCCAGCACGATCACCAGGCGTTCGGGTCGTTCGATGAGCCCGCCGCCGCCGTCCAGACCGCTGGCCTCCGCCCTGGCCTTGATGTAGGAGATGACCTGGGAGGTCACCAGGCAGATCAGGGTCGCCACCATCAGCGAGGAGCTGTGCAGTCCGAACGCCGCCCACCAGAGCAGCCCGCAGAACACAGCCCCGTCACTGATCCGGTCGCAGGCGGCGTCGAGCACTGCGCCGAAGCGGGTGCCACCCCCGCGTTCGCGGGCCATCGCCCCGTCCAGCATGTCGGCCAGGACGAAGAGCCAGACCACCAGAGTGCCGGCGAAGAGCCGGCCCACCGGGAACAGCGTCAACGCGCCCAGAACCGAGGCGGCGGTCCCGACGATGGTCACCGTGTCGGGGGTCAGCCCCGCCCGCAGGGCGGCACGGGCCAGCGGAGCGCTGATCTTGACGTAGGCCGCCCGGGTCATCAGGTAGAAGTCGCTCACGGCTGGGCGGCCCATTCTCGGGCCAGTAACGCCCTGGTATCGCGCAGTAATTGTGGGATGACCTTGGTCTGTCCGACGACGGTGATGAAGTTGGCGTCGCCGGACCAGCGCGGCACGACGTGCATGTGCAGATGATCGGCCAGCGAGCCGCCGGCCGAACGGCCCAGGTTGAGTCCGACGTTGAACGCGTCGGGCCGCGAGACCGCCTTGATCACCCGGATCGCCTTCTGGGTGAACGCCATCAGTTCGGCGCTCTCCGCCTCGGTCAGGTCCTCCAGCTCGGAGACCTGCCGGTAGGGCACCACCATGAGGTGGCCGGGGTTGTACGGGTAGAGGTTGAGCACCGCGTACACCAGCTTCCCCCGGGCCACCACCAGGCCTTCCTCGTCGGGCAGGGTGGGGATCTCGGTGAAGGGCCGGCTGCTGCGCCCGGTGTCCTCGGCTCGGGGGGTCTCGACGATGTAGCTCATCCGGTGCGGAGTCCACAGCCTTTGCAGCCGGTCGGAATCCCCCACACCCCGGTCGACGAGCGGTTCCGGGGGCTGGTCGGCCGCTGCAGCCGGGCCGTGCTCAGTCACCAGAGACCTTCACCAATTC
>JAGQTO010000381.1:0-5148 GCA_020439025.1 Mycobacterium sp. | reverse complement strand
CGCGGGGCACCCCGTTGATCTGGCTGCGGTCGCCGAACCGGAACGAGACCGCGCCGGCCTCCACGTCGCGGTCCCCGGCGAGCAGCATGAAGGGCACTTTCTGGTTGGTGTGGTTGACGATCTTCTTAGCCATCCGATCGTCACTGGCGTCGACTTCGGCGCGCACCCCGGCCGCACGCAGATCGGCGGCCACCTCCTGCAGGTAGCCCGCGTGATCGTCGGCCACCGGCACCCCGACCACCTGCACCGGAGCCAGCCAGGCCGGAAACGCCCCGGCGTAATGCTCGGTGAGGATGCCGAAGAACCGCTCGATGGAGCCGAACAGAGCCCGGTGGATGAGCACCGGACGCTGCCGGGTTCCGTCGGCGGCGGTGTACTCCAGCCCGAACCGCTCCGGCATGTTGAAGTCCAGCTGGATCGTCGACATCTGCCAGCTGCGGCCCAGAGCGTCGCGCACTTGGACGGAGATTTTCGGACCGTAGAACGCCGCGCCTCCCGGATCGGGCACCAGTTGCAGACCGCTGGACTCGGCGACCTCCCGCAGCGTCTCGGTGGCCTCGTCCCACATCTCGTCGGAGCCGACGTACTTGTCCGGGTCCTTGGTGGACAGTTCCAGATAGAAGTCGTCCAGGCCGTAGTCGCCGAGCAGTTCGAGCACGAAATTCAGCAGCGAGGCCAGCTCGTCGCGCATCTGCTCGCGGGTGCAGTAGATGTGCGAATCGTCCTGGGTCATTCCGCGCACCCGGGTCAGTCCGTGCACGACACCGGACTTCTCATAGCGGTACACCGTGCCGAACTCGAAGAGCCGCAGCGGCAGTTCCCGATAGGAACGCCCGCGGGCCCGGTAGATCAGATGGTGCATCGGACAGTTCATCGGTTTGAGGTAATAGTCCTGGCCCGGCTTGCGCACGGCACCGTCCTCGCCGTACTCGGCGTCGATGTGCATCGGGGGGAACATGCCCTCGGCGTACCACTCCAGGTGGCCGGAGGTGATGTAGAGCTGCTCCTTGGTGATATGCGGGGTGTTGACGAACTGGTAGCCGGCCTCGATGTGCTTGCGCCGCGAGTACTCCTCCATCTCGTGCCGGACGATGCCGCCCTTCGGGTGGAAAACCACCAGGCCGGAGCCGATTTCATCGGGGAAGCTGAACAGGTCGAGCTCCACGCCGAGCTTGCGGTGGTCGCGCCGCTGGGCCTCCTCGAGCAACTTGAGGTGGCGGTCGAGGGCCTCCTGGGACTCCCAGGCGGTGCCGTAGATGCGTTGCAGGCTGGCGTTGCGCTGATCGCCGCGCCAGTAGGCGGCCGAGCTGCGGGTCAGCTTGAACGCCGGGATGTACCGGGTGGTGGGGATGTGCGGACCGCGGCACAGGTCTCCCCAGATCCGCTCCCGCGTGCGCGGGTTGAGGTTGTCGTAGGCGGTCAGCTCGTCCCCGCCGACCTCCATGACATCCGGATCCCCGGACTTGTCGTCGACCAGTTCCAGCTTGTAGGGCTCATCGGCCAACTCCGCGCGGGCCTGGTCCTTGGATTCGTAGACCCGCCGGGAGAACAGCTGCCCCTCCTTGACGATGGCGCGCATCCGCTTTTCCAGCGCCTCGAGGTCCTCGGGGGTGAAGGCTTGCGGGACCTCGAAGTCGTAGTAAAACCCGTCGGCGATGGGCGGGCCGATGCCCAGCCTGGCACTGGGGAATCGCTCCTGCACGGCCTGGGCCAGAACGTGGGCGGCGGAGTGCCGAATGACGCTTCGCCCCTCCTCGGTGTCGGCGCCGACCGGCGTGACCTCGACGTCCTGGTCCGGAATCCAGCTCAGATCCCGCAGCGTTCCGCCGGCGTCGCGAACCACCACGACCGCGCCGGGCTCACCCCGACCGGGCAGGCCCGCGTCGCGCACCGCCGCACCCGCACTGGTGCCGGCTGCAACCCGAAGTAGTTCGGCCGGCACGGGGTGGGCGGGGGCGCTCATCGACGGTCTCTTTCCATTCGCGGGCGGCCCGTTCACGGGCGGCATAGGGGCACGATTCTGGAGCGCGCAGGGGGCGCGGTCGCGCTAATGCTATCCAGAGCCCCAGCCCATAGCCCCAGCTGTCCAGAGCCCGGCCGACCGGGACCGGCTCATCGGGTGAGGACTCACGCAGAGATCATGCGAGAAGCGGGGTGCCTGCTTCCTCACTCAATGCACGGTCAAAGAAGCGCAAGCACACCCTGGTACCCGGGGCGGTGGTGTCGATGACGACTTCGTCGGCCAGGGTCCGCATCAGCGGAATACCCCGCCCCCTGCTGCGTCGGCGCCGCAACGGGTCCACCTCCCGCCAGAGCCCCTGGTCGGTGATGGTCACGGTCAGCGCGCCGGACCCGTCGTTTCGAACCGCCGTTATCCCGACGTTGCCCGCGGGACCTCGCCGGTAGGCGAACTCGGCGGCGTTGGCGAGGGCCTCGTTGACGGCGAGCACAACGTCGCAGATCCGGGTCTCCGCGAACGCGGTGTCACGCCGGAGCCAGTGGGCGAAATCCTCGCGGATCCGGGCCGCCGTGGGCCCGTCGGCTGCCGCGTCGCTGCGGGTGAACCGATCGGCATCGGCGTCGGCATCGCGGCATGGCAGGCAAGGTGTAGTCATAGCGCGCCAGGTATACCCGCCCGGCGTCGGTTCTATGCGTCGGGTCAGGCCCCGATGACGAGACGCGCCCGCTCGACGCTCGGCTGCAACCCGAGCACGTCGGCCAGACCCACCAGCGTGAGCGGCCGACTCGTGGCCGGCCCATCCGCGACGACTACGAACTTGAACTTTCCATCGGCCCGGTCGCTCGCGGCAACCAGCACACCCATCCCCGCCGACGCCAGGAAGTCCACGTCGCTCAGGTCGATGATCATCGCCGACGGGTTCTTCAGGAATCCGGTGGCGATGGCCTCGGCCAACCGCGGTGAGGTCATCATGTCGAGAGTGCCCGAGACGGAGATCACGAGGGTCCGGCCCGTCCATTCCTCACTGATCCCGCAGCTGGCGGGGGCGGTGGCAGAACTTCGTGAATCCACGATTCACACCTCACTGATGTGCGCTTGTAGCGCGTGTCGATCTACCTCCCTGGTCACGCCAACGCGGCAGGGACTGCATTAACGGCGCCGGTTCTGCTCGCGACGCGGGCCACGCCCGAGAGCTTGAAGACGGGGACAACCAACCCTAACGCAGTCGCGTTGCCGGGGAAAGGCGAATGCCAGTTCCCGGCCCTATCCCGAAATTGCCGGAGCCCGCCCGGCCGACGGGCTCCGGTAAATTTGCCGAATCCGGACTCGGCGAAGCACGCCACGTGAAAACTCGCTGATTTTGCGCCTTGAAGGTTTCTGCCCGCGCACCCGCCGCGCGTTGCCGAGCCGGACGAACCGCCGCGCCCGCGAAACATGCCGACACGAATCGTTGGCGATAATCGTGCGAATTACCGGCCATACCTCATACGATCGGCGCGACGATCGCGCAACGTACGCGACGAGCATGAGGAGGAATTGGATGGCCAACGACGGCGATACCGTCACTTCGGGCGTTGTCAGCAAGCTGGAATGGTTGCGCAACTCGGTGAGTGCACACCCCGAGGGCGCCGCCGACTCGACGTGGGCATGGATCGACGAGCTGTCCAAGCGGGCCAAGACCGACGCCGCCGCCGCTGACGCCGACCTCAACGAACTGTTCCGGCTGGGCACCGCCCCGACCGACCTGCACGGCGCAACCGAGGGCATGCTGGTGATGACCACCACCAACGAGCGTTTCGACAAGGTGGTGGGGCTGATCACCTCGATGTGGATGCCCTGGCAGGGCAAGCGCTTCGACAAGGATGCCGCCAAGGGCGACAACCGCCTGACCAAGAGCACCGGACTGGTGGGCAAGCTGCTGTGGCCGCTGTACAAGATGACCGATCACGTCGACGGCAAGCTGGCCTTCGACTTCGAGACCTACGTCGAGGCCGGCAAGGAGGACCCCGACGTCAACGTGATGGTGATCGACTACGCCGAGATCGAGAAGAACCCCAAGCTCGTCATTCGCAAGATCCGCGACGAACTCGTCGAACTGGTCTCGGGGGTCTACCTCGGCAAGATCCTCTACAACACCGGCTCGGGCTACTACAAGCTCGGCTACTTCGCCCTGCGCATCCCGCGCTGAGCGGTCGACCTACTCCACCGATCCACCACCGAGACCAGACAAGGGAAGTCAAAAAATGAGCGACCGTCAGTGGTACGAGAACCCGTCCCTGATCCTTCAAGTGCACGCGCTGACCGGCCTGCGTGACGAGCTTCGCCAGGAAAACCTCTTCGAGGGCGAGGGCATCCGGCCCACGACCGACCTGGGCGAGCCGTCCGAGGAAGCCAAGCGGGCCCGTACCCCTGACGGGACGTTCAACGACCTCTCCGATCCGTGGATGGGGGCCGCAGGAACCGGCTTCGGCCGCAACGCTCCCCCGTCGATGACGATCACCCACACCAAGAAGCTGCTCGATCCGGACCCCCGCCTGATCAGCCGCAAGCTGATGGCGCGCGACTCGTTCAAGCCGGCCGGCATCATCAACACCATCGCCGCGGCGTGGATCCAGTTCGAGAACCACAACTGGTTCTTCCACGGCAACGGCGAGCCGGACAAGGTCATCAACATCCCACTGGGCGACAACGACGACTTCCCGCAGAACCCGATGCAGATCCGCCGCACCATCCCGATGAACGGCAAGGAGATCGTCGACGGTCAGCCCGCCCCGGTGTTCGCCAACACCGAGACGCACTGGTGGGACGGCTCGCAGATCTACGGCACCGGGAAAGAGAAGCAGTCCGAGGTTCGTACGTTCAAGGACGGCAAGGTCAAGGTCCACGACGACGGCCGGCTGCCCGAGAGTGCTCACACCAAGGGCATCGACCTCACCGGCTTCGAGGAGAACTACTGGGCCGGGGTCGGCATTCTGCACACCCTGTTCGCCCGCGAGCACAACGCGGTCTGTGATGCCTTGAAGAAGGCGTACCCGAGCATGGACGACCAGCGTCTCTACGAGACCGCCGTGCTGGTGGTCTCGGCGCTGATCGCCAAGATTCACACCGTTGAGTGGACCACCTGCATCCTGCGCCACCCGGCCCTGCAGATCGGTATGAACGCGAACTGGTACGGCGCCCTCGGCGAG
>JAGQTO010000095.1 GCA_020439025.1 Mycobacterium sp. | reverse complement strand
GGAAGCCCTCCGCGACGGCGCGGCCCAGATCGCCGTCGGCGCCGGTGACCAGCACGTCCATCGTCCACCTCCATCGTCGGCCAGTGCAGCGCGAAGGTTACTCGCACGCCGACCTAGGGTGAGGGCCATGGGGCCGCTCGGGCAGCATGGCGCGTCGCTGCCGCGCTGGGTCTACCTGCCTGCCGCGGCGGGGGCGCTGTTCGTGGTGCTGCCCCTGGCCGCGTTGGCGGTCAAGGTCGACTGGGGCGGCTTCGCGAGTCTGGTCAGCAGCCCGGCCTCGCGTTCGGCGCTGCTGCTGAGCCTGCGCACCGCCACCGCGAGCACCATGCTGTGTCTGCTCCTCGGCGTTCCGCTGGCTCTGGTGCTGGCACGGCATGACGGTGCGCTGGTCCGCATCCTGCGCCCGCTGATCCTGCTGCCGCTGGTGCTGCCCCCAGTGGTCGGTGGTATCGCGCTGCTCTACGTGTTCGGCCGAATGGGTCTGCTGGGCCATTACCTGGAGGCCGCGGGTGTCCGGATCGCCTTCACCACCACGGCGGTGGTCCTGGCACAGACGTTTGTGTCGCTGCCTTTCCTGGTGATCGCCATCGAGGGGGCCGCCCGCACCGCCGGCACCGCCTACGACACGGTGGCCGCCACTCTGGGCGCGCCCCCGGCCATCGTGTGGTGGCGGGTGACGTTGCCGTTGCTGGCGCCCGGACTGCTGTCCGGGGCGGTGCTCGCCTTCGCCCGTGCGCTGGGGGAGTTCGGCGCGACGTTGACCTTCGCCGGATCCCGGCAGGGCGTGACGCGCACCCTGCCGCTGGAGATCTACCTGCAACGGGAGGGCGACCCGGACGCCGCCATTGCGCTGTCGTTCCTACTGATCGCTGTCGCGGCCTGCATCGTCGCGGGGCTGGGCTGGCGGCGGCTGACCGGCTGGGCCGCAGCGGGGAGGGCCGATGGCTGACCTTCATGTGGCGGTCACCGTCGCCGACCGCGGCCTCGACGTGGACTTCACGGTGGCGGCCGGGGAGGTGATGGCGCTGCTGGGGCCCAATGGGGCCGGCAAATCGACGACGGCGGCGGTGCTTGCCGGACTGCTGCAGGCCGATCACGCGGTGGTGCGGGTCGGTGAGCGCGTGTTGACCGACACCGAGCGAGGCGTGGCCGTGGCGGTGCACGCCCGCCGGGTCGGTCTGCTGGCGCAGGATCCGCTGCTGTTCCCGCACCTGACGGTATTGGGCAACGTGGCGTTCGGGATCCGCGACCGCCGTGACCGCATGGATCAGGCCCGGGGCTGGCTGGACCGGGTGGGGGCCGCCGACCTCGCCGATCGCCGGCCCGGTGAACTCTCCGGCGGCCAGGCGCAACGGGTGGCGCTGGCGCGGGCGCTGGCCGCCGAGCCCGACGTGCTGGTGCTCGACGAGCCGCTGGCCGGGCTGGACGTGGCCGGTGCGGCCGCGGTGCGCGCCCCGCTGCGACGGGGGCTGGCCGACGGGGTCCGCCCGGTGGTGCTGATCACCCACGATCTGCTCGATGTGTTGGCCCTGGCCGACCGGGTTCTGGTGCTCGAAGACGGTCGCGTCGCGGAGAGCGGTCCGGTCGCCGGCGTGCTGGCCGCACCGCGCAGCCGGTTCGGCGCCAGGTTCGCCGGGGTGAACCTGGTCCGCGGGGCGATGTCGGGACCGGGGGAGTTACGCACCGGGATCGCTCCGGCGTCCGGTCAGATATGGCACGGCGTCCCGGCTGACGACCTGCCCGTCCAGGCCGCCGCCGTGGCGGTGTTCGCCCCTTCATCGGTGGCGGTCTATCCCGATCGGCCGCACGGCAGCCCCCGCAACGCCGTTCCCGTGCGGATCGCCGGGCTGGAGGTGAGCGGCGCGGTGGTCCGCATACGGGCCGAGGAACAGGGCGACGGCAGCCCCGGACTGGCCGCGGACGTCACCCCCGAGGCGCTGGCCGAGCTCGCGTTGACGGTGGGCGACCGGGTGTGGTTCACAGTAAAGACCCAGGAAGTCGGTTTACATGCCGCCTATCGGCCGCAGGCCGGTTTGTGACCAAACCGGCAGCGGACACAACCGGGCGGACATTTGCTTAGCGCGGGCGACACGGTAGGTTCGGCGCCATGAAGCAGTCCACACGACGCCCCGGCCGATGGTCGGCCATGGCCGTCTCAGCGATCGCGGGCGTCAGCGCCGTGGCGATCACCATACC
>JAGQTO010000094.1 GCA_020439025.1 Mycobacterium sp. | reverse complement strand
CAGTCGATGCTGCCCGAGGCGGCCGAGCGTGCGGGGTGGACGCTGGACCACACCAACAGCCTCTACGAGGCGAATTTCAACCTGGCCTACATCGCCGGCCCGGGTGTGGCCGGCCTGCTGATCGCGGCGATCGGCGCGGTGAACTCGATGTGGGTGACGGCGGCGGCCTTCGCGGGCTCGATCCTGGCGATGGCGATTCTCCGACTGCCCCAGGCGGGGCGTCCGGAGCGGGACCGACGGCCCGACGGCGTTGTCTCCGGCGTGCTCGAGGGACTCCGGTTCGTCTGGGGAAACCGGGTGTTGCGCACCCTCGGACTGATCGACCTGGCCGTCACTGGGCTGTACCTGCCGATGGAGAGCGTGCTGTTCCCAAAGTACTTCTCCGACCGCGCGCAGCCCGCACAGCTGGGCTGGGTGCTGATGGCGCTGTCGATCGGAGGGCTGGTCGGGGCGCTGGGGTGGACGGTGCTGTCCCGGATCGCCAGCAAGCGGACCACCGTGCTGACCGCGACCATCACCTTCGGGGCGGCCTCCCTGGTCATCGGGCTGCTGCCGCCGCTGCCGGTGATCCTGGTGCTGTCCACCCTGGTCGGGCTGGTCTATGGCCCGATCGGGCCGATCTACAACTCGGTGATGCAGACCCGGACCCCGCAGGAACTACGCGGGCGCGTGGTGGGGGTGATGACCTCGATGGCCTACGCCGCCGGCCCGGTGGGCTTCATGCTCGCCGGACCACTGGTGGACCGCTTCGGCCTCACCGCCGCTTTCCTGGCGCTGGCCGTGCCGATCTTGGCCATTGGGCTGGTCTGCCCATGGATTCCCGCGTTGCGAGAGCTGGACCGCGAGCCCACCGGAGGAGGACGGGCAGACTGACCTGATGCACAGCTTTCGCATCTCCTCGGATCTCTGCGCCCCGCCCGAGGTGGTCTGGCGACAAGTAACCAAACTCGACGGAGTCAACGACGAGTTGCGACCTTTGGTGCGGATGACAGCACCGCCCGGGCTGAGAGACGCCCGCATCGACGATCTGCCGGCCGGCTGCCGCGCCGGGCGCAGCTGGCTGCTGTTGTTCGGTGTGCTGCCGGTGGATTTCGACGATCTGACCATCGCCCAGCATGGGCCGGGCCACCGCTTTCGGGAGGAGTCGCGCATGCTGACCCAGTCGCGCTGGGAACACCAACGCGACGTGGTGGCGATCGAGGGTGGCTGCCGCGTGGTGGACTCGCTGAACTGGCAGGGCCGGGTCGCCCCGCTGGGTGCGTTGTTCGCGCTGGCGGTTCCGATTCTCTTCCAGCACCGGCATCGCCGGTTGCGCCACCGTTTCGGCGAGCTTCCGCGGTAGATCCCCGGGCCCGCCGACCGTCCTACGATTGGGTTCGTGAATCAAGCCCTGGCCGACCTGGTGGCCGAATTGCCCGACGGCGTTGTCGTCACCGACCCCGCGATCCTGGCCTCCTACCGCCACGACCGGGCCGCCGATCCGGCGGCGGGAACACCGCTGGCGGTGGTGCGGCCGACCCGCACCGAAGAGGTCCAGACGGTGTTGCGCTGGGCCACCACGCACCGGGTCCCGGTGGTGCCCCGCGGCGCGGGCAGCGGGCTGTCCGGCGGGGCGACCGCCGTCGACGGCGGCATCGTGCTGTCGACCGAGAAGATGCGGGAGATCACCGTCGACCCGATCACCCGCACCGCGGTGGTTCAGCCGGGCCTGCTCAACGCCGAGGTCAAGAAGGCCGTCGCCGAGCACGGGCTCTGGTACCCGCCGGACCCCTCGTCGTACGAGATCTGCAGCATCGGCGGCAATGTCGCCACCAACGCCGGCGGGCTGTGCTGCGTGAAGTACGGGGTGACAACGGATTACGTGCTGGGACTGCAGGTGGTGCTGGCCGACGGCACTGCGGTGCGCCTGGGCGGACCGCGGCTGAAGGACGTCGCCGGGCTGAGCCTGACCAAACTGTTCGTCGGCAGCGAGGGCACCCTCGGGGTGGTCACCGAGGCGACACTGCGGCTGTTGCCCCCGCAGCACGCTTCGGCCACCGTCGTCGCGACCTTCGACTCGGTGGAGGCGGCGGCGGCCTCGGTGGTCACCATCACCAGCCGGATCCGGCCGTCGATGCTGGAGTTCATGGATGCCGTCGCGATCAACGCCGTCGAGGACACCCTGCGGATGGGCCTTGACCGCGACGCCGCCGCGATGATGGTGGCCGCCTCCGACGACCGCGGGGCCGCAGGGGCCGAGGATGCCGAGTTCATGGCGCGGGTGTTCACCGAAGCCGGTGCGACGGAATGCTTCTCGACGGCCGACCCGGTGGAGGGCGAGGCTTTCGTGGCGGCCCGGCGCTACGCGATCCCCGCCGTGGAGGCCAAGGGATCACTGCTGCTCGAAGACGTCGGCGTGCCGCTGCCCGCACTGGCCGACCTGGTCGCCGGGGTGGCCAAGATCGCCGCGGAGGCCGACCTGACGATCTCGGTGATCGCCCACGCCGGCGACGGCAACACCCACCCGCTGATCGTCTACAACCCCGCCGACGCCGCCATGACCGCCCGGGCGGAGAAGGCCTTCGGCGACATCATGGACCTCGCCGTCGGCCTGGGCGGCACCATCACCGGTGAACACGGGGTCGGCCGGTTGAAGAAACCCTGGCTGGCCGGCCAGCTCGGACCGGAGGCGATGGAACTCAACCGGCGGATCAAGGCCGCCCTGGATCCCGACGGGATCCTGAACCCCGGCGCGCTGGTCTGATCCGTTCCCCGCGAGCGTGCACTCGCTGCGGTTTCGAGGCCGATTTTCCGCACTGGACGCACGCTCGCTGATTGACAGCGCCCACCAACCATCCCCAAAATGAGACATGGCGACCGATTTGTCTCATGCGCGGTTCGAGTTGCGAGCCGGGGCCACCTGGGCAGACCCCTGGCCCATGTACGCCGCCCTGCGCGAGCACGACCCGGTGCACCACCTCGAGACGGAGCGATCCGGTGAGGATTACTGGGTGCTTTCCCGGCATGCCGACGTGTGGGCCGCCGCCCGCGACCACGAGACGTTCTCCTCCGCTGGCGGGCTGACCGTCACCTACGGCGAGCTCGAACTCATCGGCCTGGCCGACAACCCGCCGTTGGTGATGCAGGATCCCCCGGCGCACACCGAGTTCCGCAAACTGGTGGCGCGCGGGTTCACTCCGCGCCAGGTCGAGGCGGTGGAACCAAAGGTCCGCGAGTTCGTCGTCGAGCGCATCGAGCGGTTGCGCGACGCCGGCGGCGGGGACATCGTCGCGGAGCTCTTCAAGCCGCTGCCCTCGATGGTGGTCGCGCACTACCTCGGCGTCCCGGACGAAGACCGCGCCCGCTTCGACGGCTGGACCGAGGCGATCGTCGCGGCGAGCACCAACGGGCAGGGCGGGGTTGCCGGGGCGGGCGAGGCCGTGCTGGAGATGATGGGCTACTTCCACGGGCTCATCGAACGGCGCCGCAGCGATCCTGGCGACGACACGGTTTCGCATCTGGTCGCCGCCGGGCTCGGCGCAGACGGCGACACTGCCGGACTGTTGTCGATCCTGGCGTTCACCTTCACCATGGTCGCTGGGGGTAACGACACCACCACCGGATTGCTCGGCGGCGCAGTACAACTGCTGCAGCAGAACCCCGATCAGCGGCGGCTGCTGGCCGATAGGCCCGAACTGATCGGCGACGCCGTCGAGGAGTTCCTGCGGCTCACCTCACCGGTCCAGGGCCTGGCCCGCACCGCGACCCGCGACGTCACCATCGAGGGCACCACCATCCCGGCGGGCCGCAAGGCGCTGCTGCTCTACGCCTCGGCCAACCGCGACGAACGACAGTACGGCCCGGATTCCGGGCGCCTGGACGTGACCCGCCGCCCGCGCAACATCCTGACCTTCAGCCACGGGGCGCACCACTGCCTCGGAGCGGCGGCGGCCCGGATGCAGTCCCGGGTGGCGCTGACCGAGCTGCTGGCCCGCTGCCCGGATTTCGAGGTCGACGAATCCGGAATCGTCTGGGCCGGCGGCAATTACGTGCGACGGCCCGTCTCGGTCCCGGTGACCCTTTCGACGCGAGGTTGAGGTGCCTGCGCGGCGAACAAAGGCGGCCTGCGATCGTATTCTCGACGCCGCCGGTGAACTTTTCGCGCAACGCGGGGTGACCGAGGTGCTGATGAGCGATATCGCCGCCGCGGCCGGATGTTCCCGGGCGACGCTCTACCGGTACTTCGAGAACCGCGAGGCTCTGCACACCGCCTATGTGAGCCGCGAGGCTCGGGAGGTGAACCGGCAACTGGCCGCTGTGGTTGGCGCGGTCGAGGATCCCGGAGAGCGGCTGCTCGAGGCGCTGACCCACGCCCTGCGGCTGGTGCGGGAGAACCCGGCCCTGTCGGCATGGTTCACCCGCACGCCGATCGGCGCCGATGCCGCAGAGGAGTCGGAGGTGGTGCAGGCGCTGACGACCGGCTTCCTGCTGTCGCTGGAGCCCGATGATGTGCCGGCCGCGCAGCGCCGGGCCCGCTGGCTGGTGCGGGTGCTGACCTCGCTGCTGACCGTCCCGGGTCGCGACGCCGACGACGAGCAGGCGATGCTGCGGGAGTTCGTGGTGCCCACCATCACCGGGATCAGGAGCGCACCCGGGTGAACCGGTGCAGGACCCAGGCCACCGGGATGGTGAGCACCATGGTGACGAAGAACAGCCCCGGCATGGATCCGGTGTAGACCCGCCAGTGCAGCACGTCGGTCATGGCCACCTCCATGAGGACCAGGTGCACCAGGAAGATCTCGTAGGAGATCTCACCGAGCCACACCATCGGCCGACTGGCCAGCAGGCTTGCATACCAACCGGAGTCGCCCAGGGCCAGCGGGGCCACCACCAGGGTGGCGATCACTGCGTAGAACGCCATTTTGACCAACGCCTGCGCCATACCGGTCGGTGAGGTCTGGGGTTCTCCGGCGATCGGCGTGCACGCAATCAGGTAGCAGATTGCCGCCAGTGGCACCGCAAGGAACCCGTAAACCCGAACACCCATGGCGGACAGGACCGTGAGCATCATCCCGCCGAGGAACCAGATCAGGTAGCCCGGCAGCCACAACTTGGCGCCGTCGGGAAGGAAATCGGTGGTGTGCACCAGCACAATCCAGCCCAGGCTCAGCAGAGCCAGTCCGCCGAGGCCGGCGAGCAGCAGCACCGGCCGCCACCGGCGCCGGCACAGCAGCACCATCAGCAGCCAGGCCAGCACCGGCAGCGCGACGTAGAACGCCACCTCGACGGCCAGGCTCCACATCTGGGTCAGGCCCTGATGCAGCAGGGCGAAGGCGTAGTTGTCGGTGTAGATCTGGGTGAGCGTGAGGTTGCGGAACAGACCCCACCAGGTGTGGCCGGGATTGGGGCCACCGTCGCGGAAGTGGTAGATCGCATAGGCGAGAAGCACCGTCACCAGGTAGGCAGGCATGATGCGGCGCACCCGATGCCAGGCGTAGCGGGTCAGCGACGGGGACGCCGCCCCGGATGCGGCGGCCCGGACCCACGGACCGAAGAGCAGGTAGCCGGAGAGGACGAAGAAGATCGGAACGCCGATCTCCATGCGCGAGTAGACCAGGCCGACGAAGCCGTGGGTGTACTTGCCGGTGGTGTAGGCGGCGTGGGTTGCCACCACCAGCATGGCCGCCAGGGCCCGGACACCGGTCAGCGAGGGAACCCGGTCGACGGCCGACACGGCTTCCAGGCCGCCCTGATCGACCTCGCCGGAGACAGTCATTGCTTGGGGCGGCGCGGCTTTCCGCCGGTGGCCCGGGGGCCCGAGGACCGGCCGCGGTCCGGCTTGAGGTCGATCAGCACACCCTGGATGCGGGTGTTCTCCAGCTTCTTCCAGGCTTCTTTGGGCAGCCGGGCGGGAAGTTCGACCAGCGAGTGGTCCACCTTGATGCTGATGTGCCCGAAGTCGCTGCGGTGCAGGCCACCCTCGTTGGCAATGGCGCCGACGATCGCACCGGGGTTCACCTTGTGCCTCTTGCCGACGGCGATGCGATAGGTGGCCAGATCGTCGCGCACCTTGCGGGGCGCGCGTTCACGCTCTGGGCGTTCGGGACGTTCGCGCCGTTTCTCCGGCGGCGGTTCGGTCATCAGGAACTCCGCGCCGTCGCGGCTCTGCAGTGCCAGCGCGGCGGCGATATCGGCCATCGGCACGTCGTTGTCGCGTTCGTAGTCCTCGATCAGCCGCCTGAACATCTCGAAGCCGGGCGCGTTGAGCGCATCGGTGATCGAGTCGCGGAATTTCTCCACCCGCTGGGCGTTGACGTCCTCGACCGACGGCAGTTGACCCTCGACCAGCTTCTGCCGGGTGACCCGCTCGATCGAATTCAGAAGGTGCCGTTCGCGTGGGGTGACGAACAGCAGCGCCGTGCCCGAACGGCCGGCCCGACCGGTGCGCCCGATGCGGTGCACATACGACTCGGGATCATGCGGGATGTCGAAGTTCACCACGTGCGAGATGCGCTCGACATCGAGGCCGCGGGCCGCGACGTCGGTGGCGACCAGGATGTCGATCGTGCCGTCCTTGAGCGCAGAGATGGTGCGCTCGCGCACCGCCTGCGGAATGTCGCCGTTGATGGCCGCCGCCGCGAACCCACGGGCGCGCAGTTTTTCGGCCACCTCCTCGGTGGCCTGCTTGGTGCGGACGAACACGATCATCGCGTCGCCCTGCTCTACCTCCAGCAATCGGGTCAGAGCATCCATCTTGCGCGGGTAGGACACCTGGAAATAGCGCTGGGTGATGTTCTCGGCGGTCTGGGTCTTCGACGTGACCGTCACCTCGACCGGGTCATGCAGGTATTTGGTGGTGATCTTCTTGATGCCCGGCGGCATGGTGGCCGAGAACAACGCGACCTGTTTGTACTCCGGAGTGTCTGCCAGGATGCGTTCGACATCCTCGGCGAAACCCATCTGCAGCATCTCGTCGGCTTCGTCGAGCACCAGATAGTCCAGGTGTGACAGGTCCAGGCTGCCCTTGTCCAGATGGTCGATGACACGGCCGGGTGTGCCCACCACGACCTGGGCGCCGCGCTTGAGTCCGGCCAACTGCGGGACGTATGACGAGCCGCCGTAGATCGGCAGCACGTTGATCTTCAGATGCGCCCCGTAACGGCTGAAGGCTTCGGCCACCTGCAGCGCCAGCTCACGGGTCGGGGCCAGCACCAGGGCCTGGGTCTGCTTGCTGGCGGTGTCGATGCGGGACAGGATCGGGATCGCGAAGGCGGCCGTCTTGCCGGTGCCGGTCTGGGCCAGTCCGACGACGTCGGAGCCGGCCATCAGCGCCGGAATGGTGGCGGCCTGGATCGCCGAGGGCGACTCGTAGCCGACGTCGGAGAGCGCCTGTAGGACCGCAGGGTGAATCTGCAGTTCGGCGAAGGTATTTACCGGCGGTTCGGGGCTTGTCATTGCGCTGAGAGTCTAGTGCCTGTGCGCGTGGCACCCGGCCGCCCGGGCCTGGCGGCGGTACCGTGCTCGGATTGTGTGGGAACGGCTGAGCACCGCGGCGTTGGGTTGCGCCGCCGCCGCTGCGCTGGTGAGTTGCAGCCCGGGCGACTCGACGGTGTCGAAAACCCCGCTTCCGGAAACCCCCGCCGTGACCGCCCCCGAGACCCCCACCGCGGCCGCCGAACCACCACCGCCGGGGACTCCCCCTCCGCCGGACCCCTGCGCGGTGAACCTCGCCGCGCCGGCGATCGCCCAGGCCGTCTCGGAATTACCCAGTGATCCGCGCAGCCAACAGGGCTGGAACCCCGAGCCAGTGGCCGGCAACTACAACGAATGCGCCCCGCTGTCGGCGGTGATCGTCAAGGCCAACACCAACGCGCCCAACCCCAACACTCGCGCGGTGATGTTCCACCTCGGGAAGTTCATCCCCACCGGTGTGCCGGACACCTACGGGTTCAACGGAATCGACGCCGCGCAGAGCACCGGGGACACCATCGCGCTGACGTTCGCCGGCGGATTCGGCCTGCAGAGCGTGGTCAAGTTCCACTGGAACGGCAACGGGGTGGAACTGATCGGCAACACCGGCTGAGCCGGTTCAGGACGTTAGGGTCATCTCGATGGACACCACGGCCCGCCGCGGCCCGCTGCAATGGACGGTGCTGGCCCCCCTTGCCGCGCTGGTCATCCTGATCGGAACCTGGGCCCGGCACGACAACCCACTGATACTCGCCGTGCTCGGGGGCAGCCTGATCGCCGCGGTCCTCTCGGCGGTTCACCACGCCGAGGTGGTTGCCCACCGGATCGGCGAACCGCTGGGCTCCCTGGTGCTGGCGGTGGCGGTCACGGTGATCGAGGTCGGCCTGATCGTCATGCTGATGGTGGGCGGCGGCAAGGGCGCGTCGACCTACGCCCGCGACACCGTCTTCGCCGCGGTGATGATCACCCTCAACGGCATCGTCGGACTGAGCCTGCTCGTCGGCGCACTGCGGCACCGACTGGTCTCGTTCAACGCCTCGGGATCGGGGGCGGCACTGACCACGGTCGTGACACTGGCCGGGGTGTGCCTGGTACTCCCCGGGTTTACCGTCGGCCAGGCTGGTCTGGAGTACACCACCTCTCAGCTCGCCTTCGCGGCGGTCGTTTCGCTGACCCTGTACTGCGCCTTCGTGTTCACCCAGACCGTCCGCCACCGCGACTTCTTCGTCCCGGTCTCCAGCGACAGCCACGGACGCGTCACCGGGATCCTGGATGAGGACGGCGAAGGACACGCCGAGCCGCCCTCGCGGCGCGAAGCCCGGATCAGCCTGGCACTGCTGATGGTTGCCCTGGTGTCGACGGTGGGCCTGGCCAAACTGCTCTCCCCCTCCATCGAGGGCGTCGTGACCGGACTGGGACTGCCCTACCCGGTGGTCGGCGTGGTGATCGCGCTGCTGGTCCTGGCGCCGGAGTCCATCGCGGCGGTTCGCAACGCCCTGCGCGACCGGGTGCAGATCAGCCTCAACCTCGCCTACGGATCGGCGATGGCCTCGATCGGGCTGACCATCCCCACCATCGCGGTCGCGATGATCTGGTTGCCCGGTCCGCTCACCCTGGGCCTGGAGCCGACCCAGATCGTGCTGCTGACCCTGTCCGTGATCGTTTCGGTGCTGACCCTGGCCGAGGGGCGCGCGCTGGCCCTGCAGGGCATGGTGCACCTGGTGCTGTTGGCCACCTTCATCTTCCTGTCCGCCCAGCCGTGAACACCGCGCTGCCGTGAACACCGCCCAGCCATGAACGCAGCGCTGGTCGCGCGCCTCGCTGCGATCGTCGGCCACACCCACCTGAGCACCGACCCCGCGGTGCTGGCCACCCGCAGCGTCGACTGGACCGGCCGCTACCGCGGACGGGCCGGTGCCCTGGTCCGCCCCGCCGACCCCGGACAGGTCGGCGCGGTGCTGCGCACCTGCCGCGACGCCGGCACGCCGGTGACGGTGCAGGGCGGGCGCACCTCGCTGGTGGCCGGCACCGTGCCCGAGCACCATGACGTGCTGCTGTCCACCGAGCGGCTGACCGCGATGGACCCCGTCGACACCGCGCAACGCCGCGTCTGGGCGGGAGCAGGGGTGACAGCGGCTCGGGTGCGGGAGGCGGCGGCCGCCGCCGGCCTGCTGTTCGGGGTCGATCTGGCCTCCCGGGATTCGGCCACCGTCGGCGGTATGGCCTCGACCAACGCCGGCGGCCTGCGCACCGTCCGCTACGGGTCGATGGCCGAGCAGGTGATCGGCCTCGAGGTGATGCTGCCGGACGGGTCGGTGCTGCGCCGGCATTCCGAGGTCCACGCCGACAACACCGGATACGACCTGCCCGCGCTGTTCGTCGGCGCCGAGGGAACGCTCGGGGTGATCACCGCGGTGGAACTGCGGCTGCATCCGGTGCCTACGCACCGGGTGACCGCCGTGTGCGGGTTCGACGACCTCGAGGCGTGCGTGGCGGCCGGGGTCCGGCTTCGCGACATCGAGACCATCGCCGCACTGGAACTCATCGACGGACGCGCGGCGGCGTTGGCCGCCGAGCACCTGGGTCTGCCCGCGCCGACGAGGGGTTCCTGGTTGCTGCTGGTCGAACTGGCCGGTGACTCCGACCCGACCGGCGTCCTGGCCGGGGCGCTGGCCTCGGTGCCGCTGTGCGGCGCACCCGCGGTGGGAGTCGAGGCCGGCGCGCAAAAACGGCTGTGGCGACTGCGCGAGGCCATGGCCGAGGTGGTTGGGCTGTTCGGGCCACCGCTGAAGTTCGATGTCTCACTTCCGCTTTCGGCGTTGCCGAGGTTCAGCGCCGATGCCGCCGGACTGCTTGCGCGGGAGGCATCGCAGACGGTACCGGTGCTCTTCGGGCATCTCGGCGAGGGCAATATGCACCTCAACGTGCTGCGCTGCGACGCCGATCGGGAATCCCGGATCTATGCCGCGATGATGGACCTGATCGCCGCCAACGGCGGCAATGTGAGCTCCGAGCACGGGGTCGGAAGCCTCAAGCGCCGCTATCTGGCGCTGTCCCGCGAGCCCTCCGACATCGCGGCCATGCGAACGATCAAGGCCGCCTTCGACCCGAAGGGATACCTCAATCCGGCGGTGCTGTTCGACCGACCGGTGTTGTTCGGCTGACCGGCCCCGAGGAGCGCCGGGGAACCGTCCCCACCAGGAAGAGTGCCGCGACCAACCCGAACAGCGCGGCGAAGGCCGGCAGCAGCACCGACTGCGACATCGCGGCGGCGAACGGCTCGTGCAGTGACCGCGGAAGGTCCATGACATCCGACTCCCCGGCCGGCGTGGAACCGGCCGGGGCGCCGGGCATCTCGGCCCGGATACGCCAGGACATGCAGGCCGCCATGGCGGCGCTGCCCAGCACCGAGCCGACCTGGCGGTTGGTGTTGTAGACGCCCGAACCCGCCCCGGCAAGCCGGGCGGGCAGGTTGCGGGTCGCCGTCGCGCCCAGCGGCGACCAGATGAAGGCCATCCCGGTCCCCAGTGCCGTCAACGGCAGCAGCAGCCGCCAGATCGGGGTGCTCGGCGTCATCTCCAACGACAACCACAGCAGGGCCACCGACAGCATCGTGAACCCGAAACCGATGATCGGCCGGGGATGCGCCCGGTCGACGATCCGGCCGACGAGGGGGGCCAGCGCGCCGTTCGCCACCGCCATCGGGGCGGTCAGCAGCGCCGCACCGGTTGGGGTCAGCCCGCAGACCGACTGGGCGTAGAACATCAGCGGCAGGATCATCCCCGTCACCGCGAAGCCGATGACAGCGATCCCGACGTTGGCCAGGCTGAAGTCGCGATCGACGAAGATCGCCAGCGGGATCAGCGGTTCGCCCGGGTTGACCGACTGCCAGTAGACGAAGACGCCGAGCACCGCGACACCACCGGCGATCATCGCCCAGATCCACACCGGCCAACCCACCGTCTGCCCCTCCTGCAGACCGAACACGATGAGGAACAGGCCTGCCCCGGACAGGGCCACACCGAGGACGTCGAAGCGGTGCCGGTGGGTCGGCAACGCCGGGAGCAGTCGCAGCGCCAGAACCACGCCAAGGACGCCGATCGGCACGTTGACAAAGAAAATCCAGGCCCAACCGAGGTGGTCGACGAGCACCCCGCCGGCCACCGGACCGGTCAGGGTGGCCACCCCAGCGGTGGCGCCCCACAAGCTCAGCGCCACCCCGCGCCGATCCGGGGGGAAGATCCGGGTGATCATCGACAGCGTCTGCGGGGTCAGCAGCGCCGCACCGACGCCCTGCAGCACCCGGGCGGCGATCAGCATGTCGACCGACCGCGACAGCCCGCACCACAGCGAGGCCACGGTGAACACCACCAGACCCGCGATGTAGAGATTCTTGGGCCCGAACCGGTCGCCGAGTCGGCCGGACAGCAGCAGCGGCACCGCGTAAGCCAGCAGGTAGGCACTGGTGACCCAGACGATGACGTCGTAGTCGGTGATGTTCAGCGCGACCATGATGCTCGGATTGGCCACCGCGACGATGGTCGAGTCCACCAGGATCATGAAGAAACCGACCAGCATGGCCCACAGCGCCGGCCACGGGTTGACCGGTTGCCCGGACGCCGCGGTGGTCATATCCGGCGATGCTGCCAGCAGATACCCGGGCGAGGTCCGCTGGGGTCTGCCCACTAGGTTTGACGCCGAGTTCGACACCCGGTCGACCGGAGGGGACAGCCATGCACGCTGAGCGTTTTCGGGGGTTGGTCGATGCCACCGGCCCGTTCGTGTCGGTCTATTTCGACGACTCCCACGACACCCGGGACGCCGAGGCGCAACTCGACGCCCGGCTACGCGACCTCCGCAAGCACCTCGAGGAGCAGTCGATCGACGCGGCGGCGATCCAGGCCATCGACGCCGCCGTTCGCGCCAAGCATCCGCCAGTCGGGCGCAGCGGCCGGTTGCTGATCGCCCGGGTCGATGACCGCGGCTCGGAGGTGCTTCTGGACGAGCACCTGATCCTCCCGCCGGTGAACACCGAGTTGCGGGTCTCCGAGCTGCCCTGGCTGGTGCCCGTTGTCGAGCACGGAATGCTGCACACCTCCTACCTTCTGGTCGCGGTCGACCACACCGGCGCGGACATCTGGCTGCACGACGGGCGCGCGCGCTCGGAGACCGTGGAGGGCTCCGGATACCCGGTGCACAAGGCCCACAAGGCCGAGACCGCCGGCTATGGCGGACCGCAGGGACGCGTCGACGAGGCAGTCCGCAAGAACCTCCGCGAGGTCGCCGACCGCCTCACACATGTCGTCGACGAGACCGGGGCCGGCATCGTTTTCGTCACCGGCGATGCCCGGACCGAGTTGCTGGACGAGTTGCCGGAGCGGGTCGCCACCCGAGCCGTGGCCCTGCGGGGCGGCGGACGCGCGGCCGGCACCGACCAGGACGAAGTCCATCGTGAGATCGGCCAGGAGTTCCTCAAGCGCCGGCTGGCCGCCATCGACGACGCCGCGCAGCGCTTCGCGGCCGGCCGCGGGACCGGGCTGGCAGTGGAGGGACTGGCCGACGTCACCGCGGCGCTGCGCGACGGGGCGGTGGACACCCTGATCATCGGCGACCTCGGGGAGTCCACCGTGGTGGCCGATCACGACCAGCTGGCGCTGGTCGGCCCCGATGCGCGGACCGTCTCGGATCTGGGCGGCTCACCGGACCGGGTGCTGCGAGCCGACGAGGCGCTGCCCCTGCTCGCGGTGGCGATCAATGCCGCGCTGGTACGCACCGACGAGCGGCTCAGCCCCGCCGACGGAATCGGCGCGGTGCTGCGCTACGCCGATACCGCCGGGCGCTGATCGGGGCACTCCCGACCGCTGCGATTCGTTAGCCTGGCGTCACGCCCGAAGCAGTTCGGGCCCGAAGTAAGGCCCCGGAGGAAGCATGAGACTTCGCCGAAAGAAGTCCGAACAGCCGGAACAGTTGCCGGCCAAGCCGGAGGACGCCGGAATCTCGGCGAAGGCTCTCTCCCACGTGCTGGAGTCCAGCACCCGGGTGCAGGCCCCCGCGGTCAAGGCCTATGTCGCGCGGCTGCGTCGCTCCAACCCCGACGCCTCGCCGGCCGAGATCGTCACCAAGCTGGAGAAGCGCTACCTTGCCGCGGTGATGGCCAGCGGCGCGGCCGTCGGCTCGGCGGCGGCCTTCCCCGGCGTCGGCACCCTTGCCGCGCTGTCCGCGGTGGCCGGCGAGACGCTGGTCTTCCTGGAGGCCACCGCCGCCTTCGTGCTGGCGGTCGCCGAGGTGCACGGCATCGGCCTGGAGGAGCGGGAGCGCCGCCGCGCGCTGGTGCTCAGCGTCCTGGTCGGCGAGGACGACAGCAAGGGCGCCGTGAAGGACCTGCTGGGCCCCGGACGAACCAGTGGGGCCTGGCTGGCCGAGGCCGAACTGCTGCCGCTGCCGGTGGTTTCCCAGCTCAACTCCAAATTGATGCACTACTTCATCAAGAAATACACGGTCAAGCGCACCGCGATGGCGTTCGGCAAGATGCTGCCGGTGGGCATCGGAGCGGCGGTCGGCGGCGGCGGCAACCGGATGATGGGCAAGAAGATCGTGGGCAACGCCCGCCAGGCGTTCGGCCCGGCGCCGGCCCGCTGGCCGGTGACCCTTCACCTGCTGCCCGCCGTCGAGGACGAACTGCCCGCGATCGAGGAAGCACGCTAGACACCGGGCGCCGGCCGAAGCGCGCCGACCGGCGTGTGGTTGACCCGCTTCGGGAATACCCTTGACGAGATAGCCTTTGCAGTGCTGGGCGCACGAGACCATCAGTGCTGGGCGCACGAGGGCAGAAGAATCGAGGCGAGTG
>JAGQTO010000093.1 GCA_020439025.1 Mycobacterium sp. | reverse complement strand
TCCTTCACCGCGGTCAGCACGCAGGGGCCGATCAATTTCCCCGCCGACTACTCCGGCAGATGGGTCATCTTCTTCTCCCACCCGGCCGATTTCACGCCGGTGTGCACCAGTGAGTTCATGACCTTCGCCTCCATGCAGGAGCAGTTCGCCGCCTACAACACCGACCTCGTCGGGTTGTCCGTCGACGGTCTCTACAGCCACATCGCCTGGTTGCGCACCATCAAGGACAAGATCTCCTTCCGCGACATGAAGGACGTCGAGGTCACCTTCCCGCTCATCGAGGACATCACGATGGAGATCGCCCGCAAGTACGGGATGATCATGCCCGGGGAGGACTCCACCAAGGCCGTCCGTGCCGTGTTCGTGATCGACCCCAAGAGCGTGGTGCGGACGATCATCTACTACCCGTTGAGCCTGGGCCGCAACTTCGACGAGCTGTTGCGGGTGGTCAAGGCGCTGCAGACCGCCGACCACTACGACATCGCCACCCCGGCGGATTGGCGCCCGGGTGAGCCGGTGATCGTGCCTCCGGCCGGTTCCTGCGGGACCGCCAAGGACCGGATGGACGGCAAGGACTCCGGCGTGCAGTGCGAGGACTGGTTCTTCTGCACCAAGGCGATCCCGGCCGAGGAGATCGAGTCGGCCATCCGCGGCAAGTCGAAGGGCAAGGGCAAGAAATGACAGGTGTTGTCGACATCGATGCGGCCGCCGCGGAGAAAATCCTCGCCGAACCCGGCGCGGTTCTGCTCGATGTCCGCGAGGACGACGAGTGGGAGGCCGGTCACGCGCCGGACGCCGTGCATGTGACGTTGGGCGAGGTCGTCGCCGCCGGTTTCCGCGCCGACGGGCCCGTTGTGGTGGTCTGCCGGTCGGGAAACCGCTCCCGGACGGCGGCGGCCGCGTTGATTGGCGGCGGGTTGACGGCCTACAACCTGGCCGGCGGCATGTCGGCGTGGCTGGCCGGAGGTCGCACGGTGGTTCGCGACGACGGCACGGCCGGGTCGGTCATCTGAACCACCGTCGACGCTTGCGGCCCTCTGCAGCCTGATCCAGTAGGTGCGGGGCGGTGTCGGCCAGCAGGGTCTCGACCTGGCGGATGCTGGGGTTCACCAGGTGGCGATCGCCGACGAAGACGGTGGGCACGGTTTCGTCACCGCCGGTGGCCTGCCGAACCCGCTCAGCCGCCGTTGGGTCCTCCCAGATGTTCACCGCGTGCACCGGAATTCCCCGGCGGCCGAGCCGATGGCGCAATGCCACGCAGAACGGGCATCCCGGGCGCCAGTAGAACTCGAGCGCGGCCGGGTTTGCGGTGCTCACCGGAACGCCGCGTGCCCGGTGAGGGCGCGTCCGATGGAGAGCAGGTGCATCTCGGAGGTGCCCTCGTAGGTCAGCACCGACTCCAGGTTGTTGGCGTGCCGCAGCGGCGAGTACTCCAGGGTGATCCCGCTGCCGCCGAGCAGGGTGCGGCATTCGCGCGCGATCGCCAGGGCCTCGCGCACGTTGTTGAGCTTGCCCAGGCTGATCTGCTCGGGTCGCGCGCCCCCGGCGTCCTTGATGCGCCCCAAATGGATGGCCAACAGCGCGCCCTTGCCCAGTTCCAGGGTCATGTTCGCCAGCTTCTCCTGGGTCAGCTGGAAGCTGGACAGCGGCCGGCCGAACACCTCGCGGTTCGCGGTGTAGTCAAGGGTGGTCTGCAGGGCGTCGCGCGCCGCCCCGAGTGCGCCGAAGACGATGCCGAAGCGGGCCTCGTTCAGGCATGACAGCGGCGCCCCGAGTCCGATCGCCCCGGGCAGTTGCGCCGTGGCTGGCAGCCGGACGTTGTCCAGCACCAGTTCGGAGGTGACCGAGGCGCGCAGCGAGAGTTTGCGGTGAATGACGTTGGCGGTGAATCCCGGTGTGCCGGTGGGCACCAGGAAACCCCGGACCCCGTCGTCGGTCTGCGCCCAGACGGTCGCGACGTCGGCGAGGTTGCCATTGGTGATCCACATCTTGGTTCCGTTGAGCACCCAATCGGATCCGTCCCGGCGTGCCCGGGTGCGCATTCCGGCGGGGTTGGAGCCGAAGTCGGCCTCGGTGAGCCCGAAACAGCCGATCGCCTCACCGGCGGCCAGCCTCGGCAGCCATTCCTGTTTCTGCTCTTCTGACCCGTAGTGGTGGATCGAGAACATCGACAACGACCCCTGCACCGAGACGAAGCTGCGGAAACCGCTGTCGCCGGCCTCGAGTTCCATGCAGGCCAGTCCGTAGCTGACGGCGTTGGTCCCCGCGCAGCCGTAACCCTGCAGGTGCATGCCCATTACGCCGAGGTCGCCGAACTCCCTGGCCAGTTCCCTTGGCAAAGTGGAGGATTCGAACCAGTCGGCGAGATGTGGGCGAAGCCGGCTGTCGACGAACCGGCGCACCGTGGCGGCGATATCGCGTTCGTCGTCATCAAGAAGCCGGTCGACGTCGAACAACTCGAGCGGGCTGTAGGTGGTCCCGGCGGATGCGGCAGTGGTGGATGCGGCGTTGGTGGTCGTCATGGTTTTCCGGCGTTCTCTCGGGGGTTTACCGGCCCAGGCTAGTGCGCCAGGAATCCTGACGAAACCCTCAGTAGTGAGTTCCCGGCTGCTACTGTGCGGGCGTGCCGGATTCGACGCCCGCGCCTTCGCAGATGCCGGTCAACCGGCTCGAGCGTCGCAAGCAGCGAACCCGGACGGCGCTGATCAGAGCCGCTCAAACGCTGATCGCCCAGGGCCGGCTTGCGGTCCCGGTCCTGGAGATCACCCAGCTCGCCGATGTCGGAATGGGATCCTTCTACAACCACTTCGACAGCAAGGAGCAGCTCTTCGACGCCGCCGTCGCCGACGTTCTGGATTCCTACGGTGCGCTGCTGGATACGCTGACCGCCCAGATGGAGGACCCGGCCGAGATTTTCGCGGCGAGCTTCCGGCTGACCGGCCGGTTCTTTCGGCGGCGTCCCGAGGAGAGCCGGATCCTGCTCGCGAACTGGGGCACGCTGATGTCCTCGGATCGGGGCCTGGCCCCGCGCGCCCTGCGCGATATCAAGGCCGCGACGGCGGCCGGGCGGTTCCGGCTGGAGGATCCCGAACTGGCGCTGGCGGTCTCGGCCGGAATCCTGATGGGACTCGGGGCGCTGCTGCAGAAGGATCCCGAGCGCGACGACGCCGCCACCACCGACGCGGTGACCGAGGATCTGCTGCGCATGTTCGGGATGTCGGCCAAGGCCGCCCACGCCGTCTGCACTCGGGCGCTGCCCGAGGTCCGGTTGTAGGGCGGCGCGGGGCTGGGTCAGTGCCGGTCGGACCGGCGCGCGGCGTACGGCCAGGGCTCGTTGCGTTCCGGAACCGATTCGGCCCGGGCGTGTTTGAGCTGGGTCCGCAGATGCTTCCGGAGCTCGTGCAGGTCCGGGTCGTCCCAGCGGTTGCGGCTTTCGATGGGATCGGAACTCAGATCGTAGAGCTCCCACTGGTCATCCAGCGGGCTGGTCCGGTACGCCTCGCCGCCGAGACCGTTGCCGGCCAGGTGGCGCACCCCCGGTTCGGTCCAGGTCGACGGGTCGTCGAAGCTGCGCACCAGCTTCCACAGGTGTCCGCTGCCGCCGGGAGCGGCGGTCTCGTCGACCTTTGCCACCAGGCCCTCGAAGTTCGCCGCGGTGTGGGCCGGAATCCGGATGCGCAACGGGGGCGGCGGGTTGGAGGTCTGCTTGAGCTGGCGTCCCAGCCCGGAGGCCCCGGAGTCTCCCTCGAGCACGTTGTCGCGGGTCATCAGATATACCGCGCGGTCCCCGTCGGCCGGGGCGCCGTCGACGACGGGCATCAGGTTGCGGCCGGGCAGCGGATGGACTTCGGTGAACGACTCCCGCAGGGTTTCGGTGACGGCGGCGACGTCGATGCCGGCGGCACCGAGCAGCGTCGGGACCAGATCGACGTGTGACGTCGGCGCGTCCACCACCCGCGGCTCGGTGGCATCCCGGCCGACCCGGGCGATGGTGAACGGCACCCGGGTTGCCTCGTCGTAGAGGTTGAACCATTTCTGGTGCAGGCCGCCGTGCGCTCCCAGCAGGTCGCCGTGGTCGGCGGTGCGCACCAGCACGGCGTCGTCGCCACCTTGGCTCACCGCGCGGCGCACCTGGTCGATCGGGCCGTCGACCTCGGCGTGCAACCGGTAGTAGAGGTCGCGGTAGCGCTGACCGAAGCGGTCGTAGGCCTGCTGGATCATCGCCGCCGGACCGTAGCCCGAGTAGTAGGCCTCGCGGAAGGCGATCTGGGCGGCGGGCTTGGTGCGCAGATCCTCCTCGGCGGTCGGCGCCGGCGGCACATGCGGCGGGTCCGCCGGTGACGGCGGGACCGGGCTGCGCAGCGCCCAGGTGGGGAACAGCACGATGTCGTGCGGGTTGACGAAGCTGGCCACCAGCAGGAAGGGCCGCAGCGCATCCGGGTCGCCGGCCCGCCGCCGTTCGTAGCGGTCTTTGAGCCATGCGACTACCCGGTCGGCGATCAGCGGATCCCGGCGCAGACCGCAGTTGGCCATCCCGGCGCCGTGTGGTTCCGGGCCGACCCAGCCGGAGAACCCGTAGGGCTCCAGCGGATCGGCGTCGAGGTAACGCTGCACCGCCGCCTGGTCGACCACCCCGTGATCGTCGTTGGTGGCCAGCGGGTGGCCGGTCGCCGGATCGGTCAGGTCGGCGTGGGAGATGTGCCACTTGCCGTCGTAGTGGGTGTCATAGCCGGCCGCGCGGAACCAGTTACCCAGCGTCGGCACCTCCCCGGGGCGCAGCCAGCGCATCCGGGAGTCGTCGTAGACCTTGCCGAGGCCGTCGGTCTGGGTCACGCCGTGCAGGTCGGGGTAGTGCCCGGTGAAGATGGTGGGGCGGCTCGGGACACAGGCCAGCGACCCGGTGTAGTGCCGGGTGAAGCTCACCCCGTGTTCGTCGAACCAGCGCCGGCCGGACAGCGTGCGCTGCCGCCAGTCGAGGACGTCCTGGGCCTCGTACGGTGGGATCGCGCGTTCCTCGTCGGTCATCACGATGACGATGTCGGGGCGTCCGGACACCGGTTTGGTCATGCGATCCCTCCCAATCGTGCGGTCAGCCCGTCGAGCATCAGATCGGACTGCTTGGCCATGATGCGGCAAATGGCGCGCTCCGCGAGGTGCGCCAGTGGGTTCGATCCCGTCTCGACGGTGGTGGTGAGCGTGACGGTCGCGCCCTCGCCGAAGCTGCCCACCGTCCAGCTGTTGGAGACCCGGCCCAGCCGTCGGGGCAGGCCTTCGATGTCGTAGCTCAGGACGTTCGGGGCGGTGTATTCGGTGATCCGCTCGACCAGCGTGTAGCGCCCCGCCTGGACCCGTCGCGAGGTCCCGAGGGGGCCGTCGGAACCGTGCTCCAGGATGCAGGAGTGGTCGACGTTGGCCGCCCAGGAACTGAGCGCGCCGAAGTCGGCCAGGACATCCCACACCGCCCGCGGCGGCGCGGCGACCGTCCGGAACCGGCTCAGGGTTGCCATCGCTTCAGCATAGGGTCAGCGGTGAGTCCGGCGGGGATCCGCCGATGTTCGGGATCACGCTGACCGGGGTCGCATAGGGTTGTGTGATGACCAGTCTCTCGGACCTGCGGACGCAGGCATTGGCCAAGCTCGGGCAGTTGGCGGAACGCGGTTCGGCCGAGTTGCACTACCTGCAGAAGATGATCTCCTCGGGTGCCTTCGGGCTGGAGCCCCCGCAGAACTTGGCCGGGCTTGCCGCCGACATCCGGCGCTGGGGCGAGGTCGGGATGATCCCGTCGCATAACGCCCGGCGCAACCCCAACCGGCTGGCGCTCATCGACGACGAGGGCCCCATGACCTTCGCCGAACTCAACGAGGCCGTCAACGCCGCGACCAACGGATTGCTGGAGATGGGGGTCAGGGGCGGTGACGGGGTGGCCATCCTGTGTCGCAACCACCGCTGGTTCCTGATCGCCAACTACGCGTGCGCCCGGGTGGGGGCGCGCACCATCCTGATGAACACCGAATTCTCCGGCCCGCAGATCCGCGATGTCGCGGCCCGTGAGGGCGGCAAGGTCATCATCTACGACGACGAGTACTCCGAGGCGGTCAAGCTGGCCGAGACGCCGCTGGGCAAGCTTCGGGCGCTCGGAACAAACCCCGATGCCGCCGAGCCGTCCGGGAGCACCGACGAAACCCTTGCGGAGCTGATCTCCCGCAGCTCCAAGTCCGATCCCCCGAAGGCCACCAAACGCTCGTCGATCATCATCCTGACCAGCGGTACCACCGGCACCCCGAAGGGCGCCAACCGGCACGCCCCGCCCACGCTCGCCCCCATCGGCGGGGTGCTCTCGGCGGTCCCGTTCAAATCCGGTGAAGTCACCGCGCTTCCGTCGCCGATTTTCCACGCCCTGGGCTACCTGCACGCCACCATCGCGATGACGCTCGGCTCGACGCTGATCCTGCATCGCCGCTTCAAGCCGGCC
Organism: Mycobacterium sp.; assembly: GCA_020439025.1. GTDB lineage: Bacteria > Actinomycetota > Actinomycetes > Mycobacteriales > Mycobacteriaceae > Mycobacterium. The sequence goes on along the minus strand of JAGQTO010000093.1, from coordinate 24,192 downwards.
GTCGTGCTCGAGGACATCGCCAAGCACAAGGTGACCGCGCTGGTGGTGGTGCCGGTGATGCTGTCGCGGATGCTCGACTCGCTGGAGGCCATGGAGACCAAGCCCGACCTGTCCTCGCTGCGGATCATCTTCGTCTCCGGCTCGCAGCTGGGCGCCGAACTGGCGACCCGGGCGATGAAGGACATCGGCCCGGTCGTCTACAACCTCTACGGGTCCACCGAGATCGCGTTCGTCTCCATCGCCCGTCCGCAGGACCTCAAGCTCAACCCGGCGACGGTCGGGCCGACGATCAAGGGCGTGAAGGTCAAAATCCTTGACGATCACGGCAAGGAGGTTCCGCACGGCAAGGTCGGGCGGATCTTCGTCGGCAACTTCTTCCCGTTCGAGGGCTACACCGGTGGTGGCAACAAGCAGGTCATCGACGGCCTGATGTCCTCCGGCGACGTCGGTTACTTCGACGACCACGGGCTGCTCTACGTCAGCGGGCGCGACGACGAGATGATCGTCTCGGGTGGGGAGAACGTCTTCCCCGCCGAGGTCGAGGACCTGATCAGCGGACATCCCGCTGTCGTCGAAGCCACCGCGATCGGCGTGGACGACAAGGACTTCGGCCAGCGGTTGCGGGCCTTCGTGGTGCTCAAGGACGGCGTGACGGTCACCGAGGACGAGATCAAGGACTACGTCCGCGACCACCTCGCCCGCTACAAGGTCCCGCGCGAGGTCGTGTTCATCGACGAGCTGCCCCGCAACCCCACTGGCAAGATCCTCAAGCGCGAGCTGCGCCAGATCGAGGTTCAGTAGCCCTCGCTTTTTGGCGCGAACAGACGCAAAAGACCCCGACACGCCGAGGCGTGCGGGGTCTTTTGCGTCTGTTCGCGAGGGCGGGGTGAGGGGGCGGGTTAGGGATCCCGGGGCAGGCCCAGCAGCCGTTCGGCGATGATGTTCAGCTGCACCTCCGAAGTGCCTCCGTAGATGGTCGTGGCCCGGCTGGCGAGCAGGAACTCCGCCCACTTTCCCTGCAGCGAATCCTCCTCCCAGATCGCGCCGTCGATGCCGAACGAGGACACCGCGAACTCCGCGTAGCCCTGGCCGGTGCGCATCGAGAGCAGCTTGGAGATCGCCGCCGAGGGCATCGCGTCACCGCCGGCCAGGGTCAGCAGCGTCGAGCGCAGGTTGAGCAGCTTCGCGGCATGTCCCTCGGCGATCAGCTCCCCGGCCCGGTGATGGCCGACCTGGTCGAAATGCCCCCCGGCGACGAACTCGACGAAACGGTCCAGGTTGGGCAGGAACCACGGCTCGCTGCTGCCGATCGAGACCCGCTCGGCGGTCAGCGTGTTGCGGCTGACCTCCCAACCGCTGTCCACCTCGCCGAGCACCATCTCGTCGGGAACGAACACATCGTCGATGAACACCGTGTTGAACAACGCGTTGCCGGTCAGCTCCCGCAGCGGTTTCACCTCGACGCCGGGCTGCTTCATGTCGAGCAGGAAGTAGGTGATGCCGTTGTGCTTGGGCGCGTCCGGGTTGGTGCGGGCGAGCAGGGCGCCCCATTGGGAGAACTGCGCGGCGGTGGTCCAGATCTTCTGTCCGGTGATCCGCCAGCCACCCTCGACCTTGGTGGCCTTCGTGGTCAGGGCGGCTAGGTCAGAACCGGCGCCCGGCTCGGAGAACAGCTGGCACCAGATCATTTCGCCGCGGAAGGTGGGCGGCAGGAAGCGCTGTTTCTGCTCATCGGTCCCGTAGGCCACGATCGAGGGGATCAGCCACGCCGCGATGCCCATGTTCGGCCGCTTGACCCGGCCGGCGGCGAACTCCTGGGCGATGATGATCTGCTCCACCGGTGCGGCCGCGCGGCCCCATGGCGTAGGTAGGTGGGGCTGCACCCAGCCGCCCTCGGCGATCGCCGTCATCCGCTCCTCGCGGGGGATGGCCTTCAGCGCGGCCACCTCGGCGCGGATCTCCTCCCGCAGTTTTTCGGTGTCCGGGTCGAGGTCGATGTCCAGTGGGCGCATGCCGGTGGTTGTGGCGGTGTCGAAGACCCGCCGCGGGTACTCGGTGGAGCGGCCGAACGCCGCGACCAGGCCCAGGGTGTGCCGGTAATAGACGTTGGTGTCGTGCTCCCAGGTGAAACCGATGCCGCCGTGCACCTGGATGCAGTCCTGGGTGCAGTGCTGGGCCGCGGCGGGCGCCAGGGTCGCGGCCACCGCGGCGGCGAACTCATAATGGGTGGCCTCGTTATCCCAATCCTGTTGCGCCGCTTCATCGACGGCGCGGGCGGCGTCCCACACGGCCGCGGTCGCCCGCTCGGTGGTGGCGATCATCTCGGCGCACTTGTGCTTGATCGCCTGGAATTGTCCGATCGGCCGTCCGAACTGCTCGCGGATCGTGGCGTACTCGGATGCGGTGTCGGTGGCCCAGCGGGCGATGCCCACGGCCTCGGCCGATAGCAGCGTGGTGACGATCGCCCGGCCGGCGGCCTCGGAAAGGTTCGAGAGCAGTCGCCGGACGTCGACCTCGATTCCGTTGGCCCGCACATGGGCCACGGGTCGCAGCGGATCCACCGATCGCAGGGGCTGGATTTCGAGCGCGTCGGCGTCGAACACTACCCATTCGACACCGCTTTCGATCGCGACCGGCAGCACCAGCACCGCCGCGTCGGCCGCAGCAGGGACCGAGCGCGCCTCGCCGCGGATGATCACGTTGCCGGCGTACCGGGTCGCGGTCAGTTCGGACTCCAGGGCGAAGGTGGCGACGGTCCGGCCGGTGGCCAGTTCGGCGAGTAGTTCGGCGTTCGGGTCGTGGGCGGCGATGAGTGCCCCGGCGATCGCCGAGGGAACGTACGGGCCGGGCACGGCGCCGTAGCCGAACTCGGCTATCGCGATCGCCAGCTCCAACAGGCCGAACCCCTGTCCGCCGACCGACTCGGCCAGATGCAGGCCGTGCAGGCCCTGATCGGCGGCACTGCCCCAGTAGGGCGGGGGAGTGCCGATGGGCGTTTCCAGTGCCGCGTGCAGGAATTCGGCGGGCGCCACCCGGCGCACCAGCGCTCGGACCGACTCGGCGAGGTCCTGGTGCTCGGATGTGATCGCGAGGGGCATGGGGGGTCGCCTTCACTGTCGTCGATGGCCAAGTAACCGGTCGGTTGGGACCGAGGGTACTCAACGGTGTCTCGGCCCCTTCCCGGGGCGCGAGCATGCGTGTCGGCACACCGACACGCCGTCACGGCGGTGCTTTGGCGCACGCTCACCGGCTCAGCTAAGCAAGGGGCCGGCTCAGTCCCGGAAGAGGCTGGACTCGCCGAAGGCGTCGACGATCGCGCTGAGCTGGTCGACGAGTTCGTCCGCGCCCAGGGTGATGTCGCCGGCCAACCAGGCGCTGATGGTCTGGGTGACCCCACCAACAACGAAATAGGCGAACGCCTTGATCCGTTCGTTGCCGGGGCGTCGGGTGAGCGTCTCCACGTGCTGGCCGGCGAGCATGACGAACAGCGCTTCGCTCTCCCGCCGCTTGCGAATCACCGTTGTGTTGGACACCTGCGCGCCGAACATCAGCCGGCCGACCCGCGGGTCGGCGCCGATGGTCCGCACGATGTTGGCCATCCCGGCCCGGGTCTGCCGTTCAGCGGGGGCCGCGGCCACCGCCGCCTGGGTGGTGGCCGCCATCTCCGCGATGACCCAGTCGAACACCGCCGCGATGAACTGGTCCTTGTCGGAGAAGCCCTCGTAGAAGTAGCGGGTGGCCAGGCCCGCTTCCTGACAGATGCCGCGGACGGTCACCTCGGCCGGGTCGATGTCGACTCCCAGCAGTTCCAGGCCCGCCTCCAGTAGCCGCCGGCGACGGCGGGCAAGTCGGTCTGCGGCGTCAACCCCGCCGTACGGCCGTGCCTGTGTCACCGCGCCATCTTGACACCGCGGGAAGGGTGGCACAATATCAGGAAACAAACGTTTTCAGATTTGAAGGCAGGGTTGCGGTGGGTGCTCGCGACGGGATCAGCACGGTGGATCGGCCCGTCGGAGTGGCCGACCGTCCGGTCAGCGAATCCTCCGGTCCGCCGGCGGGCCGCAACCTGTTGCAGCGGCTGACCAGACCCGCCGTCTTCGAGGACGGCATCCCGGGCATCGCGCTGCTGGCTGGTCCCGCCAACGTGATCATGCAACTCGGCCTTCCCGGGGTGGGCTACGGCGTCAAGGAAAGCCGGGTGGAGAGCGGCCGGATCGACCGGCACCCGATCAAACGGGCCCGGACCACGTTCACCTACCTGGCAGTCGCCACCCGCGGCACCCCCGCGCAGCAAAAGGCCTACCGCAAGGCGGTCACCCGGGCGCACGCCCAGGTGGTCTCCACCGAGGACAGCCCGGTGAGCTACAACGCCCTGGATCCCGAACTGCAGCTGTGGGTGGCCGCCTGCCTCTACAAGGGCGGGGTCGACGTCCGCCGCACCTTCATCGGCGAAATGGACGACGACACCGCCGACCAGCACTACCGCGACAGCATGGCGCTGGGCACCATGCTGCAGATGCGCCCCGAGATGTGGCCGGCCGACCGCCCCGCCTTCGACAAGTACTGGGACGAACAACTGGAGAAGATCCACATCGACGACGCCATCCGCGAATTCCTCTACCCCATCGCGGTGGCGCGGATGGCCGGGCTCCGGATGCCCGGTCCGCTGCAGCAGATCAACGAAAGCCTCGCCCTGCTCATTACCACCGGCTTCCTTCCGCAGCGGTTTCGCGACGAGATGAAACTGGACTGGAACCGTTCCAAGCAGCGCGAGTTCGACGCGGTGATGGCCGCCATCCGGTTGAGCAACACCGTCGCTCCCTCGTTCGTTCGGAACTTCCCCTTCAATCTGCTTCTGCACGACGTGAACTGGCGCATGCGCACCGGACGCCCGCTGGTCTAACGTTTTCGCGTGCGCACCGACAACGACAGCTGGGACATCACCACCGGCGTGGGCTCCACCGCCTTGTTCGTCGCGGCGGCCCGCGCACTGGAGGCGCGAAAGCCGGCCCCGCTGGCCGTCGACCCCTACGCCGAGGTGTTCTGCCGGGCGGCAGGCGGTCCGTGGCAAGAACTCATGGACGGCGGCAGGCCCGACCATCCGTTGCGGTCCGGTGAGTTCGGCACCCACTTCGTGACGTTTCAGGGTGCCCGCACCCGCTACTTCGACGCCTACTTCGCCGCGGCCGCCGATGCCGGAGTGCGCCAGATCGTCATGCTGGCAGCGGGATTGGACTCGCGGGCCTACCGGCTGCGATGGCCTGCGGGAACCACGGTCTTCGAGCTGGACCAGCCACGGGTGCTGGAATTCAAACGCCAGACGCTGTCCGGGGAATCGCCCCGGGCCGAACGCCGCGAGGTGCCGGTGGACCTCAGGGAGGACTGGCCCGCGGCCTTGCGTTCCAGCGGGTTCCGTCCCGAGCACCCCTCGGCCTGGATCGCCGAAGGCCTGCTGATCTACCTGCCGGGGGCCGCCCAGGAGCAGCTGTTCAACGGCATCGACGCGATGGCCGCGCCCGGCAGTCATCTCGCCGTCGAGGAGGGGCGGCCGATGAACGACGACGATTTCAGGGCGAAGGTGCAGCAAGCCGAGACCGCGCAGGACATGCGCGGCCAGTGGTGGCAGCTGGTCTACAACGAACAGTGTGCGCCGGCGGCGCAATGGTTCTCCCGGCGGGGCTGGCTGGCGGAGGCGACGAGCCTGACCGACTACCTGGAGTCCGTCGGGCGCCCCATTCCCACCGCCGATGCCGAGGTGGCCAATATGGTCCGCAGCATTTCTCTGGTGAGCGCCGTCAAGGACTGACCGAATATCAGCGTCAGTCGAACATCAGGGGCCGCAGGAACCGGTTCGTGCGGCGCAGGTACTCCGGCTGGCTGACGTGCAGCACATGGTTGCCCGGGAACCAGTGCAGCGCGCAGCGATCCCAGTGCTTCCACAGGGCTTCGGCGTGGTCCGGTGGAGCAAGGCGGTCACCGAGGCCGGTGATGATGAGCCGCCGGTCCCTGGGCACCAGCGGCCGGTAGTTCAGCGGGGAGTGGTAGGCGAAGCTGGAGTACGCCTCCTCCCGGCTCATCCCGCCCACGGTCCGGGCCAGTTGCACCACCTTGCTCGCCGGCCACCAGTCGTCGAACGCCGAGGCGGGCGTCACCAGGGGGACATTCGGGATCACCGCCTCCAGGCGGTCGTCGGCGGAGGCCACCAGGGCGGAGGTGTAGCCGCCCAGCGAGATGCCGGTCAGGGCGATGCGTCCAACACCGCTGTGGCGCAACCAGTTCAGGATCGTCCGGAAGTCGAACACCGCCTGGCCCATCGCCTCGGCGAACCCGCTCATCCCGTTGGCGAAATAGCCGTAGCCGCTGAAGGGGGAGAAGTTCTCCGCGCGGCGTCCATGAAAAGGCAGCGTGTACAACAGCACGTCGTAGCCGGACCGGTAGAACCACGGCAGCGAGAAGAACAGGCCGTTGACCAGATACGGCGAGCCCATGAAGCCGTGGATCACGCACAGCGTCGGGCGCGGGCCGTCGTCGTGACGCCAGTGCTGGAAACGAACGATGTTGTTGCGCTTGAACTGCCGCCAGCGCGGGCGCATCGCGGGATTGGCGGGCTCGAAACCGCTGGCGAAGGATCCGTTGTGCACATGACCGCGCGCGATGTACTCGGCGATGGGGTTGGCCGCCCGCAACGACACCTCGGGAACCGCGGTCGGGGCGGGGAAGGACCGCACCGGGTCCCGGTGGCCGGCCAGTTCGACATAGAAGGCGATGTTCTCGCGTTCGCGGCGGGCCTCCGACCGGCGCAGTGCGGTGGTGACGACCGTGGGCGCCACGGCGGCCCCGACGAGGGTGGAGATGGCCGTACGCAGCGCGAGATCTGCGGCGGCGGAGGAGTCGACGACCACTTGTTGCAGGCGGGTCAGTTCCGAGCGGTCGGGAAGCCCCGCCGTACCGGCGTCGGCCCCGGGCACGTCGGGAACCGGGAGGGGTAACTCGACGTCGGAGGTCATGGGTGCGCGGCCTTTCCGGGGTGAGGGGACCGGTACCGCCGCCGATGTTAGTACCGCTTAACAGACGGCGCGCCGCATCGGCGCCGCGGCGCGGGAAGTGCCGGATCCGTACGGAAGCGTGCCGCGGGCTCAGGGGGATTCCTGGGCGCCGTCGTCGGTTCGCATGGTCCGGCGGACGGCCACCGGTCTGGCCTCGACCTTCTTGGTGACCGCCGGAAGTGACGGGGGAGCAGTGAGCCGGCCCTGAACGGGGGCGCCATTGCGCACCGGCGGCACCGAGACACGTTTGGGCGGCGTCTTGGACTCCTTGTCGGTGTTCGCGGCGGCTCCCACCGCGCCGGGCGGAACCATCGGCATTCCGGTCAGACCCGCCCCACCCGTCGCAGGGGCGGCGGAGGCGCCGGCGGGGACCGGGCGCGGCGGGGCCGCCGACGGGACGGTCCCGGCCGTCGGGATGGGTGGTGGTCCCAGCGTTGCGGTCGGAACGGTGCCGCCGGGGCTGGTGGTGCCGCCGGAACCGCCCGACCAGCCGCCGGCAGGTCCTCCGGCACCCGCCCCGAAGTCGGCGGGCGAATCGTCCGGGTCTAAGAACAGATCATCGGTCCAGGCCGGGTCGGACTCGATCGGTGGCGCATACCCCGTGGAGCTTTGGGCGAACATACCCATCCCGGTCTGCATGGCCTGCTGGGCGCCCTGCGTGACCTGATGGGGGAACTGGGTCAACGGCTGCAGGGCGGCTCCGAGCGCACCGGAGACGGCCGCGGCGATGGCCGAGGCCGCCTGGGGTGCCTGCTGGAGCATCGCGGCGGAGGAATCCTGGCCGGCGAGACCTTCCAGTTCGGCCGCCGCCGCATCGTCCTGGGCGGTGAACTTCTCGGCCGCTTCGGCGGCCATGGCCGCCCGCCGGTCGTGGTCGGTGACGCTGTCCGCCCCGTCCCGTGGGTCCGCGGCGTTCGCCGCCAGTCCCAGGGCTCGCAGGAGTTGTTCGATCGGGCTGACACCGGTGATCAGCGGGTCGGACACGATGGGTGGCGGCGGGCCGGTGGCGGCGGCCTGCAAATAGCGGTCGACATCGGCGTTGAGTCGATCGCCGGTCATCGCCGCAGGTCCCGCGCGGTGCTCCTCTGGGCGGAGAACCAGGCGAAATGGTAGTTCGCCAGGGCCTTCTCGCCGCTGATCGCGGCGTCGACGGCGGCCAGCAGTTGCCAATTGCCCAGCCCCGCGGCGGGGATGTGGTCCGGATAGTCCCCCAGCGCCGCCTCTGCCACGTCCTCGAGGTGCCGGCGCAGCAGTGCGATCTCGGAGTCCAGCCAGCCGGTTCGTGCCGCCAGGGCCCGGGCAAGGGTGTGGGCCAGACGCGGCAACCCGTCGCGCCACCTGGTCGCCTGGGAGAGTTCCCAACCGAGATCATCGACGGTGGGCGCCCACCGCGACCGCGCCGATGCCTGGACCGGATCCTCGTCGGCGACGCAGCCAAGGGGTTGGCCCGGCTGGTGGGCGGCGGCGAGGATAGCCGGACCGAGGATGGCCTCCAGGTCGGAGCAGAGCGCGCGCGGGGCCGGGAGCTCCAGCCCGACCGGTACGGTCACACCCGGTGGGATCCACCCACCAGCCAGGTCGGTGGCCAGCACCATGCCGCCCCCGGGTTTCTCGCCGACAGCCCATCGCAACCTCGGCTGCTGGCGGGCGACGGCCGCCAGGAGCCGATACGCGGGGTGCGGAGCCGCGTCCGTGGTCGCGACGGCCCGATCTCTCACGGCGGTTGCCGCCGCGGCGCGCTGCCGGACCGGGCGCCCGACCAGTGTCGGGTTGGCCGTCGGTCCCGGGGCGCCGCCGGCGGCGGTGGTCGGGGCGCCGGGGGCGGGCGGGACAGCGACCGGAGTGGAGGGGGCCGCCGGGGCCGACGGGCGCAGATCGGTGCCGTAGGCGGGCATCGCGCCGGGGTGTGGCCCCGGTGCCGGGGTGGCCGGTGCGGGAAAGGCGGGAGGCCCCGGCGGGCGGACCGGCAGCGAAGCCGAGGTCGCCGCAACGCCGTCGGCGGGGTGCCCTGGCACCGCGACGGAGGGACTCGACGCGTCCGCTCCGGCAGGCTCGGGATCAGCCACGGCAGCGTCGGTCTCGTTGAGGGAGCGCGCCTCGGTGGATGCGGTGAGGGTGGCCGTGGCTAGGGGCGCGGCGATCCTGTCCGGCGAACGGCCGCCGGCATCCGGGGCGGCACCCGTCTCGACGGCGGTGGGCGCCGGACCGTCGGTGAGAGATGTCGATGTCAGCGGCGGAATCGGGCCGTCGCTCCCGGGGGACCGGCCACTCGCGACCGCGGCGGGAGCATCACCCGCGGGCGCATCCACCCCGACCCCGCCGCTGCCGACGCCCGGCGTGGAGACCGGCTCAGCCGGGTGGCCGGCGGCCAGGTCGGCCTGTGGGTCCACCAACCGGCCGACGCTGGTGCGGATCGTTTCCGCGTCGGGGCTGCCGAAGGCGCTCAACAGGTCGACCCCGTTGGTTCGGGCGAATTCGCGCGCCGAGGATGTTTCGCCGTGAGCGTCGAGCACGCTCTGGATGGCGTCGAACACGCCGGCGCTGTGCACGGCGGCCCGGGAGTTCGCGTCCAGTTGGGCCGCAGTCACGGTCTCGACGATGGCGCTCACCTTCTGGGCCGCGGGGGCCTCCGAATCCAGAATCCCCCGGATCGCGGCGTTCCCGGCGGCGGCGATGTCGGCGAGATCGGTGCGCAGATCCTCGGCGCACTGCCGCGCGGACCGGTAGGCCCTCTGCTTGGCGTCGCTGCCGGCGGCGATGTCCCGGGCCCGTGTTTCACCCCGCCGGAACGCCTGGCGGATCTCCTCGGCGGTCCTCCCGTCCTGGGCCTCCAGATGTGCCGCCCGCACGCCCCGCAGGGTGTTTCCGTAGTCGTCGAAGGCGCGGGCCTGATCGCCGCGACGCGCCGCGGCCCCGAGCAGCGCGCCGAGGGTGTCCGAACCGGGCCACTGATGGCCCACCAGAAGTGCGGTCCAGTCGCCCGCAGGCAGGTCAGCCATCCGTATCCGCCCCCCGTGTCACCTCCGGGATGGTAATTCGGCGTTTGCCGGAATGCCATTCACCGCCTCAGGGGTCGCCGCGGCGAAAGATCGAAACCTGTGTTCAAGGAACTTTTCGCCGCGGCCAGGTAGTGAGTGGCGAAGATAGCCAGAAGACTGTTAGCCGACGCATACCCGGCCGTGGCCGAACCTTGACTTGACCCCTCCCGAAACCCGCGTGGACGATGAACGGATGCGCCGGATCCTGCTATCGCTCAGTGCTGCGTTCGGCGCCGCGGTGGTGGCGATCTCCTCGGCCCCGCCGGGAGCCGCTGCGCCGCCGTGGTTTCAGGCCCAGGTCGGCAATGCCGCCCAGGTCCTCTCGGTGGTCGGTACCGGCGGGTCCAACGGGATGATGGACGTCTGGCAGCGCGGCGCCACCGGCTGGCAGGCCGTCGGTACCGGCATTCCGGTGCACCTGGGCTCCGCCGGGCTGGCCCCCGCGGCCCGCGACAGCGTCCCGGCCACCCCGATGGGGGTCTACAGCCTCGACTTCGCCTTCGGCACCCAACCCGACCCCGGTGGCGGGCTGAAGTACTACCAGACCACCCCGGACTACTGGTGGTCGGCCGACGGACCCAGCTACAACACCATGCAGGTCTGCAAGCAGGCCGACTGCCCGTTCGACACCTCGCCCGCCAGCGGCACCGAGAACCTCTACATCCCGGCCTATGCGCACGCCATCGTCATGGGGGTGAACAAGGAGCGGGTTCCCGGTAACGGCGGTGCATTCTTCGTCCACACCACCAACGGCGCGCCCACCGCCGGGTGTGTCGCCCTGGATGACGCCACGCTGGTCAAGATCATCCAGTGGCTTCAGCCCGGCGCGGTGATCGCGATCGCGAAGTAGCCCGGTCCGTGGATCAGGCCAGCGCCGGCCCGGGGGTGAGGGTGAAGTTCAGACCGGCCAGCGACGCGGTGGCCTCGTAGGTCCGCTGGTAGCCGGTCGCGCAGATCTTCCAGCCGTCGGGGGTCTTGCGGTACCGGTCGTGGTAGAACGCCGCTCCGAACAGCATGAAGTCGCGCTCCGGCACGATCACCCGGTCCTGCAAGTACCAGGTGGCCTCGGCCTGGTCGTCGTCATCGACAGTGATCTCCGGGTGGTCCACCCGATGCTCGGTGATCACCCCGGCGGGCATCGAGGCCCGCATGAACCCGACCAGTTCGGCACGACTGGTGAAGCGGTGCTCCCGCCCGAGGGAGGATCCATAGTCGCCGACGACGTCCTCGGTGAGGGTGTCGGCGAAATCGGACCAGTGCTTGGTGTCCAGCGCCCGCAGATAGCGGTACTTGACCCGTTTGATCGCCTCGACCGTCGCCATATCAACCATGACCGTCATTGCAACACAGCGCCGGGTGTCCTCCAGTAGGTTTGCCGGGTGAGCCCGCCCGGCAGCCGCTACGAAGGCCTCTCACGCGCTGAGTTGGCGGTCTTGGTTCCCGAACTGCTGTTGATCGGTCAGCTGATCGACCGGTCCGGAATGGCTTGGTGCATACAGGCTTTCGGCCGTGCCGAAATGCTGCAGATCGCGATCGAGGAGTGGGCGGGCGCCAGCCCCGTCTACACCAGGCGGATGCAGAGGGCGCTGCGTTTCACCGGCGATGACGTCATCACCATTTTCAAGGGTCTGCAGTTCGACATCGGCGCGCCGCCGCAGTTCATGGACTTCCGGTTCACCGTCCACGACCGCCGGCACGGCGAATTCCACCTCGACCACTGCGGTGCCCTGCTCGACGTCGAGCCCATGGGGCCGGACTACGTCACCGGGATGTGCCACGACATCGAGGACCCCACGTTCGACGCCACCGCGGTCGCCACCAACCCCCGGGCCCGGGTGCGGCCGATCCACCGGCCCCCGCGCCGGCCCGCCGATCGTCATCCACACTGCGCCTGGACGGTCACCATCGACGAGTCCGCTCCGGAGGCCGTCGGCATCCCGGCGTTGGAGGTCATCGCCGCCACGGCAGCCGCGACCTGGCGGCTGCAGGAGATCGACCGGGCCGACGAGGGCGCGGCGGACTACGCGGGCGTGCTGCTCAGCGATATCGACTTCGCCGCCTTCTCCCACTCGGCATTGGTCCGCATCGCCGAGGAGGTCTGCCTTCAGATGCACCTGCTGACCCTGTCCTTCAGCCTCGCCGTGCGCAGACGGGCCGGCGGCGATACCGATCTGGCCAGGTCGATCTGCGTCAAACAACTCACCGGAATCGCCGGGGTGGCCGCTGAACGTATCCGCCGCGCTTTACGGTTGCCGCCCAGCGCCGACGGCCTGGCCCGCACCCTCCGGTGCCACCCGCTGCTGAATCCATCCGGGTACGTCGTGGCCGAGATCGACGCCGAGTGCCTTCACGTGAGCCGCTCCCCGGCCCACGATGACGGTGCCTGGATCTCCCTGTGCGGCCCGGACTCGATCGGCCCGGTGCAGGCGATCGCCACCGCCGTCGACCCCCGCCTGCGCGCGCGGATCACCGGGACCGATACCGACTGGACCGCGGAATTCGAGCGGGCCGACAGCGCCCTGCCCGAATTCCCCGAGGTCCAGGTGACGAAACTCAGTCTGGGGGCGACCTTCGAGTTCCGGCCACGCCGTTCACTGCCGATCACGCCGGTCTGAGCACCCGGCGTTTCGCTGGCGGCGAACCGGGAAGACATCGACACCGGCAGCAAACTCGGAGCACACTGGTGGGCATGGACAACAACGGGCCATTCGGTATCGATCCCGAGGAATTCGACCGCGTGGTCCGCGAGACCGGCGAGGGTCTGCGCGACGCCTTCGAGCAGGTCGGCAAATTCTTCAACAGCACCCAAGACCGCTCGGGCTTCGGCGCGCTCTTCGACCAGTTCGTCCGGTCCACACCGCGTTCGCGTCCAGAACCGGAGACCGCCGGTGAGGCCGGTGACGGGGTGTGGGCCATCTATATCGCCGACGCCGACGGCAAAGCGCACGTCGAGCAGGTCTACAAGACCGAACTGGACGCCCTGCGCGCCAACAAACACAACACCGACCCGACTCGCAGCGTGCGTTTCCTGCCCTACGGGATCGACGTCAGCGTGCTGGATGCGGCGGCGGGGGCCGAGCGGGATCCGGTGGACCCCGATGAGACCGCGTCATCCTGATCAGCGTCATCTTGATCGGAAGCCCCGGTCGCGCCGCACGGTGATGCGCTCGACGGTGCTCGGCGGTGTGGGCGCCCTGGCTGTATTCGGCGCCGCTGCCGAGCTGGCGCCGGTCGCCGCAGCCGCCGAGTGCGGTGCCGGGACGGTGTACGACCCGCCGTCGGACACCTGCGTCGTCGCCCCCGCAGCCCCGGCGCCCGCCGACTGGAACGCGCCCCCGCCGCCCCCCATGCCGCCGCTGCCGCCGCTGTCGATCTGCCCGCCGATCCCGTTCGTTCCGGTGTGCTTTCCGCTGAACTGATCCGGCCCCGGCTTTAGACTCTCCGCCGGTTGGGCCTTACAGTTAGGACCTATGCCCGACATGGATCGACGCAATGCGCTGATGATGGCGGGGCTCGGCATGGCCGTCGTCGCCGTTCCCACGCCGAAGGCGTTCGCCAATCCGATGGCTCCCGAACCCCCGCTACCCGGGTCGGAAGGACCCGTGGGTGCCCCCCCTCCTCCGGGGGCGCCGCCGCTGCCGCCGCCCCCTGGGGCCGCCGTGCCGGGGTTCCTCGGCGACGAGTTCGACGGACCGGCGGGTTCGGCTCCGAATCCCGCGCTGTGGAGCATCGCTCAGCGACGTGAACTGATCAAGAACCCGGTGTTCTGGGACCGTCCTGAGAACATGGGTCAGTACCGCGACGACCGCGAGCATGTGTTCCTGGACGGGAACTCCAACCTGGTCATCCGGGCGACCCGCGAGGCGCCGGGCACGTATGTCAGCGGCAAGGTCGTGGGCAACTTCGCTGCGCCGATCGGTCACACCTTCGAGGCCCGGGTGAAGTTCGAGTGTCTCACCCCGGGATCCTGGCCCGCTTGGTGGCTGCTCAACGACGACAACAAGAAGCGTGGCGGCGAGGTCGACCTCGTGGAGTGGTACGGGAACATGGAGTGGCCGTCCGGAACGACGGTTCACGCCCGCCTCGACGGCACCTCGTTCGCGACGATCCCGTTTCCCGTCGACGATCAGTGGCACCGCTGGCGGATGACCTGGAATCCGTCCGGAATGTACTTCTTCCACGACTACGAACCCGGCATGGAGCCCTACTTCCAGGTGCCGGCGAACTCTCTTGAAGACTGGGCGTTCAACGACCCGGGATTCATGCTCAAGCCGGTGTTCAACCTCGCCGTCGGCGGCACGGGCGGCAAGGATGCTTCGACGGGCAATTATCCGGCGCAGATGCTCGTCGACTGGGTGCGCATCTTCCCGGGCTAAACCACCCCGCGATCGTCCCGCACGGCTTAGGGTTTCGCGCGTGGACATTCTCATCATGATCCTGCTGTTGGTCATCGTGCTGTTGATCTGGCGGGGTGCGAACCGCCATCTGATCATCGCGTTGTGGTTCGTCGGGTTGGTGGCTGTGGTCGGCCTGTTCCGCTTCCACGTCACCTCCGCGCTGGATCTGAGCTTCTGATGGCCGAGGTGGTTACCCAGCAGGCCCGGACCGACACCCAGAGCCGGTTCTGGGGCTTCGCCGGCTTCTGGGGCCTGCACGCCTGGATCTTCGCCTACAGCTTCGTCATGCTGAGCGCCTTCTACATCCAGTTCGTGGAGGGTGAGTTCCCCTGCCCGCTGTGCATGCTGCAGCGCTACGGGATGATCCTGTCGACGGCGGGTGCCCTGCTCATCGTCATGCAGGCCCGCCGCGGCACATTGACCACCGCGAAATACTCGCAGGGCCTCGGCATGGGCCTGCTCGGCGCGCTGATCGGCGGCGCCGAGGTGTCGGTGCGCCAGATCCTGCTGCACATCAAGCCCGGGGATCCGGGTTACGGTGCGCCGGTACTGGGCATACATCTGTACACCTGGGCGCTGATCACGTTCATCATCGTGATCGCCTACTGCGGTGTGCAGCTGGTCCTGACGCCCCGCGGCATCCCCCAGGCCCCGCCTGAGGGCAGTGCGTTGCGGACGTTGTCGACCGTGATCATCTGGATCTTCATCGGCGTCGTGGCGGCCAACGTGGTGGCGATCATCTTCCTGGAGGGCTTCGCCTGGGTGCTGCCCGACGATCCGACCGGCTACCACCTGATCGACCAGTTCCGGGGCAAGTAGCGGGGGCCCAGTAGGCGGCCGATGGCCGCGACACGCCCTTAGCGGGCACCGCCGCTGCGGCCGTTGCCGATTGTGACGCGGGGGCTGGAGCCAGTGCCGCCGATGACGGAGCTGCCCAGGCCGAGCGGGCCCGGATTCGGTACGACTGCGGCGGACCCGGCGCCCGCGCCCGACGGAGAGGGTGCCTGCACCACGGCGCGGCCGCCTCCGTTCATGGTGTTGCCGAGGTTGTCGACGTTGGTGATGGCCGGGTCGATCGGCGGGGGAGCCGGCGGACCGGGGGTGCCCGCGCCGGGGTCGCGCACCGCCCTGCCGGTGCCGGGTGACCAGGCGGGCCCGGTGAGCGGCGGCAGACTCACCGGAGGGGCGCCGGTGGCATATGCCGTGGCCCAACCGAGCACGTTCAGGGTGTAGGCCATCGAGTTGTTGTAGCGCAAGACGGCGGTGATCAACTGGGACCGGTCCCGCAGGTTCAGTCCACCGTCGCACAGGTAGCGGGCGGCGCCCAGGGCGGCGTCGAACAGATTCTGCGGGTCGGCCCGACCGTCGCCGTCGCCATCCGAGGTGTACAGGCTCCAGGTATCCGGGAGGAACTGCATGGGGCCGACCGCGCGGGCGTAGACGGTGCGGCCGCCGGACTGGTCCTGCACGATGATCTCGTTTCCGGGCAGCGAACCGTCCAGCGTGGGACCGTGAATCGGCTCGGCAGGATTGCCGTGGACGTCGGTGGCACCGCCGAAGGCGTGCGTCGATTCGATATGCCCGATCCCGGCCAGGAGGTTCCAACCCACCCCGCAACCCGGCGTGGATGCTGCCATAAGCCGGTCGGCATGCAGGTACGCCTTGAGCGCGACGGTCGGGATGTTCAGCAGACCCGGTGAACTGAGAATCGCCGGTGGCGGCGGGCCGGTTGCCGGAGCCGGCATGTCGGCGAGGCCCGGGGGCAGAGCCGCCGGCTGGTCATCGGGGCCGCCGATTTGCGGCAGCACCGATGCCACCGGCACGAGCAGGGGATCACGAGCAGGTGGTTGCGCGGTCGCGATCGGGGTCGGCGGCATGGCGAGTACGCAGACCAGGGTCAACCGCGTAGAAACGACCCGACCGCGCCCGATAGCCTTCCGGGCCCGTGAGCCTTCCCGCATGGGTTTTCGACACCGTCCTCGTACGTTTCGTGGAGCCGATGACGGGAATCGAACCCGCGTATTCAGCTTGGGAAGCTGATGTTCTGCCATTGAACTACATCGGCATGTGGTGCTGACGAAGGATAGCAACCCGGGACGCCCCATCGGCAACCCCCGGAACTTCGCCCCGGCAGGTACGCCCGCCGCAACAACCCGCACCCCCGGGAGGGCTATACGCTCGTCGGGTGCTGCTCTCTGATCGTGACATCCGCGCGGCGGTCTCCTCCGGACGGCTGGGCATCGAGCCCTTCGAGGACACCCTGGTGCAGCCGTCGAGCGTGGACGTTCGCCTGGACAACCTCTTCCGGGTATTCAACAACACCCGCTACACCCACATCGACCCCGCCGAGCAGCAGGACGAACTGACCAGCCTGGTGCAGCCTGCCGAGGGGGAGCCCTTCGTGCTGCATCCCGGCGAGTTCGTCCTGGGCTCGACTCTGGAGTGCTGCACGCTGCCCGACGATCTGGCCGGACGCCTGGAGGGCAAGTCCTCGCTGGGCCGGCTCGGCCTGCTCACCCACTCGACCGCCGGATTCATCGACCCGGGCTTCTCCGGGCACATCACCCTCGAACTGTCCAACGTCGCCAACCTGCCGATCACTCTCTGGCCGGGGATGAAGATCGGACAGCTGTGCCTGCTGCGGCTGACCAGTCCGGCCGAACACCCCTACGGCAGCGCGGTGGCGGGATCCCGCTACCAGGGCCAGCGCGGACCCACCCCGTCGCGCTCCTACGTGAACTTCATAAAGTCGAGCTGAAATGTTGCCGGTGTGACGCCTCGCCGCGTGTAACGACGTGGCCGGCGGGGTCGATGAACCCGGTAGCCGGTGGTTCAGGCCGGCGGAGGGCGGAAACCCCGGCCAGCCGGAAATCGGCGGAGATCGTGGAGGTGACAGTGGACATCGTTCTCGGTGTTTCAATGACGCCCGCGGGGGTCCGGCTCGTGCTCGTCGAGGGCGAGAAAGCGGACGGGGTGACCGTCGACCACGATTCCTTCGACATCGCCGGTGGTGCGGGCGCAGCGTCCAACGCGATCGAACAGGTCATCGCAGCCATCCTGGGAACCCGGGAGAGCGCGCTGGAAGGCGGCCACCATCTGCGCTCCATCGGGGTCGGCTGGACCGAGCACGCCTCAGCTGCCCGCCTCCGGCAGGGGCTGCGGGAGCACGGTGTCGCCGACGTCGTCCTGGTCTCTGAACTGCACGCCGCGAGTGCGCTCGCCAAAGCCGTCGGGCAGACCATCGGCTGCGATCGCATCGCGTTGCTGTTCGTCGAGGCCGGCACCGCCACCCTGGCCGTGGTGCGGACCGCAGACGGGGCGGTGGTGCGGGTGTCCAGCCGCGACCTGCACGGTGCCGATGCCCTGGCCGGCGTCGTGGAGATGGTGGCAGGCCTGCAGGGCAGGCTGGACCCGCCCGGGGCGGTGTTCGTCGTGGGCGCCGGTGTCGACGTCGACGCGATGAGGGCCGCCGTCGGGGCGCGAACCGGCCTGCCGGTGCACGTGCCCGACGACGGCGAATTAGCCCTGGCCCGGGGCGCAGCCCTGGCATCGGCGAACATTCCCCGGTTCGAGGCCTCGACCGTCGGCCTGGCGCCGGCGGAGGACACCGCTGCCGGGTCCACCCGACTGGCGGCCGCCGGCTATATGGCCCCGCTCGGCTACAGCGCGGTGCCGGATGACCCGGAAGAGCCCATCGAGGCGATCGCGGGCCTCGACACCGGCGGAGAGCCCGAGCCGGAGGCCGCGGAGCGCAAACCGTTTCTGTTGGTCGGAAGTGCCCTTTCAGCCGTCTTCGTCGTCGGGATCGTGGCGTTGGTGGCTGCTCTCGCCGTCGCCATCCGCCCGACCGCCGACGAGCGGCCTGGCCCAGGCGGGAACGCCGTCGTGCCGGGCAGTCACACCTCGACTCCATCGGCCGTGCAGGACGCGGCTGTGGTGACCCCGGAAACGATCCAGGCCCCGGTCCCGGTGGTCCAGGAGGCGCCCCGCACGGTGTTCGTGGCGCCACCGGCCGCCCAGCCCGTCGCACCCGTCCCGGCGGCACCGGCCGCACAGCCGCCCGCGCCCGCCGCACCCGCCCCGGCGCCCGTTCCCGCGGCGCCCGTTCCCGCAGCACCGGCCCCGGTGGCACCCGCGCCGGTCGTCCCTCCGATCGTGCTGCCGGTGCCGATGCCCGCCCTGCCGCCGCTGCTGACATCGGTTTTCCAGCGCCCGGCCGTCGCCACCGCGGCGCCGCGCTCCCCGTCCACAGCCACCACCCCGACAAGCTCCGAGACCCCACAGGCGACATCGTCAGCGCCGGTGTCGGAGACGTCCTCCGCCCCGTCCAGCTCGTCGGCGACCGCGACGGCGCAGAGTCCGACGTCGCAGAGTCCGACGTCGCAGAGTCCGATGGCGCAGGGTCCGACGTCGCAGAGTCCGATGGCGCAGGGTCCGACGTCTTCGAGTTCTCCTTCCCCCGGTTCCTCCTCCTCGGTCGCGTCGAGCGCCTCGGAGGCACCGGGCGCCGGGTCAGGCTCCGGAGCGTCCCGCTCCGGCGGTTCCGGGGAGTCCTCGGTGGTGA
The DNA here is from genome assembly GCA_020439025.1 of Mycobacterium sp. GTDB lineage: Bacteria > Actinomycetota > Actinomycetes > Mycobacteriales > Mycobacteriaceae > Mycobacterium. The sequence continues at coordinate 5,147 of JAGQTO010000093.1, read as the reverse complement.
TCCTGCCGCTGTCGCCCGCGGAGGACTGACGCCCCGGGGCTGGGACGGATGGCCTTGCTCGCGGCGTAGATTCGGCCCCGTGGACGTCGCCGACCGATTGATCGCAGAGAACGCCGCTTTCGCCGACCTGCTGGCCGACCCCGACCCGTCGACGCCGGTGCCGACCTGCCCCGGGTGGACGCTGGATCAATTGACGCGTCACGTCGGCCGGGGGGACCGGTGGTGCGCCCGGATCGTCGCCGAGCGTTCCGGCGAGTTCATCGACCCGCCGGGCGGCCGACCCCCTGCCGACCGGGACGGGAGGATCGCCTGGCTGCACGAGGGCGTGACCGGCCTGATCGAGGCCGTCGAGAGTTCCGGTCCCGACACCCCGGTCTGGACGTTCACCGGACTCCGGCCCGCCCGGTGGTGGATTCGCCGTCGCCTCCATGAGACCGCTGTGCACCGTGCCGACGCTGCGCTGGCCCTGCGTGCCGACTTCGAGATCGATCCCGTCGTCGCCGCCGACGGGATCAGCGAGTTCCTGGGACTGATGGTGAGCAGGGCCGACGAGGAGGGCCCGGCCGGTGGTGACCGGCCGCTGGGAGAGGGGCAGTCGTTGCACCTGCACGCCACCGATGACGGGCTCGGTGCGGCCGGGGAGTGGACCGTCCTGGGCCGCCCGGACGGTATCGCCGCCGACCACGAGCACATCCGCGCCACCGTGGCGCTGCGCGGCCCCGCCCGAGACCTGCTGCTCGCGCTGGTGCGCCGGAGAACCGCCGCCGAGTCGGGTCTGGCCGTCTTCGGCGATCAGACGGTGTGGGACACCTGGTTGGCCCGCACACCGTTCTAGACCGGTAGCTTGACCATTCATGAGCACTTCGGAGATCGCCACCGTCCTCGCCTGGCATGACGCACTGAGCGCGTCCGACCTCGACACCCTGGTCTCGTTGTCCAGCGACGATATCGAGATCGGGGATGCGCACGGGGCCGCGCAGGGCCACGCCGCGTTGCGGGAGTGGGCCGAGCGAGCCGACGCCTCGGTCGAGGTCGGCGACATCTACTACCGCGACGGCGTCGTGGTGGTCGAGGAGCGCATCACCCCCCATTCGGACTCAGGCCCCGCCGGCACCGCCGCCTCGGCGTTCCGGGTGGTCCACGACCACGTCACCTCGGTGTTCCGCCACGATGACCTCGCGGCCGCGTTGGCCGCCACCGATCTGACCGACGAAGACCTGCGCGTCTGAGACAGATGCGGGGCATCATCCTGGCCGGTGGATCGGGCACCCGGCTGTACCCGATCACTCGGGGCGTGAGCAAGCAACTGCTACCGGTCTACGACAAGCCGATGATCTACTACCCGCTCTCGACGCTGATGATGGCCGGGATCCGGGACATCCTGATCATCGCCACGCCTCAGGATGGCCCGGCGTTCCAGCGCCTGCTCGGCGACGGCTCTCAGTTCGGCGTGAACATCACCCACGCGGTGCAGCAGAGTCCGGACGGCCTCGCTCAGGCCTTTCTGATCGGCGCCGACCACATCGGCGCCGAGACGGTGGCATTGATCCTGGGGGACAACATCTTCTACGGCCCCGGTGTCGGAACCAACCTGCGGCGGTTCCGCGATGTCGTGGGCGGGTCTATCTTCGCCTACCGGGTGGCCGACCCCTCCGACTACGGGGTCGTCGAATTCGACTCCGCGGGAAAAGTTTCGGCCATCGAGGAGAAACCCGCCAATCCCAGGTCGAATTACGCGATCCCCGGGCTGTACTTCTACGACAACGACGTGGTGGGCATCGCGCGTTCATTGCGGCCCTCGGCGCGCGGCGAACTGGAGATCGCCGACGTCAACCGGGTCTACCTCGACGCCGGACGGCTCTCGGTGGAGGTGCTGCCGCGGGGGACCGCCTGGCTGGACACCGGAACCTTCGACTCGCTGCTGGAGGCGGGCAACTTCATCCGCACGATCGAGGCGAGGCAGGGCCTGAAGGTCGCCTGTCCGGAGGAGATCGCCTGGCGGATGGGTTTCATCGACGACGCCGCGCTGGCCGAATTGGCCGACACGGTGCTCACCTCGGGGTATGGCCGCTATCTGCTGGAGCTTCTGGAGCGGCGTTAGGCGTGGCCAGCGCCGCTGCCACGGCAGTGGTCAGCGGCACCGACAGGGCCAGCGCGATCCCGCCCACGGCCGATCGCGCGATTTCGGTGGCCACGCTCTCGCCGGTGAGCACATCTCCCAGCGACCGGTTGGCCACGCTGAACAGCAGCAGCAGCGGCAGCGAGCTTCCGGCGTAGGCGAACACCAGGGTGTAGACGGTGCTGGCGATGTGGTCGCTGCCGACCCGCATCGCCCGGGCGAACACCTGGCGGCGGTTGCCATGCCCGAGGTGGGCGAGTTCGAACACCGCCGACGCCTGGGTGATGGTCACATCGTTGAGCACGCCGAGCGAACCGACGATGAACCCGGCCAGCAGCAGACCCTTGATCGACACCGTCCCCAGGTATGCGGCCACCTCATTGTTGCGGTCATCGGACAACCCGGTCAGGTGGGCCATTTCGATGGCGCCCCAGGACAATACGGCGGCCAGGACCAGCGAGGTCAGTGTGCCGAGCAGGGCCGCGCTGGTGCGCAGGCTCACCCCGTGGGCCAGATAGATCACCGCGAACAGGATCGCCGCCGAGGCCACCAGCGCCACCGGAACCGCGGGGGCGCCGTCCCGCAGTGCCGGGAGCATGAACACGGCGAGCACCACGAAGGCGACCACGATCCCGAGCAACGCGCGGAAACCCCGCCATCGGGCCACCGCGACGGTCACCACGGCGAAGGCCGCCGCGAGCACGGCCAGTGGCCAGGCGCGCTCGTAGTCATAGAAGCCGTAACTGGTCGTGCCCTGCTGGTCGACCTGCCGGAAGATGCGAATGTGCTCCCCAGGCAACAGGTTCGGTTGTCCCGGGCCCCGGGAGAACTCCAGCAGCGTGTCTGCGCCGGTATTGGGTCCGGTGTCGATGCCGATCAGCGATTGCACGCAGGCGCCGCTGCCCTCGGCACCGGGCAGTGGGGCGGCGGTCAGCACCTGCCCGGCTGACGGGCTGCCGCAGTCGCCCAGGGTGGTGGAGAGGACATGCCCGCCCTCGGTGGTCACCGAGCCGCCCTGCGCGTTCTGGAATGGCAGCGGGATGTCGACCTCCGACCGCGAGGGCCACAGCACGACCGCGCCGATGGCCACCGCCACGCCGATCAGGGCTAGCACCGCCACGACGATGCGCGCGGCCAGCGGACTCAGCGGCGCCGGGCCGCTGGCGGAATGCTGGTGGGAATGGGCCACCGGCTACTGGCGGTAGCTGGCCAGGAAGTTGCCCAGCCGGTCAATGGCTTGCGCCAGGTCGCGCGCCCACGGCAGGGTCACGATGCGCAGGTGATCGGGGGCCGGCCAGTTGAAGCCGGTGCCTTGCGTCATCAGGATCTTCTCCTCGAGCAGAAGATCGAGGACGAGCTTCTCGTCGTCGACGATATCGTGCACCTCCGGATCCAGCCGCGGGAAGACGTACAGCGCGCCCTGCGGTTTCACGCAGGTGACACCGGGGATCTCGTTGAGTCTGGCGCAGGCGATGTCGCGCTGCTCCAGCAGCCGGCCACCGGGCAGGACCAGGTCCTCGATGCTCTGATGCCCGCCGAGTGCCACCTGAATCGCATGCTGGGCTGGAACATTCGGGCACAACCGCATGTTGGCCAGCAGGCTGATCCCCTCGATGAAGCTGGTGGCGTGATCGCTGGGACCGGTGATCACCAGCCACCCGGAGCGGTATCCGGCCACCCGGTAGGCCTTCGACAGGCCGTTAAAAGTCAGACAGAGCAGGTCTGGCGCCACCGTCGCCAGACTCACGTGCTCTGCATCGTCGTAGAGGATCTTGTCGTAGATCTCGTCGGCCAGCAGCAGCAACTCGTGCTTGCGGGCCAGATCGACCATCTGCTGCAACACTTCCCGGCTGTAGACCGCACCGGTCGGATTGTTCGGGTTGATCACCACCAGCGCCTTGGTGCGGGGGGTGATCTTGGACTCCAGGTCGGCGATGTCGGGCTGCCAGCCGTTGGTCTCGTCGCACAGGTAATGCACCGGTGTCCCGCCGGCCAGTGAGGTGGACGCCGTCCACAGCGGATAGTCCGGAGCCGGGATGAGCACCTGATCGCCGTTGTCCAGCAGCGCCTGCAGCGTCATCGTGATCAGCTCCGAGACGCCGTTGCCCAGGAACACCGAGTCGACGTCGAACCGGGGGAAGCCCTCGACGAGTTCGTAGCGGGTGACCACCGCCCGGCGCGCCGAGAGGATGCCCTTGGAGTCGGAGTAGCCCTGCGCGTAAGGCAGGGCCTGGATCATGTCCCGCATGATCACGTCCGGCGCCTCGAATCCGAACGGCGCCGGGTTGCCGATGTTGAGCTTGAGGATGCGGTGGCCCTCAGCCTCCAGGCGTGCCGCATGGTCGTGCACCGGACCGCGGATCTCGTAGAGAACGTCCTGCAGCTTGGTCGACTGCGCGAAGGTCCGCGGCCGTGGATGGTGGCTGGTGGGATGCCACGGCAGCTGATGGGTAGTCACGTCGAAGATTCTCCCACGGCAGGGCAAACCCTTTTTCCAGTCACGGCCCGCGCTCGGTTTCACAACGCGGCGGATACAAACGGAGTTTTGCTGTGGCCCAGGCCGTTGAACCCGCTGACACTTCTAGCTTGTCGCATCAACGATCCGGAGGGCGCAGGGAATGAGACTGGCAATCGCACGCGCGGTGGTGACGGGTGGCTCCATGGCGGCCGCTGCCCTGGGCGGCGCTGTCCCGGCGCTGGCCGAACCGCCGCTGCTCAACGGCACCTATGACATCAAAGGCGGTGACCAGGACTCTTTCTGGACAGCATCGTCGACCTGCGCCACCGACGGCTGCATCGCCAAGATCAACAGCAACGTCGGGTGGAGCGGCAACGCCGTGATGAACGGCGGACGGTGGAACCTCACCGTGACCAAGCCGGACGGTGTGGTCTGCGACAACGGCGCCTACGCGCCGGTGATCATCGCCTATTCGGTGGACGCGGTCTCGGGTGCGGGGTCGGTGACCGCCGAATCCAACGGCGAATGCCCGGGCGGCCAGATCACCGCGGCCCAGTTCCAGGTCCAGAA
>JAGQTO010000380.1 GCA_020439025.1 Mycobacterium sp. | reverse complement strand
TGTAGGTTCCGCTTTACGATGGCGAAATTCCGCTTTTGATGGCAAAGCGATGGCAACTTTGCCGGAAAGTCGTTAGACCGGCTAGCTAGCCAGCCCGCTTTCGGAGGTGACGAAGCGCGGCCGAGACCGGAGCCACAGTGTTCGCGATCACCACCCGCCAGGACAGCACCCTGGCCGCCGTCGATCTCGTCGTCGCAATCCCCACGGCCCGCAGCGCCCAGTTCGGCGGATCGCTGTTCGAGCAGGCGTCGATGATCCTGCTCGATGCTCTGGTCATCGACGTCACCGCCGGCCATCCCGACGCCCACACCGCCATGGCCGGTCGGCACAGCAATCTCGAATGAGGCCCGATCGGGCACCCGACTCATCCGCAGGTCCGACACCGCACGAACTGTTTCCGCGCGCCGCCGCTTTCATAGTCGGCACACAGCTGTCGGCTAGGTGAGGCCCATCGGGCGGCCCTAGGTTCTGGAGTCGTCCGGTAAAGGTGATGAAAGGTGAAGTGATGCAAACGGTTACGTGTTTTCGGCGGGCGCTGTTCGGGGTGGTGGTTGCAGGGGCGATGGGCACTGTGATCGGTGTGCCGCTCGCCCAGGCCGCTCCGGGTGAATCCTCCGATCCGTTCGGCACATGCATGGCGCAGAACGGTGTGTCCGCCCCGCAGGGTGGGCCGGGTGGACCCGGTGCGCCGAGCGGTCCGCCGCCCTCGGGTACGCCGCAGGGTGGGCCGCAGGGTGGTCCGGCGGGGACGCCGCCAGCGCCTCCTGGTGTCGATAAGGGCTTGTGGGACAAGGCAATCGCCGCGTGTCAGTCGTTGGCGCCGGTGCCGCCTGCGCGCTGACTCCGAGCACCGCGGCCCCCGAGTTCCCCGGCTCGGGGGCCGCGGCTTTGGTTTAGGGGATGACTGCCACGACGGCGGCTGTCGCGGCTCCGTTGGCCGAGGTAGCGCGGACCGACACCTGTTGTCCGGGCCGTAACGAGGGCCCGGCTTTGCGGGTCTGGGCGGACAGCGTGTAGGTCTGGGTGTAGCCGTCGTCGCTGCGCACGGTCAGCGTGTCGTCGGTGCTGGCGATCACCGCTCCGGTTTGGGTCAGTTCGGTGGTGAATCCGCCCTTCCCGTCGGAGGCGACGGAGTGGCTGTGCAGTGTGCCGGCGGCGATCCCGGGTCCAGGGCCGGGGCCGTGGGGGCCTTCCCAGCCCGGCGGCGGCCCGGCGGGTCCCTGCCCGACAGCCGATGAGCCGGCGGCCGCGGCGTAGACCGCCGCAGCGCCCCCGACGGCGAGCGCCACGGCGATCCCCACCGCGGCCAGGGTGGTGCGCGGCGACCAGGTTGGGTGCGCAGGAGGAGGCGTGTGCGGTCCGTCGGCCGGTCGCTGTTCGGCGTTCATGGGGTCATGATCGCTGCCGAAGCTAGGTCCGCGCTGTGCGCTCACCGGGCTGTCAGCCCGCGTCGCGCGCCGGCGATATCTGCATAGCTGGTGCACAGGTGCCACAAAGAGTCGGCCCATCGCCGTTCGGATACTGATAGCCATGTCTTCTTCTGCGCCGGCTGAGCGGACGGTGATGCACCGGGCCGACGGCACCCCGATCCAGGTGTTGGTGGTCGATGACGAAGCTGTGCTCGCCGAGATGGTGTCGATGGCCCTGCGCTACGAGGGCTGGTCGGTCACCACCGCCGGCGACGGCGCGTCGGCGATCGCGGCCGCCCGCACTACACGCCCGGACGCGGTGGTTCTCGACATCATGCTTCCCGACATGAGCGGTTTGGAAGTGCTGCGGGCGTTGCGGGAGCTGATCCCGACGCTGCCGGTGTTGCTGCTGACCGCCAAGGACGGGGTGGAGGACCGCATCGCCGGGTTGACTGCCGGCGGGGATGACTATGTGACCAAGCCGTTCTCGATTGAAGAGGTGGTGCTGCGGTTGCGGTCGTTGTTGCGTCGTACCGGTGTGGCCACCGAGGACAATGGGGCGCAGATCGTCGTGGGCGATCTGGTGCTCGATGAGGACAGCCATGAGGTGACCCGCGCCGGGGACCCGATTGTGTTGACCTCCACCGAGTTCGAATTGCTGCGGTTCTTGATGCGCAACCCCAGGCGGGTGCTGTCCAAGGCGCAGATTCTGGACAGGGTGTGGAGTTATGACTTCGGCGGGCGGTCGAACATCGTCGAGTTGTATATCTCCTACCTGCGCAAGAAGATCGACACCGGCCGCGAGCCGATGATCCACACGCTGCGAGGCGCCGGTTATGTTCTCAAACCTGCGGGCTGACCCTCGCTCGCTGCGGGCGAGGCTGCTGCTCGGGCAGATCCTGTTGTTGACTGCGGTGTGCATCGGCATCGGCGGGGCCACCGAGGTGGCGCTGCACCGGTATCTGGTCGGTCAGCTCGATGCTCAACTGCGCGAGACCGCCCACCGCTCGGCGGAGTTGTACGGCCGTCCGCTGCCGCCCCCGCCGCCGCCGTGGGACGGCACCCGGCCCTTCCCGCAGCCCGGTCCCGGCCCGGAGTTTCTCGATGCGCCCGGCCAGCCGGTCGGCATGGTCGCTAGCGTCATCGAGTTCGGGACGGCGGTCAACCCGGGTGTCCTGGCGGCCGGGGGTGTGCGCGCCGAGATCTCCCCGGCCGCGGCGCGGCAGTTGGCCGGCTATGCGGGTCAGCGTCGTCCCGGTACAGGACGGTTGGCTGACCTCGGCCGCTACCGGCTGATCGCGGCGCCCACCCGGCGCCCGGGGACGGTGCTGGTCATTGGTCTCAGCATGAGGGGTGTCGACCAGACGCTGGTGCGGGTGGCGGTGATCTTCGCGGTGGTCGCTGCCGGTGCGCTGGCGGTGGCCATCACGGTCGGCGTCCTGATCGTCCGGCGGGCTCTGGCGCCGCTGAACCGGGTCGCTGCCACCGCGGCGGATGTCGCGAACCTGCCCCTGGATCGAGGTGAAGTGGCCGTGCCGGTGCGCTTCGCCGACCACGACGCCGACCCGCGCACCGAGGTCGGCCGCCTCGGTCTGGCCCTCAACCGGATGCTCGACCACATCGCCGCCGCCCTGTCGGCGCGGCAGGCCAGCGAAAGCCGGGTCCGCCAGTTCGTGGCCGACGCCAGCCACGAGTTACGCACCCCGCTGGCCGCGATCCGCGGCTACACCGAACTGGCGCAACGCCGACGAGCGGAGCTTCCCGACGACGTGGCTCATGCGATGGGTCGGGTGGAGTCCGAGGCCAAGCGGATGACCGATCTGGTGGAGGACCTGCTGCTGCTGGCTCGGCTGGATTCCGGGCGACCGCTGGCGGCCGAGCCGGTCGATCTGGTGCGGTTGTGCGCCGACGTGATCTCCGACGCCCACGCGGCCGGCCCCGATCACCAGTGGAATCTCGAGGTTCCCGACCAGCCGGTGGACGTCCTCGGTGACGACGCACGGCTGCATCAGGTTCTGGCCAACCTGCTCGCCAACGCCCGCATTCACACCCCGCCCGGCACCACCGTCACGGTCTCGGTCCAGACCTGCGGCGATCGCGCCGTGCTGCGGGTGGTCGATGACGGGCCGGGTATCCCTGCGCAGTTGCAGCCGGAGGTGTTCGGGCGTTTCGTCCGCGGCGATACCTCGCGGTCGGGCGGGTCGACGGGATTGGGCTTGGCGATCGCCGCCGCGGTGGTGCGCGCCCACGCAGGAACCATCAGTGTGCACAGCGTGGCCGGGCGCACCGAGTTCCGGGTGGAGTTTCCCCGCGCCGACGATGCCGTGACGCCGCCGCGATGACCAGACACCGCATCGGGCTGGCGCTGCTGCTCATCGCGACGGCCACCCTCTACGTGTGGAACCTGGGTGCCAGCGGGTGGGCTAACCCGTTCTACTCCGCGGCCGCGCAGGCCGGGGGCGCGGACTGGACGGCGTGGCTGTTCGGTTCCAGTGACGCCGCGAACGCGATCACCGTCGACAAGCCCCCGGCGGCGCTGTGGCTCATGGGCGCATCGGCTCGGCTCTTCGGGGTGAATCCGTGGAGCATTCTGCTGCCGCAGGCGCTGGCCGGCACCGCCGCCGTCGCGGTCCTGTACGCCGCGGTGCGCCGGGTCGCCGGCCCGTCGGCCGGTCTGCTCGCCGGCGCGGTCTTCGCGCTGACCCCCGCGGCTGCCTTGATCTTCCGGTTCAACAACCCCGACGCACTGTTGGTACTGCTACTGGTGGTGGCCGCCTACGCCACCCAGCGGGCGTTGGACGCGAGCGCGGCCCCGTGGTGGCTACCGCTGGCGGGCACCGCCATCGGGGCGGCGTTTCTGACGAAGATGCTGCAGGCCGTCCTCGTCGTGCCGGCACTGGCCGGGGTCTTCCTGCTGGCGGCGGATCTGCCGGTGCGCCGGCGGCTCGCGCGGCTGGGCGGTGCGGGTGCGGCGATGGTGGTGTCCGCGGGCTGGTATCTGCTGCTGGTCACACTGCGGCCTGCCGATTCCCGGCCCTACATCGGTGGCTCGCAACACAACTCGATCCTCGAATTGACGTTGGGCTATAACGGGATCGGCCGGCTCACCGGCAAGGAAACCGGCGGTCTGGGCAACCTGAACTTCGACGTCGGCTGGACCCGGCTGTTCGGACCCGAGATGGGCGGGCACATCGCCTGGCTGCTGCCCGCCGCCGCTATCGCGATCATCGCCGGACTGTGTATCACCCGCGCCGCCCCGCGCACCGACACCACCCGCGCCGCCCTGCTGCTGTGGGGCGGCTGGCTGGCGGTGACCGCGGTGGTGTTCAGCTACGCCAACGGCATCCTGCACCCCTATTACACCGTCGCCCTCGCGCCGGCCATCGGCGCCGGACTGGCCATCGGCACGACCCTGCTGTGGCAGCTCCGCACCGACATCCGGGCGGCCACCACCCTGTCGGGCATGGTCGCGATCACCACCGCACTGGCCTACGTCCTGCTTCGGCGAACCCCGGCATGGATGAGCTGGCTGCAGGTGGCCGCCCTGATCATCGGTATCGCCGCCGCGCTACTGCTGCTCGTGGTGGGACGGCTGCCGCGGCCGGTCGGCGCCGGGGTGGCCGCGGCGGCAGTGGTCGCGGCACTGGCCGGGCCGGGCGCCTACGCGATCGCCACGGCCGCCACCGCCCACCGCGGGGCGATCCCGTCGGTCGGCCCCTCGGGCGGAACGCACTTCCCGAGCCTGTTCGACGCCCCGCACGTTCCGCCGGAGTTGACCGCGGCCTTGCGTGCGGACGCCGCCTCCTACACCTGGGTGGGCGCGGTGATCGGGTCGAGCAACGCCGCCGGCTACCAGTTGGCCGCCGGGGATCCGGTGATGGCAGTCGGCGGGTTCAACGGCACCGACCCCGCACCCACCCTCGACCGGTTCCAGGCGCTGGTCGCCGCCGGCCGCATCCACTGGTTCATCGACGCCGGGATGCCCATGTTCGGCCGATCCTCCGGCAGTGACGCCGCCCAACAGATCGCCGACTGGGTCGCCGAGAGCTTCCTTGCCCAGGTCGTTGGTGGTGTCACCGTCTATGACCTGTCGGTCGGGCATTCATAGCGGGCACATAGCTGCGACCCACGGCCGGCTCACACCGGGGGTTGACGATGACACCATGACCACCACCGAAGCCCCCGCCCTCCGCCGCCGCAACGCCGCGCAGATCGCCGCCGAGCGCGACGTGCCGGTGCTCGATGTCGTCGTCCCGGTGTACAACGAGCAGGCGGTCCTGGCCCGCTCGGTGCACCGCCTGCACGAGCACCTGCGGGAGAGTTTCCCGTTCTCGTTCCGGATCACGATCGCCGACAACGCCAGTATCGACGACACCCCAGCGGTCGCGGCGGCGCTGGCCGAGGAACTGCCGGACGTGCGGGTGGTCCGTCTGGAGCAGAAGGGCCGCGGCCGCGCCCTGCACCAGGTGTGGTCGGCCTCCGACGCGGTGGTCCTGGCCTACATGGACGTCGATCTGTCCACCGACCTGGCGGCGCTCTCGCCGTTGGTGGCCCCGCTGGTGTCCGGGCACTCCGACCTGGCGATCGGCACCCGGCTGAGCCGGGGCTCGCGCGTCGTGCGGGGCGCCAAGCGGGAATTCATCTCCCGCTGCTACAACCTCATCCTGCGGTCCACCCTGGCGGCGAAGTTCAGCGACGCCCAATGCGGATTCAAGGCGATCCGCGCCGACATCGCCCAGCGCCTGCTGCCGCACGTCGCCGACACCGGCTGGTTCTTCGACACCGAACTGCTGGTGCTCGCCGAGCGCAGCGGCCTACGGATCCACGAGGTCCCGGTGGACTGGGTCGACGATCCCGACAGCCGGGTCCACATCGTCGCCACCGCCGTCGCCGACCTCAAGGGCGTGGGACGCCTCCTCACCGGCTTCGCCACCGGGGCGATCCCGGTGGCGGCCATCGGCGCCCAGTTCGGCGATCAGGCCGGCGCGCCACGCTCGCTGCTGCACCAGAGCGTGCGCTTCGCCGCGGTCGGCGTGTTCTCCACGCTGGCCTACCTCGCCCTGTTCGTGATGCTGCGCCCGATGGGCGCCCAAGGGGCTAACCTGGCGGCCCTGCTGATCACCGCGATCGCCAACACCGCCGCCAACCGCCGCTTCACCTTCGGTGTGCGCGGCCAGGGTGCGGTGCTCCGCCACCACTTCGAAGGTCTGCTCGTCTTCGCCATCGGGCTGTCACTGACCAGCGGAGCGTTGGCGGTCCTCAGCGGGTTCGGCCACGCGCCGCGGGCGGTGGAACTCGGGGTGCTGGTAATGGCCAACCTGATCGCCACCGTGGTGCGGTTCGTGCTGTTGCGCGGCTGGGTGTTCCACCCGCGCCGGGTCGCCGCGGCCACCGGGACCACCCGATGACCGCCGCCGTGGCGCACCCGACGGTGTGGCAGATGACCGCCGAGGCCGATCGGGGTGCGCGCCCCCACCCGCCACGATGGACCCGCCCCGGGTTGTGGGCGCTGCTCACCGGCACCGCGCTGCTGTACCTGTGGGGACTGGGCGCCTCCGGCTGGGCCAACGAGTACTACGCCGCCGCAGTCCAAGCCGGCTCCCGGAACTGGACGGCGCTGCTGTTCGGCTCCCTGGACCCGGGCAACGCCATCACCGTGGACAAACCCCCCGCATCGCTGTGGGTGATGAGCCTGTCCGGGAAGATCTTCGGCTTCAGCAGCTGGTCCATGCTCATACCCCAGGCGCTGATGGGCGTGGCCACCGTGGCGCTGCTGCACGCCGCGGTGCGCCGGGTCGGCGGCGACGGCGCGGGTCTGCTCGCCGGAGCAGCGCTGGCCCTGACCCCGGTGGCGGCGCTGATGTTCCGCTTCAACAACCCCGACGCCCTGCTGGTCCTGCTGCTTGTCACCGCGGCCTACTGCGTGACCCGCGCCCTCGACGGCGCCGCGCCCCGCAGCCACTACCGCTGGCTGGCCCTGGCCGGCGCAGCGCTGGGTTTCGCGTTTCTGGCCAAGCTGCTCCAAGCGCTGCTCATCACACCGGCTTTGGCTCTGGTCGTGCTGGTGGCGCTACCCGGCGGCGTGTGGCACCGCGTCCGCTCCCTGGCCGTGGGACTGACCACGATGGTGATCGGCGCCGGCTGGTACGTCGCACTGGTCGAGCTGTGGCCCGCAGCCTCGCGCCCCTACATCGGCGGATCCACCAACAACAGCCTGCTGGAACTGACCCTGGGCTACAACGGCCTCGGCAGGGTCCTCGGCGGCGAGGGCAACCCCGGCGCCCCCGGCGGCGCAGCGCCCGCCGATCTCCCCGGCGGCGGACCCGGCCCGGGTGGCTTCGGCGGATCTCCCGGTATCGCGAGGCTTTTCGGCGACGCGATGGGAACCGAGATCTCCTGGCTGCTGCCCGCGGCGCTGATCTCGCTGGCGGCCGGGCTGTGGTACACCCGCCGCGCCCCACGCACCGATCACACCCGCGCCGCCCTGCTGCTGTGGGGCGGCTGGCTCGTGGTGACCGCCCTGGTGTTCAGCTTCATGAAGGGCATCATGCACCCCTACTACACCGTCGCACTGGGCCCGGCGATCGCCGCACTGGTCGGCATCGCGGTGCCAGAACTCTGGCGCGGCCGACACGTCGTCTCCCAGCGCCTGGTGCTGGCCGCCATGCTGGCCGCCACCGGGGTGTGGAGCTTCATCCTGCTCACCCGCACCCCGCAATGGCTGCCATGGCTGCGATGGGTCCTGCTCATCGGAGCTATCCTCGCTGCCGCAGCGCTGGCCGCGGGAGCGGCACGGTTCGGCCGGCAGGCGACCGTCGCGCTGGCCGCCTCCGGGCTGCTGTTCGGGTTCGCCGGAACCGCGGCCTACACCATCGACACCGCCGCGACGCCACACCGCGGCTCGGTACCGAGCTCAGGACCGCACCGCGCCGACAGCGATCTCCCGCCGGGAGCGCCAGGCGGAAGCGGCCCCTTCGGCGGCCCCGACATCAGTGCGAACACCGCATTGATCGCGCTGGTGCGCCAGGCCGACAATCGTTGGGCGGCAGCCACTGTCGGCTCCCACACCGCCGCCGGCCTGCAACTGGGCAGCGGAGCGTCGGTGATGTCGATCGGCGGCTTCGGCGGCGGAGACCCCTCACCCACCCTCGAACAGTTCAAGACCTATGTCGCCGACGGGCAAGTCCATTACTTCATCGTCGGCAACGGTCCCGGGTCACCCGGCGGACCCGGCGCCCTCAACGGTCACAGCGGCTTCGGACCCGGATTCCAATCCGGCACCGGAACCCAGATCACCGACTGGGTCAAACAACACTTCACCGCGCAGAACATCGGTGGAACGGTGGTCTACGACCTGACCAGGACGGTGTAAAGCCGGGCAAGAGTCGTGACCGTGACGGCCGCTTCCGTTGGCTGTTCACCTCGCGAAGAGTGCATCCGCAAGATGCACGGCGGCTGCGCGACACCCACTCAGCAGCCGGCGGCAACGCCCGCGTGCACTTCACGAA
>JAGQTO010000379.1 GCA_020439025.1 Mycobacterium sp. | reverse complement strand
CTCAGCGGCGATGCGCGCCTGAGTTCGCACGCCGAGCGCGCACGGTTGTCCTTCAGCGCCACGGTCGAGGTCCGGATTCCCCTCGTCGGCGGCAAGATGGAGAAGTTCATCGGGAACCAGCTGCTGAACCTGCTGAGCACCGAGCAGGAGTTCACCACCGAATGGATCAGAGAGAACCGCTGAATGCCCCGCCGCATGGCCTTTGACGTCGACGTCATCGTTCCGGCCGCTGTGATGTATAGCTACTTCACCACCGAGAAGTACTGGGAGGATCTCGTCGGGTTCTACCGGGAGAACAAGACACGCACCGAGATCGCGCACTTCTCCTCCGACGACACCGGGACCGACATCTCCTTCGCCCACATCCTCTCCGCCGCGGACCTCCCCGCCATCGCCCGGCCGGTGTTGCCGGGCACCTTCACCATCACCCGCGAACAGCATTTCGAGCCGTTCGACGAGGCCGCCAATCAGGCCCTCGGCCGGTACCGGGCGGAGGTTCCCGCCCCGGTCGATGTGACCGGGGACTACGTGTTGGCCGACACCGAGCGCGGCAGCCGGATGCGCCTGGAGACGGCATGCCGGGCGCGGGTGCCGATCATCGGCGGCCAGATCGAGGGGCTGCTGGTCAACGGGCTCAAAACCTTGTTCAGCCGGGAGGGCGAGTTCACCGCGGACTGGGTCGCCGCTCATCGGTAGGCCGCCCAAACCCGTCGGCATGCCGACCCGGGGAACCACCGGGGCCAACCGGCTGCGCCGCGCCGACCGGTGGATGGCCTACTCGGCCCGAGTGCGTCGTGCCCTGCACTCCTGCGAGGCCCCGGTGGTCGTCGACCTGGGGTACGGACGGCTTCCGGTGACCACGCTGGAACTGTCGACGCGGCTGCGCACGGTGCGGCCGGATCTGCGGGTGGTCGGCCTGGAGATCGACCCCGAACGGGTCAACGCGGCGCTCGAGTCCGCACCGGCAGGGGTCGAGTTCGCCCTCGGCGGTTTCGAACTGGCCGGCCTGCGGCCCGTGCTGGTGCGGGCCTTCAACGTGCTGCGCCAGTACCCGGAGCACGCCGTCGCCGAGGCCTGGGCGACCATGCGGGCCAACCTCGCCCCGGACGGGCTGATCCTCGACGGGACCTGCGACGAGCTGGGCCGGCGCAGCTGCTGGGTGCTGCTCGACCGGAGCGGGCCGGTGAGCCTGACACTGGCGTGCGACCCGCGGGCCATCGACGCGCCGTCGGATCTGGCCGAGCGGTTGCCGAAAGTCCTTATCCATCAAAATGTTCCGGGACAGCCGATTCACGAGTTTCTGGCCGCCGCGGACCGGGCCTGGGCGGCGGAGGCGGGGCAGTCGGTGTTCGGGCCGCGGGCCCGGTGGCGGGCGATGCTCGACGCGCTGCGCTCCGGCGGCCTGGCTGTCCAACCGCAGCGACGCAGTCTGCGCGATGCCGTGATCACGGTGCCCTGGGCGGCCGTGGCGCCGCGATTACCCTGAACGGCATGCGGATCGCAGTGGCGCAGATGCTCTCCGGCACCGACCCGGCGGACAACCTGGAGCTGATCTCGGGGTGCACCCGCCGCGCGGCGGAGCAGGGTGCCCGACTGGTGGTGTTCCCGGAGGCCGCCATGTGCCGGCTGGGAGTGCCGCTGGGCCCGGTCGCCGAACCGATCGACGGCCGCTGGGCCGACGGCGTCCGCGCGGTCGCGGCGGACAACGGGGTGACGGTCTTCGCCGGGATGTTCACCCCGGCCCCCGACGGGCGGGTTTTCAACACCCTGCTGGCCACCGGCGCCGGCGTGGAGGCCCGCTACGACAAGATTCACCTGTACGACGCGTTCGGCGTGACCGAGTCCGACACCGTCGCACCCGGCCACGATCCCCTCGTCGTCACCGTCGACGGTGTGGGCGTCGGCGTCAGCCTCTGCTACGACATCCGCTTCCCCTACCTCTACGGCGAGTTGGCCGACCGGGGCGCCTCGGTGATCACCGTCAGCGCGTCATGGGGGGCCGGCCCCGGCAAGCTCGACCAATGGACCCTGCTGGCCCGCGCCCGGGCGCTGGACACGGGCTGCTACGTCGCCGCGGCCGGGCAGGCCTACCCCGGCCCGGACCTGGCCGCCAAAGCACCGACCGGGGTCGGGGGCAGCCTGGTGGCCTCGCCGCGCGGCGAGGTACTGGCCGCGGCCGGGCCCGATCCGCAACTGCTCGTCTGCGATATCGACCCCGATCTCGTCGGCACAGTCCGCGACACCATCGGCATGCTGCGCAATCGGGTTGCGCTCCGCTCAGACTCATAGGGCACAATCGGCCCGGTGACGATTCCGCCACAGTTCCCCCCTCCCCCGCCCCAGGGCCCGCCGCCGCAGGATCCACCGCCGCAGGGCCCACCCCCACAGGGC
>JAGQTO010000378.1:1115-3155 GCA_020439025.1 Mycobacterium sp. | reverse complement strand
AGGATCACCATGTCGGCATCCTGCTCGATCGCACCCGACTCGCGCAGGTCGGCCAGCATCGGCTTCTTGTCGGTGCGCTGCTCCGGTCCACGGTTGAGCTGGCTCATCGCGACCACCGGAACTTCAAGCTCCTTGGCGAGCAGCTTGAGCTGGCGGGAGAATTCGGACACTTCCTGCTGGCGCGACTCGACCTTCTTGCCCGACGTCATCAGCTGCAGGTAGTCGATCACCACAAGGCGCAGATCGGACTTCTGCTTGAGTCGGCGCGCTTTGGCACGGATCTCCATCATGGTCAGGTTCGGGGAATCGTCGATGTAGAGCGGCGCCTCGCTGATCTCACTCATCCGTCGGGCCAACCGAGTCCAATCGTCGTCGCTCATTCGGCCTGAGCGCATGTCGGCGAGTTTGATCTTGGCCTCCGCCGAGAGCAGTCGCATGACGATCTCGGACTTGCTCATCTCAAGGGAGAACACCACGCTCGAGAGCCGGTTCTTGATCGAGCAGGACCGCAAAAAATCCAGCCCAAGAGTCGATTTCCCCATACCCGGCCGCGCCGCTATCACGATCATTTGGCCGCCATGCAGCCCGTTGGTCAGCTCGTCCAGTTCGGTGAATCCGGTCGGCACACCGCGGGAGATCCCGCCCTGGGAGGCGATGGCGTCGATCTCGTCCATCGTGGGCTGCAGCAGGGCTTCCAGCGGCACGAAATCTTCGGCGGTGCGCCGTTCGGTGACGTCGTAGATCTCCGCCTGGGCGCGGTCGACGACCTCGTTGACGTCTACCCCCTCCGCCCCGGCGTAGCCGTACTGCACCACTCGGGTGCCGGCCTCCACCAGACGCCGCAGCAGCGCCTTCTCCGCCACAATGCCGGCGTAGTACCCGGCGTTGGCCGCGGTGGGAACCGTGGAGATCAGGGTGTGCAGATACGGCGCTCCGCCGATACGCCGCAGCAGACCCCGCCGGTCCAACTCCGCGGCGACGGTGACCGCGTCGGCGGGCTCACCGCGGCCGTAGAGGTCCAGGATCGCGTCGTAGACGTTCTGGTGGGCCGGCCGATAGAAATCCCCCGGGCGCAGCCGCTCCAACACGTCGGCGATGGCGTCCTTGCTGAGCAGCATGCCCCCGAGCACCGACTGCTCGGCGGCCAGGTCTTGGGGCGGTTGACGTCCGAAGTCCTCCGCCGGTGGTGGGGCCTGTGGTTCCGGCTGCCCGAGGTCGTCAATAACCGCCATCCGGCTCCCCTTCCTCCCAGCTCCGCAGGAATGCGCACGGCATCGAACTCAGGTTCGATTCGCCTGTTGATCAAGGTAGGTCTACTCCCCGACAACAACGGTGCCCGATGGGTCCTGATCCGCTGCCGAGAGGAAACGGTAGACGTTGCTGGAGCGGCCACAAACCGAACCTGTTCACCAACCTGTTAGCGGCCTGTGGATACCCCCTCAGACTGTGTTGGGGGCTTGTGGAAGACCTGTGTATCACTATGGATTTGTCGGTCGTTTGTCCACGTAAACCGCAGATTAATGGCACCGGCGAGCTGTGGATGGGAAGTCCATCGGCGTGTCGGCCCGAGTTGCCGTTTCGGGCGTGTTGTGTTGCCGTTGCCTATGCAACCAGTTAACGAGCGGTTACGTTAGCTGTGGTAACAAACCACCGACGAGTTCGCCGGACAAGAAAAATCCCCGGCGCGGCCTCGCGGCCGCACCGGGGATATCCCGTTACCGGTTTCTACGCCTCGGCGCTGGTCACCTCGATGGCGACCTCGGCGTCGACCTCGGGGTGCAGGTGCACCGCGACACTGTGGCTGCCGGTCGACTTGATGTGTGCCTTGGGCAGGTGCACCGACCGCTTGTCGATGCTCGGCCCGCCGGCTTTCTTGATCGCCGCGACGATGTCGTTGGCGGTCACCGAGCCGAACAGCTTGCCCGAGTCGTGGGTCTTCACGGCAAGCGCGACCGGGCCCAGCGCCGCGATCGCAGCCTTGA
Organism: Mycobacterium sp.; assembly: GCA_020439025.1. GTDB lineage: Bacteria > Actinomycetota > Actinomycetes > Mycobacteriales > Mycobacteriaceae > Mycobacterium. The sequence goes on along the minus strand of JAGQTO010000378.1, from coordinate 1,173 downwards.
TCTCCTCGGCGTGCTCGCGGTCGCGAACCGTCTTCGCCTCGCGCGAGCGGCGGATGTC
>JAGQTO010000378.1:0-1041 GCA_020439025.1 Mycobacterium sp. | reverse complement strand
TTGCGGCCGTATCCGTCCTTGACCTCGACGGTGTCGCCGGCCACTCCGAGGTGGTCGACCTCAGCGGTGAGGATCAGCTTCATCGTGTGTTGCTCCGTTCCGATCGGTCTAGCGCGTCGCCGAGGTGAACGGCAGCAAGGCGACCTCGCGGGCGTTCTTGACGGCGATGGCAATGTCACGCTGGTGCTGCACGCAGTTACCGGTGACCCGGCGGGCACGGATCTTGCCCCGCTCACTGATATAGGTGCGCAGCAGTGCGGTGTCCTTGTAGTCGATGTTTTGCCCCTTTTTCGAGCAGAACACGCATTTGCGGGTCTTGATCGGCTTGTCCGGTGCGGGACGCCGCTTGGTGGGTTTGGCCTTCATCTGTCAGTTCACTTTCGTTCTTGAATGGTGCGCGCCGAGGCGCGGGATGGTCAGAAGGGAGGTTCGTCGTCGCTGCCGCCGAAAGAACCCGATGCCGGCGCACTGCCCCACGGGTCTTCATTGGTCTGGGTGGCCGCGGTACGGGAACCGCCACCACCACCACCGCCGCCGGAGGCACCGCCGCCGAAGCCGCCCCCGCCGCCGCCGCGACCCGCTTTGTGCACCTTGGCCGTGGCGTATCGGAGGGAAGGACCGATTTCGTCGACCTCGACCTCAACGACGGTGCGCTTCTCGCCCTCGCGGGTCTCGAAGGAGCGCTGCTTGAGCCGACCGGTCACGATGACCCGCGCGCCGCGGGTGAGGCTCTCGGCCACGTTCTCGGCGGCTTCGCGCCAGATGTTGCACCGCAGGAACAGCGCTTCGCCGTCCTTCCACTCCCCGCTCTGGCGGTCGTAGATCCGGGGGGTCGACGCCACGGTGAAGTTGGCGACGGCCGCACCCGAAGGGGTGAACCGCAGTTCGGGGTCGGCGGTCAGGTTTCCGACGACGGTAATGGTCGTGTCACCGGCCACAAGGTCCTCCTGGGATTGGCGGGGGATGCTCCGACGAGCCTACGTAGCCACTACGACAGGGCACTACGACGACTCGGCGACGATCTCCACCCGGTCGGGCTCA
>JAGQTO010000092.1:27030-28319 GCA_020439025.1 Mycobacterium sp. | reverse complement strand
GCATGGGCGTGGCTGCGCAGTGAGGAACGGGCGCAACCGGTGTCGGGGATCTCCAGTGCCCTGGTACTTTTCGGCGCCAACACGGTGGTCGCCGTCGCGGCGACCGTCGGCCTTGCCTCCGGACTTCAGGGCCACGATCACCACGACGGCGGGCACCGGGTACCGGTCGAGGCTGAGGGATCGACACCCGGATCCACCGAATCCTTTGTCGGAAAGGTGGATTCAGCCCACCATGAGGGCGGTCACCAACACGACGAGTGACGGAGCCGAGCCGGTCAGGCGAAGCGCTGACTGACCAGCGTCCAGTGGTTTCCTTGGCCGTCACGGTGATAGGACAGTTCACTGAGGAACGCCCGCGCCAGAACCAGACCGCGGCCGTTCTCCGCCATCACGTCGGGCATCCGCAGCGAGTCCAGGTCTACCTCGGCGGGCAGTCCGTCGTCGGTGAACTCGACGCGCACCTGATCACCGAGAACCCGGACCTCCATGCGGATCTGCAGATCCCGGCCGCGGCCGGCATGGTCGAGGATGTTGTTGCCGACTTCGGCGGCGGCGATGGCGACGTCCGTGCGGGTGGCTTCGGGCACTTCGTCGTGTTCGGCCCAGGCTATCTCCAAGGTCCGCTGGATCTCACCCGGAAAGTCCGGGCCGGCCTTGGTCTCCAGCGCCCCAATTTTCGGGTTGGCCAGCATCCAGAACGGCTGCCCCGCCGCCGATCCCACCGCCCTCAATTGCCGCGCGCGAGTGCGATATTGGCGGCCGTGAAGACGGTCCCGAAGGACCGTCCACAGCACCCGGAATCCGTCCCGGATCGCGTTGAGGTTGCTCACTCCGTAGTACCGGTCGTACTCGTAACTCGGCACCTCGATGATGATGGCCTTCGCGATGGCGAACCGGCCGATGATCATCGCCTCGATTTCGAAGCCGTCGCCGAACTGGGGGTCCTCCGCCGCCGGGTCGGGCAGGTTCAGCGCGGGGAGCTGATCGGCCCAGAATGCGTTGTAGCCGTAGCACAGATCGGTGAACCGGGTGCCGGTCAGCCCCGAGGCCAGAACGTTGAGCCCGTAATTGCCCAGCGAGCGGAACGCGGTGATGTCCTGGCTGCCGCCGCCCGGACAGAAGCGGCTGCCCTTGGCCAGGTCCGCCCCTTGGATGAGCGCCTCGACGAAGCGGGGAATCTCGTGCGGGTCGGCGGAACCGTCGACGTCCAAGGTGACGATGATGTCGCCCTTGGCATGCCCGAACCCGCAGATCAACGCATTGCCCTTGCCCCTGCGGGTTTGATACAC
>JAGQTO010000092.1:14402-26892 GCA_020439025.1 Mycobacterium sp. | reverse complement strand
ACGCTGACCCGCGGATGCCGCGGCCGCAGCCCGCGCCGACCGAGGGCGAGGTCGCCGTCGTATTGGAAGTCGAGTGCCGCGGTCGCAGGGCCGAACGTCGGATCGGCGGAGTCTGCCATCATGTTCGCGGTTCCTTCGGGTCGGCGCTGGTTAGCGTCGGACCCCGATAGTAGTCCCGCGCGATGAGCGCGGTTAGCGGCTCGCAGCAGACGGTCGAACCCACCTGCCTCCTAATGGAGCTGCCGGGAATCGAATATGGAGCTATTCGGCGCGTTTCCACAGCTAGAAGCACTATGCCATCCTTCGGATGGCACGAAATCGCCTCGCGCGACCTGCGGAAACACCGGCGATCTTTGACAGTGTCAAAGATGCCTGGCAACCGTAATGGCAACTCTGATCTGTCGATGCCAAGGCTATCTACAGCCGCTCCCCGGCCACGGTCGGTGACGCAGCCGTCGGCGAACCACTGGCCGCTGTCGTAGGCCATCGGTCCTCGAGTGGAGTTCGGTTCTGCTTGCCCTGAGCTACAGTGCGCACATGAGCGAACATCGCGAACCACAACGGGAAAAGCATCACAAGGGCATGTCCCAGGACGAAGCCCGTCACGAAGAAGATGCCAAGCACCACCCGTACGAGGCCCGCAAGTCGGAATCAGACGAGGAATAGCAACCCGCTCCCATGCGCGGCCTGCCGGTCACACCAACGGGGAGCAAACAGCGCGAATCCTTGCTTAAACTGCCGCCCAGCTGTTGACGCGTCCGTTGCCACCACACTGACACCGCGCCTACGGTGCCGCCATGACCGAACCTCCCACCGGCGCCGAGGCCGGCCCCTGGACTAATTACGCCGACCGGCCCTACCCCTGCCACCCGGCCATCGCCGGTGATGTCAGCGTCACCACGACAGGCACAGCACCGCGACGGGTTCACCGATTCCGGCATCGAGCTATCCATCAACAACACTGTGACAGGTTCGCTGGTCGAGTTGTTGACGTGAGCCCGTCTGGCCTTTCCGGTGGAGCTGCCGGGAATCGAACTAGGACAAACAAACCTATTTATCCAGGTCAGAAGCGGTTTTGTGTCGTCGTGACAGCAGGCAATGGCCTGCGGCGACCTGGGGAAACGCGGCGGCGCATTGACAGTGTCACGGCGGCACCGGCGCTCCCGGCGGGTTGCCCGGAGATACGGAAAACCGCCCCACCCGGGCGGGGTGGGGCGGTTTCCGATGAGGCGCTGACTCAGGGCAGGCTGCTGATCTGCTGTCGCAGCGATGCGAATCGGGAGTCGATGTCGGCGCGTAGTTCGTGGATCTGTTCGCGCCGCAGCGACTTCTCGTCGTCGACAGCCTCCCGCAGGGTTTCCACCGCGGATAGCAGCCGGTCCAAATCTTCGCGCATGGGGCGGTCGTGGCCGTTGACGACCTGGCCTTTGATGGCCTCGACACTCTCGCCCTGTTTGCGGACCTCGCGGTGTGAACGCAAAGCGAGCCAGGCGGGCAGTCCGGCGATCATCGCCACCACGATGATGGTGGCGACGTCCATCCACGAGTCGGGGTTGGGGATCGTGGTCACGGCAGCTTGACCGAGGCGATCACCTGCTGGGCCAGCGGGCCGACAACCGGGACAGTGCCCAACACATCAGAGACGGCGGTCTTGACGCGGTCGAGGTCGGCGGAGGCGGCGTTGACCTGGTCGACGGTGGCCTGGATGCCGTTGATGGCCTGCTCCACCGGGGACAGGTGATCGAGAGTGCCGTCCTTGCGTTGCTTGGCCACCGCGGCGCCGGCGGTGGCGGTGGCGCCGACACCGAGCATCCCGAGTACGGCGGTGATGGCGTTGCCCAGCGCGGTGGCGGTGCCTCCGTCGATGCCGTGCCAGATCGCGGCGATGGTGACCCCGGAGGTGGCGATGAGGCCGAGTTGGTAGAGGGTTTGGCGGATTCGCGGTGTCATCGTGCGCCTTTCGTGAGGAACTCTTGCAGGATGGTCGGGTTCGTGCGTTCGATGTCGGCAAGGACGGTGGCGGCCTGGGCGATTGCTTGCGGGTCGGTGACCGCGCCTTGGCCGGCGGCGGTGCGGGCCACCCGTGCCACCGCGTCTCGGTCGCCGAGTCGGGCGAGGCGTTCGACGAGTTCGGCGTGCTGCATGGCGTCGATGTTGAGCAGCATCCCGGCGGCGGTGTCGACTACTCCTTCGCCGGGGTGGCGGTAGATCGACCGGGATGGGAGTCGTTGGGTGAGTTCGCGGTAGACGCGGTCCCATTGTTCCTGGGGCACTGCGGCCATGTCGTCGTCTCCCGTCGTGGTGGTGGTGTCGAGCAGGGTGAGTAGTTGGTTGCCCAGGGCGAGGGCTCGGGTGTAGCGGTCGCGGCGATCCGCGATGCCGTTGAGGCCGCCGTTGATGGCCCGTGTAGCGGCGTCGAGGTCGCGGGCGTCGGCCAGGGCGTTGAGTTGCGGGCGGGCCACTGTCCAGTACCAGGTGACGCCGAGGAAGCCGTAGCGGTCCGAGGCGAGCTTTTCGGGGCTGTCGGCGAAGAACGTGGACGTCGGCACCAAACTGTTGGTGTGCGCCCAGCGGGATAGCTGCGTGTAGTTGTGGCGGCCGGTGACCTGGATCGGGCCGCGGCCTTTGTACCGGCGGCCGTCGCCGGGTTGGGTGTTGCCCAAATCGGTGCGGCCCTCGTAGGCGGAGCCGTCGGAGATTTCTTCCATCCACCGCAGCCCGCCGGACTCGTGCCCGATTTGGGCGCACCACATCGCGATCCGGTCGATGGTGGTGGCGTTGCAGGCTTTCAGCGATTCGGTGACCGCGGGGGCCAGGGCGCGGTAGCGGTCGAACGGCACGCTGCCGCCCATGGCTTTGGCGAGGATGTCGGCGACCGGGGCCACCGGCGCGGCGGGGGCGGCGGCGGTGTCGGCGTAGGCGTAGCCCTTGGGTGGGATCAGGGTGGCGAAGTTGTCGAACGACACCCAGTATCCAAACGGGGCGAAGCCGGGGTCGGCGATCCACACCGCCCGCGGACTGGTGTCGTAGCCCATCGCCGCGACGTAGTGGTAGATGGTGCCGCGATAGTTGGGGGTGGCCGATCCTTTGATGCCGATCGGCCGGTTCGATGGCGGCGACACCCAGTTGGCGATCACCCCGAACCCGGCGTCGATCGAACGGGTCAGGTGCTGCCAGAGTGTGTCGCGCTGCCCCCAGGTGGGCGGGTCGTTGTCGATGTAGATGCTGGTGTAGCGGGCGTCGGGGATGCGTTTGTCCAGCACCCGTTCGATCAAGCCGACGTAGTCGGTGCCGTTGACGGTGGTGCCGATCTCGGCGATCAGCTGGTCCTCGCTGGCGGTGATGCCGCGGGCGTCGAGCACGATTTGGCAGGATGCTGGGCCGCAGTCCCAGTATTTTTCCTGCGGCGCAATGTCGCGCCGGTAAGCGAGGACCTTTTCACTCGTCATCAGCGGCCATCATCAAGCGGGCTGCTATCGCTGGCCTTCCTGCGACTGGACTGGGCCAGCAACCCGATCAACCCAGGCGAGTTCGGGGACGACCCAGCGCGAGCCTTTTTCCCGGTGACCGACACCCCTCCCGCTGTGACAGTGAATGTCAGCTCATCCACATTGCCGGAAAACAGTTCCATGTCACCGAATGTGATGGTCAGTGTGTTCATCTGATTTCCTATCCCGCCGCCCCGAACCGGGGCGGGATCGTGTGCGGTCACGCTGGCGCCAGCAATGTGGTTGACCAGCCGGCCGCATTTGATGGCAGAGCAATCGGTGCGGTGGCCCAGGCGTCGGCTAGAACATCCAGGTACGCCAACGCGATCTGGTAGCTCGTCGCCCCGCCGTAGGGGTCGTCGACGGGCGGCAGGAATGGGTATTCAGTGTGGCCGCCGCCGCCGACGTGGACGAGCTTCCCGACAGCGTCGAGGAATGTGTTCTCCGTTGCCTGGGCGAACGCCGCCTGGGTCGCAGCCAGTACCCCTGCGAGCATCCCCGATGTGAAATACGCGAGGATCGCCTCGGGGGTGAGGTTGAGGAACCCAGCGTTGGCCGAAGTCCAGTTGATGCCGGTAGCGGAGCCGCCCACCGAGGAGAACATGTCCGTCGGTGCGGTGAACTCGATCCATTCGTCGCCGCAGTTTTGCAGCCTGGCCCACGGCCCGGTCGCCGGGAAGCTGCCGTGCCCGTCCACCGTCGAGCCGGGAACATCCCAGCTACCGGACCAGGTGCCGCCGACAATTCCCCGGTGGTTCTGCTGGCGGCGCGGGTTGCCGAACATCACAGCTCCGAGGAAATCACTCAACCTGGATGTCAGGGTGCCGTAGCGCAGCTCGTTGTAGACGCCAGCCATCACCGCTGCGCCCTGGCTGTAGCCGCCCAACGCGAATGGGCGGCCCGGCGGCAGGCTTCTGATCTGAGAGATCGTTTCGGCGATGCCGTAGTCGATGGAGGCGCCCATCGGGTAGGCCAGCGCCGGGTAGGCGATCCGGCGTGACTCCCACTTGTCGGGGTTGAGCATCGACGGGAACGGATCGTTCTCCGGCGACAAATCCCACGGAGCAGAGTTCCCGTCGATGCCGGAGATGCTGGCGTAGCCCAATTGGCTCGGGTCGGAGTCGCCGCTGTAGGTAACTCGCCCGCCAAGGGAGACTGAGAAACCGATCTCCAACACGTTGATGAGGAACGCGGTCCCGTTGGCGTAGAGGAAAACAGGTTTGGCCACTAGACGAGCGGGTCAATCGGGTCTTCCGGCGGGGAGTCCACCGGATCGGCGGCAGGCTCCGGGACGTGCAGGTCGTCCCACGCCTCAATGTCGGCGGTGACCGAATGCCGTGCGCCCATGTTGGGGGTTGCGATCAGCCACGCCATGTTCGCTAGCTGCTGGCCCTGGTTTTCGGGGAACATTGTCCTGATGGCGACGGCCCCAGTGTCGGGGTCTCGCTTGATGTGCCCTTTGTCGTAGCTCATTGTGGGCGTGTCCTTTCAATCGCTGTTAAACGGTTAAACAGTTGGGTATTCGGGGTTGTCTGGCTGCGGCGCGGCAATAACTTCTTCGGTCGCATCAAGAACAGTCCAGCCGATCAGTTCCGCTGTTTTGCTCCAATGCCCGCCGTTGAGTGCGTTGATGACACCCCAGGCGTTCCACCCTTCGGGGTCGGTCTGGTCGGTGCGGATAGCGACCGCGTTGCCATCCGGCGACACCAGCATTTCCCGCATGTTGTTCCGCCTTTCTTATTGCAGACCTGAAATGGTGAAATATGTTTCTGTTGTGCCGCCGCCAGTGAACACACTGGCGCGTGATCCGCGATCAACATTCGCGCTCAAACGAACTTTTTCCCCGGCGTTCAAATATTGCAGCCACGTCCCGGTCAGGACGAATCCGTCAGCAGGGTTGATCGCAAAATTGCCGGTATCCGCTCCCCATACTGACGGGCCGCGCTGAACAGTCGCCCACGACGTACCGTTGTATTTCTGCAAATTCAGATAGCCGTTCGCGTCAAGATAGGTGTTGAGTTTCACCCTGGCGGTCACTAAATACATTTTACTCTTGGTGACGGTGAAAGAGCCTTCGGTGAGGTTAATGTCGATATCCAGCGAGTCGATTTCTGGATTCGTGAAGAAACTGTTTGGCAGCGCGGTGTCTGTTGTGGTGATGGTGTCGGTGACGGTGCCGCCGCTGCGATACATGCGCGCCACCGAACCGTTGAAGTCGGGGGTGATGTTGTCCGACACCACGACAGCGGACACTGTGCCTGACGTGACAAGCTGCCCGCCAAGATATTTCACCTCTGCCAGCGCACCCCAGCGCCGATAGTTTTCCCCGTAGTTGCTGTACGGGATGGTGTTGTTGTTTTTGTCCTTCCCGTTTTCGGTGAAGGTGGCCAGCAGTGTGGTGCCGCTCCACACCTGATAGGTGCGCAGGTTCCCCGATACGCCGCACAGGAAATAGAAGTCTGGGGTCAGTGATGATGCGGTGGCTTGCACCCCTTCAACCCACACATATTCGGTGCCGTTGATGACGCAGCCGAGATCGACAAGGTATTGCAGCACACCGGAGCCTGGATACAGTCGCGCCCACACATAGTTGTTGATGCCGCTGTAGCTTGTGCCGGTGTTCATCACCCGGCCCATAGCCCAAAACTTTGTTCCGGTGTAGGGCAGCCACCCTATTGATCCGCGAATCTTTTGATAGTCCGACAGGGTTACCTCGTCGGTGGTGTCCGTACTGCTGCCCCGGTAAATGATTTTGGCGTAGCGGTCGGCGTTGCTGCCGGTCGGGTAGAACCCGGCGATCTGGTTGCCGCTGTAGCCGTCTTGGAAGACGTTGACGGTGGAGGTGCCAGAGCCGCTGTAGTACACCAGCCAGTCAGGTGCCACCGTCGCTAGCTGGCCGGCCGCGTAGTTGTTGAAATTTGCGGTGATAACGCGGCCCTGGTTGGCCGCCGAGTCTTTCCCGGCTTCCAGTTCCTGAATTTTCTCGGTGTGGGAGGTCAGGGTTGAATCGACCCGCGTCCCCGTCGGAAGCCCGTTGACTTTGGACTGTTCCAGTGTGGGGATGCGGTCAGAGTTGAGGGTGCCCGACAGTTTCGTCGCATCCACCCCGTAGGGGACAGCGGAGGTCAGGATCGCTGATGCGGGATCGTTCGCGGTGGGGCCGTACAGCGCCTGATTGGTTTTGACTGGGGCGGTGACCTCCCGTACAAGGATGTCGTCCCAGTAAAAGATTTTGCCGGAGGGGTTGTTGGCGTGGACGTAGCATCGGACCACGAATTCGAACGCCCCGGCGGGCATTGTCATGTAGCCGGACAGTTTCGTCCAGGCGTTGTCGGACACTGATGTGCCGATAATGGACTGGGCTGTGACGTAGCTGTTGGTGTAGGACGTTGAGTCACCGACTCTGATATGGGCCTGAATGTATACCGTCGAGGTGGCCCCGGTTTGCCCCGCCGGTTGCCGCACATAGCCCTCGACGTAAAACACGTCGCCGGGCGCGCACGGCAGATAGCGGGCCGAACTGGTGTAGCTGTTGAACAGCGGCGTGGAGATGTAGCTGCCGCTCACCGACACCTGTTTGAGGGAGCGTGAGCCGTTGCGTTTCACCGAAGTGTCGTAGGTGCCGCCCGACAGCAGGTATTCGGTGTCCTCAAAGCCTGGGTTGTTGACAATGTTTGAGCCGCTGCTGGTTGCTGCTGCTGCGAGGTTTTTCGCCCCATCGGCTGCGCCCTGCGCCCCATCGGCGGCGTCCTGCGCATCGTCGGCGGCGTCCTGGGCGGTGTCGGCGGCATCCTGGGCGGCAATCGTTTCCGGCAGCACCTTGCGAACCACAACGTCATCGACCCACACCGACCCTGCCGAACCCACCGGCGGCCCGTTGAACCCGAACCGGATCTGCGTCGTCCCGTCATCGGGGACAGCGATTGTTGCTGTCAGCTTCACCCAGGTGTTAGCCGCACCGATATTGCTGGCACTCAACTGAATATGTCTCAGCGTTGAGCCGTTGCCTCCGATCAGCCGGAACCGTGGACCGGCACCATCCTCACCCACATAGTCCGATGACCGCCGCGCCCACAACTCCAAAGCGAAAAAATCGCCTGGCTTCACCGCGAACCGGCGCTCATAATCGTAGGCAACATAACGGTAGGAAGCCGCCGACGCGACGATCTTCAACGACTTTGTGCCGGAATGCTTCTCCGTCGTGTCGAACGAATAGCCGTACCCTTCCGGCAGGTCCAGCGGGACCAGCAGCGAATCGTCAAAATCCAGGCCGGCAACAAGGTTCGTCGCGTCAGATGTGCGCAGATCAACCGCAGCCTGCGCCATCTGCGCTTTGCCGTCAGCGGTCTCAGCGTTATCGACACCCAGATTGGCTTTGTCCCACACCGCCAGAACATTGTCTTTGACAAGGCTCAACGATGTTCCGGTGGTGGTGCCGCCGTTCACCGCCTGATGCACATTGTCGATGACATCCTGGGTGTCGGTGTACTCGCGGAACACCACCCGGTCGAAATAGTAGATGTGCCCCACCGGCACGCTGTAGCCGACAGCCAGGAATGGTCTGACTGATGCGGCGTTGTTGGGCATACGGACGTAACCGGATATTTTGATCCACGTCGAGTTCATGGCTGTCGCGTTCGCCGCCAGCACAGCGTAATTCGTTGTCTGCGCTGAACCGTCGCTGTAAAGGGTGAAAACGCCCAGTCGGAACGCCGAAGCGTAATCGGATTGGGTGTTGCCGCTGTGGCCCCGAACCATTGCTTCCATGTAGTAGGTGGAACCTGGCGTGACAACAACATTCATGTAGTCGGTGTCTGAGGCCGCTAGCAGGTAGTACGTCCACTGGTTGGCGGTGGTTTGCGTCAGTTTCAGCGACCGTGTACCGGCAAACGCCTGCTCGGTGGAGTATTCGACAGTGCCGTAGCTGCCCTGGATGATGGCGAAGTCGGTGTTCTCAAAACCTGCGTTGGCGAATTGGTTGCCGCCTGAGGAGTTTCCGCTTCCGGCCAGTCCAGCCGCCTTGACGGCTTTAAGCTGGGCCGCGTCGGCGGCGTCCTGCGCATCGTCGGCGGCGTCCTGGGCGGTGTCGGCGGCATCCTGGGCGGCAACCGCAGCATCGTAGGGGGCGGTGATGTCGACAACAGAGATTTGATCCCAATAGAACTTGTCGTTAGTGGTGGTAGAGGCGTCGACACGCAGGTAGACGTACCACTCGTAGGCGTTCTGATATGGGGTCAGGTCGATGACACCGGAGATTTTGTTCCATGCGCCTTTGGTCAACGTGTTGGTGTTCACCGCCACGGACGGGTAGGCGTATGTCGGGCCGGTGCTTGTCACAGCGGAGTGGATCGAAATGTTCCCTGCCGCATGGGAATTTGTTGTCGGTGTGTAGACCCACGCCTCGACATGATATTTGCGGCCACCGCTCGTCGGCCACGGTTTGATGACACGCTCCGGTGTCCAGTGCATGTACAGCGTTTGTACTGATCCGTTAGCGGTGTGCAGCCAGCTATAGGTGCCGACTTTCGCGTAAGCACTGCTCCGCGAACCCTCATCAGAACCATGAGACGTAGGAGTCCACATGTAGTCGTTGGAGAACGTCCCGTTGTCGGCGGCTAGGTTCGCCCCCGACTGGATCGCCACGTTCAACGCGGTGTTAGCGCGGTCAGCGTCGGCCTGCGCGGCGACGGCCTTGTCGTCGGCATCGGATGCCGCCTGAAGCACCGCACCCAAATCGTCAACCAGCCCGGTGATCTTGACCTGCGCTATCGACGCGCCGGGGGTGTCTTGGCCGTACACCGCCTGATTGATAGCGACGGCTTTGCCGTCAGCAGCGACGGCCTCGGGGGAAACCTTGCGGATAACGATGTCATCTATCCACACCGTTCCCGCCGAATCCGCGCAAACAATCGACGGGATGAGCTGCGCCATCCCCGCCGGGACAGTCCAGGTTTGTGTGTACTCAGTCCAAGTGTTCGCGGTGGCCGGATTGATCTGAAAACTTGCTGCGAAAGCGTTGCCCTCTTTGCCGAAGCGGATACGGAAATCCGTTGACGTGAAGCTGGAATCCTTACGCACCCACGCCGACACAAACAGCTTGTCGCCTTCAGCCACGGCGAACGGTTTAGCAACCCCATCAACGAGAAAGGACGTAGCACTGCCCGTGTGGGCGGTGATCTTCAAACTCTTCGCCCCGGAATGGGCCTGATCGGAAGCCACAGCAGTGTACGAAGCCAGTGCCCACGGGTGGGTGTCCTCAAAGTCCGATCCGGCAACAAGATTCGCAAAGTCTTTCGACTTCAAGTCGACGGCATTCTGGGCAAGAACAGCCTTACCGTCAGCAGTCGCCGCATTCTCAATACCGATCGTCGCATCGGCCTGCGCCGCCTCGGCCTCCAACTGCGCCGTCAACGCCTCCAACGAAACACGCCGAACCACAACATCATCAACCCACACCGAACCCGCATAGTCGGCCGGCCCGTTCGTGAACCCGAAATAGAACAAACGCCAGTCAGAATCAGGGACAACAACCTGCGTCTCAAACTTCACCCACTGATCAGCCACAGGCATATCCGACGCAAACAACCTGATATCGGCGTAAGTGTTGTTCGCCAAGCTGCCGTCCCCACGTACCAGCCGGAAACGCGGACCAACACTGCTGTCCTGCACATAACTGCTCGACCGCTTAGCCCACAACTCCATGTGGATGACATCGCCGGGAGCGGCGCGGAAATAGCGGCGCGAATCAGACGAATCCTGATACTCGGCAACATACTTTCCGCTGACAGAAGTTGAAACAATCTTCAGCGAGTTGACACCAGAATGGCTTTGCGTCGCATCCAGAGACGCACCACTGCCGCCATCAAGCCACCACGGCCACGGCGCGTCAGCCCCATCAAACGTCGAACCAGACACAAGGTTCGTGTAATCCACCGACGTAATGTCGATCTGCGCCTGGGCGGCAGCAGCATCAGCCAACGCCAAATCCGCATCAGACTGCGCCGCAACAGCTTTACCGTCCGCAGTCTCGGCATTAACAATGGCTTCCGACGCAGACGATGCGGCAGCGGCAGCCTCCAACTGCGCCGAATACGCCTCAGTGATGTTCTCCAAAGACGCGGTGTCAACATAGAAGAAGTCACCAGGCAGGGCGGCGCTGTTCGTCAGCAACATTATTTGCAGAGCGTTGAACCCTACCGGGCAATCACCCCAGCAACGCAACTCCTGCCAGCCGCCCGTCGCGTTAACCGCATTGATCTGGTAGGCATCGTTGACGGCATCCTGGTAGGCGTTGGTCGCTGTGTTGTACCAGCGCAGGTACAGCCTGATGAACCCGCTTGCCCTACCCGCCAGCGACGCGCCGAACTTTACCTGCACACTTGCCGAATAGATGTCCCCGGCGCGGACAGCGAACCGCGTAGTCGCAACCGTCGGCTGCAAATAGATGCCGTTCCAATTCGCTTGGCTGACAGTCACCTTCAAACACTTTGTGCCCTGATGCGGAGAGTCGGTGACATACTCGTAGCTCGCACCGGACGTATAGTTGGTGCGCCCAATAAGAGCGTCCTCGAAATTGGGTGAAATGATCATGTTGCCGCTCGACGCGACCGCCTCGACCGTCGCCTGCGCCGTGTCGGCCTTGGACACCCCAAGATTCGCTTTGGATAGCACGGCGGCAACACTGGTTTTCACCGAAGCGAACGAGTTACCTGTCGCAGTGCCGCCGTTAGCGCCCTGATAGACGAGGTCCACCACGTCCTGCGTCTGCCCCTGCGCGGCGACAGCCTTGTCGTCGGCGGTTTCCGCAGCCGCCTGCGCTAGCTGCGCATTAGTGATCGCAGAGTTACTCTTCGCCGTCACCGACGCAGCAGCAGTAGCAACCTGAGACACTGTCGCCTCAGCCGCAGTGTTGCCCGTCAACGAATTCCACAGGCCAGTCAGGAACTGGCCGATAGAGGAAATGCCGTCGATCACCACATGCGCGATATTGCCCAAGATGGCAGCCGGGGCGTTCAGCAAATTCCAGACAAGCTGACCAAGCTGACCCAAAGCATCACTAGCGTTAGAAAACGCGGTCTGAGCAGTGTTAGTCAGCGCCGAACCGGCTACATAGATGTCGTCAACAGTCTTGCCCGTATCGTTGCCGCCGAAAATGGAGTTCCAAAAGTTGTTCCACGCATCGGTCAGCCGCTCCACCAGACCCTGCTGCAACAGCCCGGTTTTCGCCAGCCGAACATCATCGAACCAGACCGTCCCCGCCGACGCGGCGCTGGACAGCGCCAGCCGCACACGCACCGACGTAACCCCAGTGGGGACCGTCCACGTCGCGCCGTAAAGCTGCGTCCACGATGCAGCACCGGCCCCGGCCCCAATCGTCACCGCAGTCTGCTGCGCGGCACCCTTAAACGGGATCAGCGACAGATAGATCGGCGTGCCAGACCCTGCGTAGCCAGACGTGCGGTAAAACGCCTGCAAAGCGATCTTGTCGCCCACACTGACCGGAATCGACTGATTGCAGTACATCACCTTGACGGTGCCGTTTGCTGTCACCGACAGTGCGCCGCCGCCACCCGTGTATGACATGGAGTCATCCCACGTCCAGCCGTCAGCAGAAGCCACCTGATCGGCGCTGTCGAACGCTCCCTGCGTCAGCAGATTGGGCTGCTCGTTGGAGATGTGCGAAACCGGGATTACCCCGAACAAAGAAGATGAAACTTGGCCGAACAAATTATTCGCCGGGATGCGCGAATCGCTGGCCAACAACCCCCGCGCCCACACACCCAGCGCACCCAAATCCAGGCTCGCCCCGCCCGTTAGTGCGCCGATAAGCGGCTTGGTGAATACCTGGTTGATCCATTCTGCTAGCGATGTCAACGCCGGCGGGATGCTGGCTATCCACGCATTCAATGTTCCATCGGCGCCGACCAGGCCGGCGAACGCAGCGGCCAACGCCGCGAACACGTCCAGACTGCCCAGTGAGTCGAGGATTGAGCTGAAGAACC
>JAGQTO010000092.1:14165-14369 GCA_020439025.1 Mycobacterium sp. | reverse complement strand
AAGTCCGTCAACCCGGCGAAAAAGTCCACCACTTCGCTGAGCATCGCCGACCAGGACGAGAAGTCGAGCAGTCCGGCGAAGAAGTCCACGACATCTTGCAGCACGTTGAGGAACCCGGTCGGGTTCAGCAGCCCGGCGAAGAAATCCACAAACTGCTTCAGCGCCGCCGACCAGGTGGAGAAGTCGAGGATTGAGCTGAAGAAC